>NZ_JBLFFI010000002.1:0-474616 GCF_051400595.1 Sphingomonas larreae
TAAGCAGTGGAAGAGTAGGTCGCCGCCAGGCATTGAAGCCCGCGTGTCCCGTCATGCAAATACAGAACCCATTCACAGTTGTCCCTCTCACCACCAGCGATATGCGGTCTGTGAGACGCTGAGCGTCGCACTGAGATGTGGCAGTCTCGAAGCTCCTACCTTCGCTATGATGCCCGAATGGCTCTGCGCGACACCGCAGGTTCAGTTGCATTGACGCGGACGCTCTAGAGACCTCCTCCCGGAGGAGAGCCTTTGGGCCGTGCTGCTCGTGCTCGAACTCGGCCCAGATCGTCGTATCACGCCGGGTGCCGGCCTCCGGCGCGCTCGGCCAATCTCCGCCCACAATCGTCAACTTACCTTGCGGGGCCGCCGATCCAGCCCGCCTTCACCGACAAAGACGCGATTATCGCGTCAAACGCGCGCAGCGGGGAGGCGCGACGCATCGTTTCACTTGCAGCGGCGTTCGCTCCGAGGGCAGAGTAGGCGTGCAGAGCATCGGCCGTGCGCCGTCTGAACCAATTCTGCGGGAAAGAGGAGAGTGTGATGGCACGATCAGCGGAGAAGCGCGGCAAGGACGAAACCGCCGCGGCCGAGAAGAAGGTCAAGGCCACCGGCAAGGCCACCGGCGGCGCACGTGGCGGCATCACCGCGCCGGTCACCCCCTCACCCGAGCTGGCCGAGATCGTCGGCAAGAACGACCTGCCGCGCAGCGAGGTCGTCAGCAAAGTGTGGGAATATATCAAGAAGAACGATTTGCAGGATGCCAAGGACCGGCGTCAGATCAACGCCGACGACAAGCTGCAGAAGATTTTCGGCAAGAAGTCGGCGAGCATGTTCGAGATGAACAAGCATCTGAGCGCGCACTTGAGCGCCAAGAAGGCCTGAACTGCCGCACGCGGGCGCGCGCCGTCGCATCGGCGATCGCGTGCGCCCCGCGTCGCGAACATGCTTGCGCCCGCCGCGACGTGCGATACGCTTCGTCGTTCAACGACAAGGGCATCGGGCATGGCATTCGGGCGCAAACTTCTTCTCGGTGGTACGCTCGCGCTGACGATGCTGTCCGCCGCAGTGCAGCCGGTCGCCGCCCAGCGCGCCGCGATCGGCTCGGACGCCCAGGCACTCGAGATCGCCCAACGCGCGATCGCGTTCCGCAGCGTCGCCGGGGCAGGCAATCAGACCCCGCAACTCGCGGCCTATCTCAAGTCGGTGCTCGTCGCGGGCGGCTTTGCCGCGGATGACGTGTCGATCACGCCCGTCGATGACACCGCCTATCTGGTCGCGCGGTGGCGTGGCAGCGATCCGGCCGCCAAGCCGCTGGTGGTCTCCGGGCATATCGACGTGGTCGAGGCCAAGCCGGCCGACTGGCAACGCGACCCGTTCACCCCGGTGGTGGAGAACGGCTATCTATACGGCCGCGGTGCCACCGACATGAAGCTGGACGCGGCGGTGGCGATCACTGCGCTGCTCAAGATGAAGCGCGACGGCTTCCGCCCGCGCCGCGACATCGTGCTGGAATTTTCCGGCGACGAGGAGACGCGGATGAAGACCAGCGCGCTCATCGCCGAGCAGTTCAAGAACGCCGAGCTGGTGATCAATATCGACGGCGGGGGCGGGCGCTTCGGGGAGGATGGCAAACCGCAGTTCTTCACCTGGAACGGCGCGGAGAAGACCTACGCGGATTTCGAACTCACCGTCACCAACCCCGGTGGGCACAGTTCCGCGCCACGCCCGCAGAATGCGATCAATCAGCTGTCCGCCGCTCTGGTGCGGATCGGCCAGTATCGCTTCACCCCGCAGACCTCCGAGGTGACGCGTACCTTCTTCCGCGAGGCGGCGAAGCAGAAGAGCGGTGAACTGGCTGCGGCGATGCGCGCCTTCGCCGAAAACCCGCGGGACGAGAAGGCCATTGCGGTGCTCGCCGCCGACCCCGCCTATGTCGGGCAGATCGGCACCACCTGCGTGTCGACGATGGTGTCCGGCGGGCATGCGCTCAACGCGCTGCCACAGCGTGCCACCGCCAACATCAACTGCCGCATCTTCCCGGGCGTGAAGCCCGCCGACGTCATGGCGACGCTGCGTCAGGTGGCGGCCGAGCCCGCGCTGACGATCCGCGACGTGAGCGAGGGCTCGGTGCCCAACGACGCGTCGCCGATGCGCGCCGACTTCGTCGCGGCGGTGACTAAAGCGGCTGGCAAGGCATGGCCCGGCGTGCCCGTGTTCCCGAGCATGTCGGCGGGCGCGAGCGACAGCATGTGGTTCCGCTACCACCATGTGCCGAGCTATGGCGCGAGCCCGACCTTTATAAAGGAATCCGACGACTTCAGCCACGGGCTCAACGAGCGCACCGAGGTCCGCAACATCGCGCCGGGGATCCGCTATTACGTGTCGCTGTTCGGCGACCTGGCGAAATAGCCTGCCATGGAGCGAGGCGGCTGACGCGCACGAACGCCGCCTCATTGAACCCGGTCTCCGCCGCGTAGGGAGGCAATCGCGGGTCCCGTGACGCCGGCGGGGAGGACGGTCCCACGAGCGCGCGAGGGCAGCGTCGCGAACGCGCCGGCATCGTTACTCGGACCGAGTGCGGCAGGCAGTTCACACCCCGGCCAGATACCCTGCCACCACCTCGCGCGCCTCGGCCGGGGTGAAGCTACCCGGCGACAGGCACAGCTCGAGCCACAGCCCGTCGACCAGCGCGGTCAGTCCTATCGCTGCCAGCCGTCGTCTCGATGCCGCCACGCCCGCCTCCGCCAGCAACGCCTCTAGGCGCGCGCGATAGCCGGCATAATGGCGCTCGTGGCTGGCCTGCATCGCCGCGCCGCTCTGCGCGAGGCTCCAGAGGCCGATCCAGGTGGCGAGCAGCGCCGGATCGGCGATCGGGGGCGCGAAGCTGGCGTCGAGATAGGCCGCGAGCCGCGCGCGCGGCGCGTCGCCCGCTTGCGCGACCGCCGCATCGAGCGCCTCGCTCACCCGGGCCGCGACATGATCATATGTCGCCTCGACCAGCCGCTCGACGCCGCCGAAATGATGCGTCACCAGCCCGGGCGACACGCCCGCGGCGGCCGCAATCACGCGCACCGACGCGCCCGCGACGCCGTGGCTCGCCAGCACGCGAGCGGTAGCCTCGACCAGTTCGGCACGGCGGGTCTCGGGCGCCGCACGCTTGCTCACCATCGGCTCCTGTTATACGTTCGTGCAACAATCACGCGGGAGGACCTCCGATGCATCGCTCGTCCGATCTGCCTTATGCCGATCCCGATGCGGATTGGAGCCTGCCGGCTTGGCTCTACACCGATGCGGAGTATTTCGATGTCGAATGCGCGCGCGTGATCCGGCCGTCGTGGCAGATCGTCTGCCACGAGAGCGATCTGGGCGAAGCCGGCGCCTGGCGCACGCTCGCCTATCTCGGCGAGCAGGTCTTCGTGGTGCGCGGCGCGGACACGATCGTGCGGGCCTTCCACAACGTCTGCCGTCATCGCGCGATGCGGCTGGTGGAAGGGGCGAGCGGGTGCGCGCGCAAGCTGGTCTGCCCGTACCACGCCTGGGTGTACGAACTCGACGGGCGGCTGTCGGGCGTGCCGATGAAAGGCGACTATCCTGCGCTCCGGATCGAGGAGAACGGGCTCGCCGCGGTCGAGGTCGAGATCTGGCGCGGCTTCGTCTTTGTCCGGCTGGAGGACGACGGCGGGCCGAGCGTCGCGGCGATGATGGCGCCCTATGACGCCGAGGTGGCGCCGTACCGCTTCGAGGACATGCGGCGGCTGTCGGACGTGCGCGAGCGCGAGCGGCGGGTGAACTGGAAGAACGTCGGCGACAATTATTCCGACAACCTCCACATCCCGGTCGCGCACGACGGGCTGACGCGGCTGTTCGGCAAGAGCTACGCGATCGAGGCGGCGGGCTGGGTCGATCGCATGTCGGGCGAGCTGGTCGATCGGCCATCGAGCGACTTGTGGGAGCGCTTCTACCAGACGCATCTGCCGCGCGTCGATCATTTGCCCGAGGCGAGCCAGCGGCGCTGGCTCTATTACAAGCTGTGGCCCAACATGGCATTCGACCTTTACGCCGACCAGATCGACTTCATGCAGTGGCTGCCGCTGACGCCGACCACCAGCCTGCTCCGCGAGATGTGCTTCGCGCTGCCTGACGAGCGCCGCGAGATGAAGCTGGTGCGCTATGCCAATTGGCGCATCAACCGTACCGTCAACGCCGAGGACACCTGGCTGATCGAACGCGTGCAGCAGGGGATGGCGTCGTCGAGCTACACCGCCGGGCCGATCGGCGCGAGCGAGGTGTGCCTGCGCAGCTTCGCCGCCAAGATCCGCGAGCGCATCCCCGAGGCGCGCCAGCACCGCGCCCCGCCGCCGGGCTGGTCGCGGCGCGTGCGCGGGGTGTGAGGGGCTGGGGAGGTTGAGGCGGGCGCCGTTCACCCCACCCGCTGCCGTCATCCTGAACCCGTTTCAGGATCCACTGTGCCGCGAGAGCCGACGCACCTGAATGTGCGGGACGGTGGACCCCGAAACGAGTTCGGGGTGACGCCAGTGAGGTGCGGAAGGGGTGGGGCGAACACGTCCGGGGACACGAACAAGGGGGCACCATGACACAGCGCTACGACGCGATCATCATCGGCGGAGGGCATAACGGCCTGGTCTGCGCTTTCTATCTCGCGCGCGCGGGCCTCAAGGTGCGCGTTCTCGAACGCCGCCACGTCGTCGGCGGCGCCGCGGTGACCGAGGAGTTTCACCCCGGCTTCCGCAACTCCACCGCCAGCTACACCGTCAGCCTGCTGCGCCCCAAGGTGATCGCGGACATGAAGCTGCACGATCGCGGCTATCGCATCATCGAGCGCACGATCAGCAACTTCTTTCCCTTCCCGGACACCTATCTCACGCTCGGCGGGGGGACGCAGCGCACCCAGGCGCAGTTCGCGCGCTTCAGCCAGCGCGACGCCGACGCGTACCCCGCCTATGACGCCGCGCTCGAGCGCGTCGCGCAGGTGCTGCGCGACCTCGCGCTCGAGATCCCGCCCAACGCCGGCGGCGGGCTGCTCGAGCTGGTCAGTGCGGCGCGCCAGGCGTGGCCGCTCGCCAAGCTCGACATCGCTGCCCAGCGCGACCTGCTCGACGTCTTCACCAAATCGGCGCGCGACTTCCTCGACGGCTGGTACGAGGACGATCACGTCAAGACCGCCTTCGCCTTCGACGCGGTGGTGGGCAATTACGCCGGGGTGTCGACGCCGGGCTCGGCCTATGTGCTGCTCCACCACGTCTTCGGCGAGGTGAACGGCAAGTACGGCGCCTGGGGCCATTCGGTCGGCGGCATGGGCGCGATCACCCAGGCGATGGCGGCGGCGTGCCTCGCCGAGGGCGTCGAGATCAGCGTGGACGCGCCGGTCGCGCGCGTGCTGGTCGACGGCGGACGCGCCGCGGGCGTGGTGCTGGAGAGCAGCCAGGAGTTCGCAGCGCCGATCGTCGCCGCCAATGTCGGCCCGGCTATGCTGTACCGCCAGATGGTCGCCGGCCACGAGCTGCCGGAGGATTTCCGCCGCCGCATCGCCGGATTCAAGACCGGCTCGGGCACCTTCCGGATGAACGTGGCGCTAAGCGAGCTGCCCGACTTCACCGTGCTGCCCGGGCGCGAGCGCGCCGAGCACCACACCGCCGGGATCATCATCGCGCCGGGCATGGACTATATGGACCGCGCCCATGACGACGCGCGCGTCCACGGCTGGTCGCGCCAGCCGATCATCGAGATGAAGATCCCGAGCACGGTCGACGACAGCCTCGCCCCGCCTGGGCAGCACGTCGCCAGCCTGTTCTGCCAGCAGTTCGCGCCCGAACTGCCGGACGGACGGAGCTGGGACGAGGTGCGCGAGGAGGTCGCCGACCACATCATCGACACCGTCACCGCGCACGCCCCCAACTTTAGGGCGAGCGTGATCGCGCGCCAGATCCACTCGCCGCTCGATCTCGAGCGCAAGTTCGGGCTGATCGGCGGCGACATCTTCCACGGGCGGATGAGCCTGGACCAATTGTGGTCGGCGCGCCCGGTGCTCGGCCACGGCGACTATCGCGCGCCGATCCGCGGCCTCTACATGTGCGGCTCGGGCGCGCACCCGGGCGGCGGGGTGACCGGCGCGCCCGGCCACAATGCCGCGCACGCCATCCTCGCCGACCGCAAGCTCAGCGCGCGGTGGCGCCGCCGCGCCTGACCGCGAGATAGACCGGCACGCCGGCGAGCAGCAGCACCAGCGCCCAGCCGTTCGCCTCCGCGCCGAGCCCGTAGGACAGCCAGCCGACGAACACCGCCGCGATCACGCCCACGACGCGCGCGACGGGGTCGTCGCGCAGCAGCTTTACGGCAGCGAGCGCGCTGGCGAGATAGGCGAGCATGCCCGCGGCGAGCGACACCGAGGCGACGAAGGCGAACAGGTCGCCCATGCCGCGCGTGAAGTTGGCGAGGGTCACCGCGGTGACGAGCAGCCCAGCGACGACATGCGCGCGCGCCGGCGTGCCCTGCGCGGTCTCGCGCGTGAACCAGCGCGGGAAGACGCCGCCCTGCGCCATGGCGCGCGGCACCTCGCCCTGGAGCAGCACGAAGCCGTTGAGCGTGCCGAGCGCGCTGACCGCTGCGAACAGCGCGACGACCTGCGCGACGCCGCTGCCGAAGCCGATGCCGAGGAACGCCGCGATCGGCGCGGGCGAGGCGGCGACGGTGGCGCGCGGCATCAGCGCGGTGATCGCGCTCGACACGATGAGATAGATGACGCCTACCGCGGCGGTGCCGACCAGCGTCGCGCGAGGGACGATCCGCCGTGCGTCAGCGACGCGATCGGCCGGCACCGTCGCCGACTCGACCCCGAGAAAACCCCAGAAGGTCAGCGCTGCCGCACCCGCGGTGCCCGTCACCGTCAGCGGCACCGCAACCTCATGCGACACCGCCGTGCCGCGCGTCAGCAGCAGCCAGGCGGCGAGCAGCACGACTGCGGCGAGCGGCACCAGCTTGATCACCATCGTCGCCATCTGCAGCCGCACCGCGAGGTCGACGCCGCGAATGTTGACCAGCACCGCCAGCCATACCAGCACCACGGCGGCGATCGCGGCGTGCGGCGCCAGCGTGGGGACGGCCAGGCTAAGCGCGCTCACCACCGCCACCGCCACCGCGCCGTTCCCCGCCCAGACGAGCGTCCAATAGCTCCACGCCGTGGCGAAGCCGATCACCGGGCCGAAGGCGGCATCGGCATAAGCGTAAGGCCCGCCGGCGCGCGGGATCGCCGCGGCGAGCCGCGCGAACACGAAGGACAGCGTCATCGCCCCCGCGATCGTCACCACCCAGCCGAGCGTGGCATTGGCACCCAGTGGCGCCAGCGTCGCGGGCAGCAGGTAGATGCCCGAGCCGATCAGATTGCCCATCACCAGCGCCAGCAGGCCCCAGAAGGTGAGCGCGCGGCTTGATCGCGCGGCCTCGGCGTGATTGTCTCGGTCTTCCATGTCCCTCGTGTCTGTCCGCGAACCCCGGCGTCTGCCGCCCCTGCTAGTCGACGCCGCGCTGGCGCTCCACGACAATCGCCTGGACGTCGCCGAGCCGCTGCTCCGCCACTATCTTAAGCGGGATCCGTTCGACGCGCGCGCGATCCGCATGCTCGCCGAGCTGGCGGGGCGGCTCGGGCGCAACCGCGACGCCGAGACGCTGCTGCGCCGCGCGCTGGAGCTGGCGCCGGGCTTCACCGCGGCGCGCGCCAATCTCGCGATCGTGCTCTATCGCCAGAACCGCCCGACCGAGGCGCTGGCCGAGCTCGACGCGTTGCTCGCGGTCGAGCCCGAGCATCTCGGCCACGCCAATCTCAAGGCCGCGGCGCTGGGGCGGCTCGGCGGCTTCGACGAGGCGATCGCGCTCTACGAGCGCGTGCTCGCCGCCGCCCCCGCGCAGCCCAAGGTGTGGATGAGCTTCGGCCATATGTTGAAGACGGTGGGGCGCCAGGCCGAGGGTGTCGCCGCCTATCGCCGCGCGATCGCGCTGCGCCCCGTGCTCGGCGAGGCATGGTGGAGCCTCGCCAACCTCAAGACGGTGCGCTTCGACGATGCCGACGTCGCTGCGATGGAGCGCGCGCTGGCCGAGGCAGGCGAGGACGAGGACCGCTTCCACCTCGACTTCGCGCTCGGCAAGGCGTGGGAGGAGCGCGGCGACGCCGATCGCGCCTTCGCGCATTATGCCGCGGGCAACGCGCTGCGGCGGCGCGGCCTCGTCTACGACGCCGATGCCACCGCGGCCTTCGTCGACGCCAGTGTCGCGCTCGCCACGCCCGACTTCTTCGCGGCGCGGGCCGGCTGGGGCTGCCCGGCGCGCGATCCGATCTTCGTGCTCGGCATGCCGCGCGCGGGCTCGACGCTGGTCGAGCAGATCCTCGCCTCGCACAGCCAGGTCGAGGGGACGACCGAACTGCCCGATCTGCCGGCGATGGCGCGCCGGATCTCGGATTATCCGAGCGGCCTGGCCTCACTCACCGCCGAGCGCGCGCGCGAGCTGGGCGAGGAATATCTGCGCCGCGCCGCGGTGCAGCGCCGTACGGACCGGCCGTTCTTCGTCGACAAGCTGCCCAACAACTGGGCGCACGTGCCGCTGATCCGGCTGATCCTGCCCAACGCCACGATCATCGACGCGCGCCGAGAGCCGCGCGCCTGCTGCTTCTCCAACTACAAGCAGCATTTCGCGCGCGGGCAGGGGTTCAGCTACGACCTTACCGACATGGCGCGCTACTATCGCGACTATGTGCGGCTGATGGCGCACGTCGACGCGGTCCAGCCCGGCGCGGTGCACCGCGTGATCCACGAGGAGCTGGTCGACGCGCCCGAGCCGATGATCCGCGCGCTGCTGGCGGCGTGCGGGCTCGACTTTGAGGACGCGTGCCTCAGCTTCCACGCGACCGAGCGCGCGGTGCGCACCGCCTCGTCCGAGCAGGTGCGCCAGCCGCTCTTCCGCGGCGGCGACCGCGCCTGGCGCCCGTTCGCCGCGCATCTCGGTCCGCTTGAGGCGGCGCTGGGCAAGGTGGCGACGGTATATCCGGCGGTGCCGGGCTAGCTAGGGCCTGATCTCCCCAAGGCTGAACCGTGCTCCCGCGCAAGCGGGAGCCCAGGGTCGCAGGCGGCGACGTCCGCGCCGACGCCGTCATGTCCGCACGTAGAACAGATGCGTCCCGACGCGCGCCACCTTCACCAGCGAATTGCGCCAATAGGGCACCATCCAGTCGGTGTGGTAATGCGTCGCACGGCCCACCTCGGCGTCGACCTCGCCGGCGAGCGCGCGTCGCGCCAGCCGCCGGGCGCCGCTCCAGCCGCCGCGCACCGGGCGGCGTGCCACCGAGCCGTCGCAGGTGAAGGAGAATTGGCAGCCGGTATCGCGCGCCGATCCCTGATACACCACGCCGCAGATCGTCTTGGGATAGCCCGGCGCGCGGACGCGGTTGAGGATCACCTGCATCACCGCGCGCTGCCCGCGCCGGTCGCTCCCGGCCTCATAGAGCGCCGCGGTGGCGAGGCATTCCACCGCCTGCGCGCGCGCCGCCTCGCCGCCGCGGAAATGGTATCGCGCGGCGCGACGGCGGCGCTCGGCGTGAAGCGGAAAGGCCTCGTTCGAGGCGCGCGCCGCGGCCGCGTCGAGCGGCAGCGCGGTACGGCGCGGCGCGCGCGGTTGCCAGCGATCGAGCCAGCCGAACGTCAACGCCGCGAGCGCGAACAGGCCGACCACCGCCGGCCAGCGCAGCCGAACGCCGCCGCGCCGCGCGCCACGTCGCCGCGTCGGTCGCCGTCGCGCGGGAGATGTCGTGCGTCGCTGCGCCACGGCCGCGCTCTACGCCAGCGCGGCCCGCCGGGGAAGTACGTCGCCAACCTAGGTTGCGCAATCCGCGTGCAACCGGCCTCGCGCAGGGCGAGTTGAAAAGCGAGCAACACAAATGTCACTGGGCCGAACAAGACGCAGCCAAGCGGCGCAGCGAGGAGGCCCCGCTCGTCATGTCGACAGCCGTACGCGATCAGGTTCTCACCGCGGCCGCCATAGCTGGTATCTCTACCATCCGTTGCTCAATCTCGCCCGCCTGGCGCTTGCCGGCGACGATGCGTCGCGTGATCTGCTGCTGTCGTCGATCGACTATGGCATTCGCGCGGCGCATCACTTCAAATACGTCTGGCCGATCATGTATGATGTGCGCGACTTCAGCGTGAAGACGCGCGCGCGCAACGACGATCGCTTCGGCCAGACCGACGTCGGCGGGCTGTACGCCTATGTGATGCTGCAATGCTACGAGCTGACGCGCGAGCAGCGCTTCCTCGACGAGGCTCGTGCCGCCATCGATGTCGCGGTGGGGATGCGGTTCAACCTCGAATATCAGGCCAATCTCACCGCCTGGGGCGCGGCCGCGTGCATGCGGCTGTGGCGCATCACCAACGCCGACCAATATCTCGCGCAAAGCTACGTCTATCTCGCCAGCTTCTTCCACAATTGCGAATTGTGGAAGTCGGACATTGGTTACGCGCGCCACTATCGCACCTTCTTCGGCGCGACCTGCCTGCACGACTCGCCCTATGGCGATCTACGAGTGTTTCGACAGCTTCCTCGCGTTCGAGGCCTATCTCGCGGACAGCGGACCCGACCTCGAGCCGGCGGTGCGCATGCTGGTCGGCGAATATTGCAAGTACGCGCTCGATCGCGCTTGGTTCTATTATCCGGGCGTGCTGCCCCGCGAGGTGATCGCGGAGCCGCCGCACCAGAGCGGCGTGATCAATGCCAAACTCTCCTTCCCGCTCGAGGATCTGTACGGCGACGGCCAGCAGGCGGGGCAGGTCGGACAGGAGATTTGTGGCTGCGGTGCGGCGATGGTGTTCGCGTCACGCTCGCAGCATATCATCGAAGACGCGCTCTTCCGCGTCTTTTGCAACCTGTTCGTTCGCGGCATCGAGCGCACCGGCGATCGCGCCCTCACGCTCCTGCTCGACGGCGGCGAGACCTGCCACGCCGATCTCGCGCTGATCCGCGCCAAGCGCGCGACGTTGCCACGCGCAACGCTGACCACCGCCGGCGGCGACCAGCTCCGCCCGCTGTCCGCCGCAAAGGATCGCATCGATTTTCGCGTGCCAGCGAGCGGTCGACAAATTCTCACCTGGAGCGAGTGACATGAGAGGTAAACGGATCATCGTCACCGGCGGTACCACCGGGATCGGGCGGGCAACGGCGCGGCTGCTCGCCGAACAGGGCGCGCGCATCGTCATCGTGGGGCGTGACCCGGACGCGCTCGCCGAGGCGCTCGACACGATGAAGGAATGTCCGGGCGAGGTGCACGGCATCAGCGCCGACCTCGGCACGCGCGACGGCGTCGAGCGCTTGTTCGCCGCGGCGGACGAACGGCTCGGCGGTCTCGACGCGCTGATCTCGAACGCCGCGCTCGGCGCCGACACGATCGACCAGATGGACGAGGACGCATGGCGTTACGTCGTTGCGGTCAACCTCGTCGGCGCGATGTCTGCAACGCGGGCCGCGCTGGCGCGGCTCGGCGATGGCGGGCAGGTGGTGATCGTCGGGTCGATCAGCGCCGCCATCCATGCCCTTGGCGAGAGTGTCTATTCCGCCACCAAGGTAGGGCTGAGCGCCTTCGCCGAGACGCTGCGCAAGGAGGTGGCGGAGCGCGGGCTGCGCGTCAGCCTGATCGAACCCGGCACGGTCGGCAGCGACATGCAGGAGAGCTCGGCCGAAGAGCAGCGCACGAAGATCGCGCGCCACGAAATGCTGCTGGCGGAGGACATCGCCGAGGCGATCGGCTTCGTGCTGTCGCGCCCCCCGCGGGTGCACGTGGTGACGCTTCGCGTCGAGCCGCGTGTGCAGGAGCTGCCGTGACCCGCGCGCTGGTCGGCACCTATGCCGCGAAGGGCGGCGCGGGGCTGGTGGCGCTCTCGCGGGTCGACGGCGGTGAGTGGCGCACGGGCGCCGCGGCGCCGATCGCCAATGCCTCGTTCGTGCTGACCTCGGCGCGCTTCGGTCATCATTATGCGGTTGACGAAGCGGCGGGCACGATCGGCGTCTACAGCGCGGCGGGCGGCTGGACGCTGGTGGCGGAGGCACCGACCGGGGGCGAGGCACCGTGCCATATGGCGCTGTCGGCGGACGAGCGCCTGCTCGCGGTCGCCAGTTATGAAAGCGGCAGCGTCACATTGTTCACGCTCGACGCGCGCGGCCTGCCGGCGCGGCGCGACGTGCATGATCACGAGGGCAGCGGCCCCGATCGCGAGCGCCAGGCCACGCCGCACGCGCATTAAGTCGGCTTCGCCGGCTCGGGCGAGGTGATCGCGGTCGATCTCGGCAGCGACCGGATCGTGGTCCACGACGTCGACGCGCGGGGCACGCTGGCGCCTCCGCGCCTGCTCTACGCCGCGCCGCCGGGCAGCGGGCCGCGCCATCTCGCCTTTCACCCGACGCTGCCGCTCGGCTATCTCGTCAGCGAACTCGTGCCCGAGCTGACCGTGCTGGCTGCCGGCCGCGCCGGGCTGACCGCTACCGCGCGCCTGCCGCTGCTCGACCCGGCCGAGGCCAGCGACGACGCGCTCGGCGGCGCGATCGCGCTGTCGCAGGATGCGCGCCGGCTCTACGTCACCACCCGGAACACCGATCGACTCCTCACGGTCGCGCTCGACGATGCGGGCACGCCTTCGCTGCTGGCACGCGTGCCGAGCGGCGGCCGCTCGCCGCGCTTCGTGCTGCCGCTCGGCGATGAAGTGCTCGTCGCGCACGAGGAGAGCGGCGAGGTGGCGGTGTTCGACCTCGACGGCGCGCGCTGCGCGGATGGTCGGCCGCGCGTGGTCGCGGTGCCGGGAGCTGCGTTCCTGGCGAGCGACGTGGATCGTGGCTTGGGAGTGCCGTGAACGCGCGCGTTCTCCGCACGCTGCGTTCGCCCGCCTGGTTCAACGACGCGCGCGCACACGCTTTTCCGAACCCCTTTTAGGAGACGCCATCCGATGCGCGCCGCGCTGAAGACCGAGGACGGACGCTTCACCATCGCGGAGATCGACCCGCCCGAATTGCCGGCCGCCGACTGGGTCCGCGCACGCGTGCGGGTCGCGGGCATCTGCGGCACCGACCTGCGCCACTGGAAGAAACACGAGCCCGAGCTGGCCTGCCATGTCATGGGGCATGAGTTGGCCGGCGAGGTGGTCGAGGTCGGCCGCGACGTCACCCGCGTGGCGCCGGGCGACCGCGTCGTGATCGAGACGGTGCTGGGCTGCGGTCGTTGCGACTGGTGCCACGCGCGCCAGTATAATCGCTGTCCCGATCTCTACCCCACGCGTACCAAGAGCGTGTCGCGTGCCTATGCCGAGTTCGTGGTCGGGCCGCAGCACAAATTCTACAAGCTGCCCGACCATGTCGGCTTCGACGATGCCGCGCTGATCGACACTTTCTCGGTTTGCCTTCTCGCGCACCATCTCTCGGCCTTGTCGATCGGCGACACCGTCGCGATCATCGGCGCCGGACCGATCGGGTTGGGGCAGCTCATTCTGGCCAAGGCCGGCGGCGCGCGCGCGATCGTCGTCGACACGGTCGACCATTCGCTCGCGCTCGCGCGCGAACTCGGGGCCGACGCGGTCGTGCATGCCGGTCGCGACGATCCGGTGGCGGCAGTGTCGGGCTTCGCCGGCGGGCGTGGCGCCGAGGTGGTGTTCGAATGCGCCGGCGGCGAATCGATGCCGACCACGCTGCCATGGGCCACCCGGATGGCGCGGCGCGGCGGCGCGGTGGTGATCGTCGGCGGCTTCGACGCGGGGGACATCGCCATCCCGCTCGAGTGGCAGCGTATCCAGATGTCGGAGATCCGCCTGCTGCCGAGCGCCAGCTTCGCGCTCCACGACATCGATCCGGAGCAGGGCCAGGTGCTGGCGCTGGTCGCGCGCGGGGTGCTGCGGACGCAGCCGCTCATCACGCATCGTTTCCCGCTCGAGCGGATCAACGAGGCCTTCGACGTCGCGCAGGACAAGGAACGCACCGGCGCGATCTTCGTCGCGCTCGAGATCTGACGCGCGCGGCCTGCTGAGGTCAGCGCGGATCAAGATGCGCCGCGAGCGCCGTCGCGGCGGCGCGGTCGCGACCGAACCCGATGAGGGCGCGGCGCGCCACCTCAGACGGGTCGAGTCGGTAGCGGAGCAGGATGCGGTGCGCGAACAGGCCATGCTGCACGGTCACCGCTACGATCTGGGCGGGCAGGAGCGTCACGGTCTGATACGCCGTCGAGCGATCGATCTGCGAGATGATCGGTCCGGTCTCGACGCCGATCGCGCCGGGCGCGTGTCCGGCCCAGGCGTGGACGAGCGCGGGCGCGCGTTCCGCGATCAGCCGCGCGCCCAGCGCCTCGGCCTGCGCCCGGGCGAGACGACGGTCGATGGCGAGCGCGATGACGGACGCGCCGGCGGCGAGCGCGGTCACGCCGCTCGCGCCACCCGTCATCGCCACAGCGACGCCCACCAGCGCAGCCGCCGCCGCAATCACTTGGAACGGGCGGAACCGCCGAGGCGCAACGTCGCCGCGGACCGGTACCAGCGCCGAGCAGTCTTCACGTTCAGGCTGGGCGGAGGGAAGCATCCCTCATCTTAGCCGCCTCGTCGTGTGATCGCGGCGGTCCGCCGCCGCGATGGGTCGGGCGCGGCGCACCGTGTCGACCGTCGCGTCGCTGCTGGGCCAACCCGCACGCACCGCGCGGGCCGGCACCCGGTTCTCAGGCCTTGACGTGCTGCGAAATGTACTTGTTCATCTCGAACATCGTCACCTTGTCGCGGCCGAACACCTTCTTGAGCTTCTCGTCCGCGACGATCTCGCGCTTGTTCTCCGGGTTCTGCAGGTTGTTCGACTTAATATATTCCCACACCTTGCTGATCACCTGGCTGCGCGGCAGCTTCTCGTTGCCGACCACGGCGCCGAGCTCGGGCGAGGGCTGGACGGGCGCGTGGATGCCGCCGGTCTTGGGGGTGGTAGCCATGTCATTCCTTCCTGTTGGCGCCGGACCGACGCGGTCCTGCGCTTCGTACATGACGCCGTTACGGACGCGGCGCGCTTGTGCGCTGCCACGCCGCGCTTGTCACGCGCTTGCGATACGGCGGCGTAACGGTTCGCCGCGCACTGGATCGCCGCCGTCGCGCCGGCTAGGGAAGGACTGATGAGCAACGACATGCGAGCCACGCCCGACGACGGCGATCTGGTGGCCCCCACGGGCAAGATCCCCGTCCCCGACGAGGTGGCGGAGGCGGTGCGCACGTTGCTGCGCTGGGCCGGTGACGATCCCACCCGCGAGGGACTGCGCGATACGCCGCAGCGGGTCGCGCGCGCGTGGAAGGAATATTGCGCCGGCTATGACGAGCAGCCCGAGCTCCATCTCGCGCGCGTGTTCGAGGAAGTGGGCGGCTATGACGAGATCGTGCTGCTCAAGGACATCCCGTTCCAGTCGCATTGCGAGCACCACATGGCGCCGATCATCGGCAAGGCGCACATCGCCTATCTGCCGCGCAACCATGTCGTCGGGATCTCCAAGCTGGCGCGCGTGCTCCACGGGTTCGCGCGGCGGCTGCAGGTGCAGGAGCGGCTCACCGCCGAGGTGGCGGACTGTATCTGGAACGGGCTGCGCCCGCAGGGCGTCGCGGTGGTGATCGAGGCGAGCCACGCCTGCATGACCGCGCGCGGGGTGCGCACGCCCGGCGTGGGCATGGTCACCAGCCGGATGATGGGCGTGTTTCGCGACGACGATCGCAGCCGCAAGGAAGTGCTGGCGCTGATGGGTCTCTCGTGACGCCACGCCGCGTACTGGTGACCGGCGGCGCCAAGCGGCTCGGCGCCGCGATCGCGCGCGCACTCGCCGCGGCGGGGCACGTTCCGGTGATCCACTACGGCGGGTCGCGCGACGCCGCCGAGGCGCTCGCCGTCGAACTCGGCACGACGACGGTGCAGGGCGACCTCGCCGACACCGCCGCGCTGGGCGCGCTGCTCGATCGCGCCGGTGACGTCGACTCGCTGGTCAACAGCGCGTCGCAATTCGCCTATGACGCGCCCACGGCGATCGACGCCGCGCTGGCGGCGCGCCTCCACGCGGTCAACGCGGTCGCGCCCGCGGTGCTGGCGGCGGCGCTGGCCAAACGCGAGGGCGCGCGCGCGGTGGTCAACCTGCTCGATCAGAAGCTCGCCAACCCCAACCCCGATTTCTTCAGCTACACGCTCTCCAAGGCGGCGCTGGCGAGCGCGACCGAGCTGATGGCGCAGGCGTTCGCGCCGCGTGTCCGCGTCAACGCGGTGGCGCCCGGGCTGACGCTGCCGAGCGGCGACCAGAGCGACGCCGAGTTCGACCAGGTCTCGCGCGCCAACCTGCTGCGCCGCCCGGTCGGCGCCGAGAACGTCGCCGCCGCGGTGGTCTATCTGCTCGAGGCGGAAAGCGTGACCGGCCAGACGCTCTACGTCGACGCCGGCCAGCGCTTCTGCCGCAGCGCGCGAGACGTGATGTTCACCGGGTGCGCCGATGGCTGAGTTCACCACGCTGATCGAGGACATGACGGTGGCGATGCGGCTGGGCATCCATCCGCACGAGGCGGCGCCGCAGCGCGTGCTGCTGTCGGTGTGGCTGACGATCGACTATCCGCACGCGCCGACTGCCGATGCGATCGACGAGGTGCTCGACTATGACCGCGTGCACGACGGTATTCGCGCGCTCGCCGCCGAAGGCTTTGCGTTGCAGGAGACGCTGGTCGAGCGCGTCGCCGCGCTCTGCCTCGCGGACGCGCGCGTGCGGCAGGTGCGCGTGCGCTCGGTCAAGGCCGACGTCTATCCTGACGCGCGCGTTGGCTGCGAGATCGTGCGCGGGCGGTGAGCAAGAGGGCCAAGGACGGTCCGCGGCACGCACTTTCCTTCCGCCCCCCGGTGTCCGCCCGTCATCCCGGCTCGAGGCCGGCTTGACGAGACGGTGGCGAACTGGCCGCGCGACAAGCGAGGAAACGCCTCGTCAGAACGCCGGTCCCTCTTGCTTCGCGAGAAGCTCGAACTCCACCACGTCATGCGCGCAGAACATGCGCAGCGTGCCCGCCTGGTCGAGCGACAGCTGCCGCAATCGGCGCTGGTTCTCCAGCCGCGCGCGACGATCGACTTCCATCAGCTTCTGATAGCCGCGCAGCCCCGGCGGGCAGTGGTACTCCTCGCTGCCGACCTCGCCGCGGAAGAAATAAGCGTCGCCGGCATGAAGCAGCCACTGGCCGTCGTCCTCCTGGATCGCTACGCCGGCATGTCCCCAGGTGTGGCCCGCCAGCGGCACCAGCAGGATCTCGGGCGGTAGCCCCTCGAGCTGGCGCACCGCGTCGAAGCCGAACCACGGTTCGCCGCCGCCCGCGGCATAGAGCCGCCAGTTCGCCGCCTCATCCCATTGCTGCGGACGGTAGCGCCGCGTGCCGACGAAGGCGCCGCCCGCGCGCGCGTCCGCCACCTCGCGCTCGCGCGACAGCAGGTGCACCGCGGCGTTGGGAAAGTCCTCGATCCCGCCGGCATGATCGAAGTCGAGGTGCGTCACAACGATATGGCGGACGTCGGCGGGGTCGAAGCCGCGTGCGATCAGCTGCGCGCGGGCGGTCTCCTCGGGACGCAGCTGCGGGTTGCACAGAGCGAGGAAGAAGTCCGCGAGCCGGCGGCGCGGCTGCGCGACGTCGCGGGTGCCATAGCCGGTGTCGACCAGCACCAGTCCCGACTCACTCTCGATCAACAGGCAATGACATACCAGATGACCGCGCGCGCCCGCGCTCGTGCCGTCGAACAGCGCTCCGCCGGCGGGGCAGCAGGTGCCGCAGTTGAGATGATGGATTCGCATCATGCCACCTCGATCTCGGCCGCGCTGGGGGTCGCCACCGCGCGCGCATGCGGGGCGAGGCGGCGGCGGGTGCGCGCGTCGATCGCAGGGCGTGCCATGCGCCATGCCCGCGCTGTGAGGAAGGCGCCGCCGGCCAGCGCCACCACGGCGGCGGCACTCCAGCGGGTGGTGGTGAGGGGTGTCGCCATCGGCTCGCTCGCTTGTTGCAGATCGGTCGGCGGTTGAACGGTGGGGAGCGGGAGGCGTTGCCGTCCGGAGCGCGCGAAGTGATTGATATGGGTTTGTCGTCAGCAGCTTGTCCCTGGGATCCTTCCTTGCAGGAGCGTGAGGTCTTTGGCTTTTGCCCGGCCAGCCAAGATCGTGTCCGCGGGACACGATCTCGCCCACAGTGGCGCGCGCAGTGCGACGAAGGGGGGTGAGGGGAGCGACTTCCGCCGACCGAATACCCCTTCGCCAGGCCTGCGGCCTGCCACCTCCCCTTGCAGGGGATCGTTGCGAAATCGCTCAAGCTGCGTGTTGCGTCACCGTGTTCCGGCGAACGCCGGAACCCAGAGCCAAGCAGAACAACTCCACGCAGTGTATGCGACCTGGGACTGCTCCGCAGGAGCACGGAAACGAATCTCGCAACGATCCTCTTGCGAGGAAGGATCGGGCATCTGTCCTACATGCGACTGTTCCCGCTATGTTCCGTCCTCCACCGATCCCAGGAGGACCCATGATCGACGAGCTTATCGACGCGGTGATCGACCGCGAGGGCGGCTATGCCCGCCATCCCGCCGACCGCGGCGGCGCGACGCGCTATGGCATCACCGAGGCGGTCGCGCGCGCCAACGGCTATGCCGGCGACATGCGCCTCTTCGCACGAGCGGCCGCGGAGGCGATTTATCGGCGAGCCTATTGGCACCAGCCCGGCTTCGATCGCATCGCGGAGCACGCTCCCCGGCTCGCCGCCGAGCTGTTCGATACCGGCGTCAACATGGGCCCGGCGACCGCCACCACCTTCCTCCAGCGCGCGCTCAACGCGCTCAACCGGGGGGCGAGCGACTATCCCGACGTGCCGCTCGACGGCCGCGTCGGCGCCGGCACGCTCGCCGCGCTCGACCGCTTCCTCGCGACCCGCGGCGCCGTCGCCGAGACCGTGCTGGTCAAGGCGATCGACGCGCTCCAGGGCGAGCGCTACGTCAGGCTCGCCGAGAAGCGTCCCGCCGACGAGGCATTCCTGTACGGCTGGCTCGCCCAGCGTGTCGGCTGAGCGGAGAAGCGACATGGCACTTTTCGATGGAGTGATCGCGCCCGTCGCCGGGCTGCTCGACAAGCTCATTCCCGATCCGCACGCCCGCGAGGCGGCGAAGCTGGAGTTGCTGCGGCTCCAGGGCACACAGGAACTGGAGCAGGTGAAGGCGCAGCTCGCCGCGGTGGTGGCGGAGGCGCAATCGGCCGATCCCTGGACCAGCCGCGCGCGACCGAGCTTTCTCTACGTCATGTACGCGCTGTTGCTGTGGAGCATCCCGATGGGGCTCATTGCCGCGACGCGGCCGGAGACGGCGAGCGCGATCGCGCGCGGGATGAACGCCTATCTCGCGGGGTTGCCGGAGCCGCTCTACACGCTCTTCGCGACGGGCTACCTCGGCTACACCGTGGCGCGCGAATGGGGCCGGGCGAAGGCGCGGTGACGTGAAGATCCTCCCCGCTTGGTAGGGAGGGAGACCGCCGGCGAAGCCGGGGGTGGAGGGGGCTCTCCCCACAACGCGGCGCTTGCGGAAGCTCCCCCTCCACCACCCGGCGGCGCCGGACGGTCCACCTGCCCGTGATGCAGGAAGGATCGAGAGCGCCTCACCCGTGCCGGGTCAATCGCTGCGGATCGGGCGGCAGGCGCATGTGCGCGCCGTGCGCGGCCTCGAGATATTGCGTCGCCATCTCATAATGCGCGCGGCAGACCGCCGGGCTCTCGGCCTCGGCGGCCAGCTTGAGTTCGGCCTCGGCGCGGCTCTGGAAATACAGCCGGTCCCTATCGGTGATCATCGCTACTCACTCTCCGGCCGCCGCTATGCCGCCGTCGCGCGCGTGATACCATCGCCTGGGTTACAGATTCTCGTCCTTTCCGGGTACACTTGCCGAAGCCCCGACCGGGACCCCATATCGCGCGGCATGAGCGGGAACGATCCACACGCCGCGCCGGTCTGGCACGGCACCACCATTCTTTCGGTTCGACGCGGCGGCAAGGTCGTCGTGGTCGGCGACGGCCAGGTCTCGATGGGCCAGACCGTGATGAAGCCCAATGCGCGCAAGGTGCGCACCTTGGGAGACGGCAAGGTGATCGGCGGCTTCGCCGGCGCCACTGCCGACGCCTTCACCCTGTTCGAGCGGCTCGAAGCCAAGCTGGAGCGCCACGGCGGGCATCTGATGCGCGCCGCGGTGGAGCTGGCCAAGGACTGGCGCACCGATAAGTATCTCCGCAACCTGGAGGCGATGATGATCGTCGCGGACAAGGAGGTGACGCTGATCCTCACCGGCAACGGTGACGTGCTCGAGCCCGAGGCGGGGATCGCGGCGATCGGCTCGGGCGGCAATTACGCACTCGCCGCCGCCCGCGCGCTGGTCGATTATGAGCAGGACGCCGAGACGATCTGCCGCCGCGCGATGGCGATCGCCGCCGAGGTGTGCGTCTACACCAACGACCGGCTGACGATTGAGGCGCTGGACAGCGCGACGTGAGACCTCTCCCTCCCCCGCCAAGGGGAGGGGGGGCAAGGAGAGCGAGAGGACCGCGGCAACGACCCTCAACATTCGTCCTCCCGTCTCAACTTTCTCAACATTCGCCGATGAAGGCTTTGATTCTACATGAATGACAATCTCACTCCGAAGGCGATCGTCGCCGCGCTCGACGCGCACATCATCGGCCAGAAGGACGCCAAGCGCGCGGTCGCGGTGGCGCTGCGCAATCGCTGGCGGCGGCAAAAGCTGTCGCCCGATCTGCGCGACGAGGTGACGCCCAAGAACATCCTGATGATCGGGCCGACCGGCTGCGGCAAAACCGAGATCAGCCGTCGCCTCGCCAAGCTCGCCGACGCCCCCTTCGTCAAGGTGGAAGCGACCAAGTTCACCGAGGTCGGCTATGTCGGCCGCGACGTCGAGCAGATCGCGCGCGACCTCGTCGAGGAGGCGGTGCGGCTCGAGAAGGAGCGCCGCCGGCTTGCGGTGAAGGACAAGGCGGAAGCCGCGGCGATGGACCGGCTGCTCGATGCGCTCGTGGGCAAGGACTCGAGCCAGGCGACCCGCGAGAGCTTCAAGCAGCGCTTCCGCGACGGCCATCTCGCCGAGACCGAGATCGAGCTGGAGCTCCAGCAGGCGCCGGCGATGCCGTTCGAGCTGCCCGGCGGGCAGGGGTCGGTCGGCATGATCAACCTGTCCGAGATGATGGGCAAGGCGTTCGGCGGCGGGCCGAAGCAGCGCCGCAAGCTGCTGGTGCCCGCAGCGTGGGAGAAGCTCGTCGAGGAGGAGGCCGACAAGCGCCTCGACCAGGACGAGGTCAGCCGCGTCGCGCTCGCCGATGCCGAGGCCAACGGCATCGTCTTCCTCGACGAGATCGACAAGATCGCGGTGAGCGACGTGCGCGGCGGCTCGGTCAGCCGCGAGGGCGTGCAGCGCGACCTGCTGCCGCTGATCGAGGGCACGACCGTCTCGACGAAATACGGCCCGATGAAGACCGACCATATCCTCTTTATCGCCTCGGGCGCGTTCCACGTCGCCAAGCCCAGTGACCTGCTGCCCGAGCTTCAGGGCCGACTGCCGATCCGCGTCGAGCTCAAGGGGCTGACCGAGGACGATTTCGTCGCGATCCTGTCGGACACCAAGGCGTCGCTGCCGGCGCAATATCGCGCGCTGATCGCGACCGAGGGCGTCGAGGTGACGTTCACCGAGGACGGCATCCGCGCGGTGGCGCGGATCGCAGCCGAGGTGAATGGCGAGATCGAGAATATTGGTGCGCGGCGGCTGCAGACGGTGATGGAGAAGCTGCTGGAGGAGGTGAGCTTCGACGCCGAGGACCGGGCCGGCGAAGCGCTGGTGGTGGACGCGGCCTATGTCGACAAGCAGCTGGCGAGCGTGGCGCGCAACTCGGACCTCAGCCGCTTCGTGCTGTAAGGCGCGCCGTGACGGCGGGGTGGGGGAGCGCGGGGGCGTCGAAGGTGTCGTCGCCGGGGTGAGTGCTTTATTCTGTCCCGCGAGAGAGCGAGCGGCCTCGCCAGCGCCTAACCGACCGCGATGATGGCGATCTGGCGGCCGTAGCCCGGCTCGCCGCGGTGAGTCGAACGGCGGTAGCTGAAGAAGCGTCGCTCGTCGGCGTAGGTGTCCAGGCCGAGCGTCTCGACCCGCACCACCCCCGCGGCGGCGAGCCGGTGCGCGACATAGCCTTCGAGATCGAAACGCGCGTGGCCGGCGCGGGCGTCGGCGAAGAAGCGCTCGTTGGCCGCGTCGTCGTCGAGGAAGCGCTGGCGGAAGCCCGCGTCCACCTCGTAGCTCGCGCGCGCGATGCACGGCCCGACCGCGGCGACGATCCGCTCGCGCGCCGCGCCGAGTGCCTCCATCGCGGCGACGGTGGCGTCGGTCACTCCGCCGAGCGCGCCCTTCCACCCCGCGTGCGCCGCCGCGACCACGCCGGCGACGGGGTCGGCGAGCAGCACCGGGGCGCAGTCCGCGGTGACCACGCCGAGCGCCAGCCCCGGTGTCGCGGTGGCGAGCGCGTCGGCCTGCGGGCGGTCGGTGAACGGCGCGTCGACGCGGACGCAGTCGGCCGAATGCACCTGATAGGGCGTCAGCAGGCACGCCCCCGGCACGACCGCCGCCATCGCCGCGGCGCGATTCGCGGCGACCGCCGCGGCATCGTCGTCCGAGCCGATCCCGCAGTTGAGCCCCGCGTACAGCCCGGTCGACACACCGCCGTGCCGCCCGAAGAAGCCGTGCGGCGTCGCGCCGAGCAGCCGGGCACGCGACGGCTCGGGCGCGTTCACAGCGCGAGGCGCATGACGATGTCCTCGTCGGCATGGTCGCCGACCATGAATTGATACGGGCCGACGTCCTCGAAGCCGTATTTGGCGTAGAACCGCCGCGCGCGATGGTTCTCGCTGAACACCGAGAGGTAGATCGCCTGATGACCGCGCGCGCGCGCCTCGGCGAGCGCCCATTCCATCATCTCCGGCCCGAGCCCGGCGCCCTGCCACGGCTGGAGCAGGTAGAATTGCCGCAACTCGATCGCGCCCTCCGGCGGGGTGAAGGGCAGTTTCGGCGGGCCCAGCTTGATGTAGCCGACCGCGACATGCCCCATTTCGACGATCTGCACCGCGTAAGCGGGGTCGGCAACCTCGCGCGCCCAGTCCTCGGGCGTATGCTGCTCGAGGAAGGTGGCGAGATCGGCGGCGGAATAGAGCGTGCCGAACGTCTCGGTGAAGGTGGCGCGCGCCACGCCGGCGAGGCTGGCGGCGTCGTCGACGGTGGCGGGGCGGAGTTTCGGGCGCGGGATCATGCAAACCCCGCGGGCTGCGGCCATTGGTCGTGTGTCACGGCGATCACCTTGAACAATTCCCCCATTTGCTCGACCAGTCGGTCGCGGTCCTCTGTCACGCGCGCGCCCAGTATCGCGGCGCGCTGATCGATGCCAAGTGCCCGCAGGAACGCGCCCTGCGCCACCGGTCCGGTGAGGCGCGCGCCCGAGGCGGTGGCGACCAGACCCAGCGTCGCCATGTCGACGTGCGCGGTCAGGTCCTGCTCGCCGGGCGCCTCGAACGGGTTGGCGAAGCGATGCGCGCGCACCGCCTGCAGCGTTTCGCCGATCGCCGGGCCTTCATAGCCATAGTCGATCACCAGCGCTGCCCCGCGCTGCGCGACGATCCGCGCGGCGAGGTCCGCCATCACCGCCACGCTGGCGGGCGAGGTCTCGATGATCGCGCCCGGCCCGGCGTCGCGCAGCGGGGGCGGCACGATCGTGTCGGGCACCGATGCGCCTGCGATCGGCACGAACACCGTGTCCTGGCATGCCACCAGCCGCTCGTGCCACGCGTCGGCGCGGCGGACGAGCTGGCGGATCGGCAGCGCGTCGAAAAACTCGTTGGCGACCACCAGGAGCGGCACGTCCTCGGGGAGCGTGTTGAGCGAGTCATGCCAGGTGGCGTCGGGCAGCCGCTCGGCCTGAGCCTGGCGCAAGGTCGCGCTGGTTTCGACGAAGTGGACGGGCGGGGTCAGCCCGGCGCGCGCCATCACGCGCAGCGCATCGGCGCTGAGCGTGCCGCGGCCGGGGCCGAGCTCGACCCACGCCACCGCGGGGCGTCCGACGCGATCCCACAGGTCGGCCGCCCAAGCGCCGATCAGCTCGCCGAACATCTGGCTGATCTCGGGCGCGGTGGTGAAGTCGCCCGCCGCGCCGAGCGGATCGCGCGTCGCGTAATAATGCGCGTTGGCGGCGGCCATGAACTGGCTGATCGGGATCGGCCCGCCCAGCGTGATCGCGCGCGCCAGACGCTCGGCGAGCTGCGGCTCGCTCACGCCACGCTGTCCAGCCCGACGGTGGGCTCGACACGCTGGCGGCGGCGCGGCGCGGTGACGATCAGCGCGGCGCCCGCCAGGATCATCGGGACGCACAGCCACTGGCCCATGTGCAGCCCGGTTTGTTCGGCGAAGGTGCGCAACTGGGCGTCGGGCTCGCGAAAGAACTCGACGGTGAAGCGCGCCAGGCCGTAGCCGGCGAGGAAGAGGCCGACCAATTTGCCCGGCTGGTAGCGCGCGTCGGTGCGCCAGAAGAAGAACCAAAGCAGCAGGAACAGCGCGATGCCCTCAAGCCCGGCCTCGTAGAGCTGGCTCGGGTGGCGCGCCGGCTCCGGCACGCCATAGGGAACGGTGCGCTCGAACACGATCGCCCAGGGCACGCTCGCGGGCTTGCCCCACAGCTCGCCGTTGACGAAATTGGCGAGCCGCCCGAAGAACAGGCCGAAGGGCACCGCGCAGGCGACATAGTCGTGGACGCGCAGCCAGTTGAGCCCATTCTTCCGCGCAAACCAGATGAGCCCGAGCGACGTGCCGATCACGCCGCCGTGGAACGACATGCCGCCGTCCCACAGCCGCAGGATCGACAGTGGCCGCGTCAGCATCTCGGGTGCGTAGAACAGCACATAGCCGATCCGTCCGCCGAGAATGATGCCCAGCGTGGCATAGAAGACGAGATCGTCGGCGTGGCGCCGCGCCATCGGTGCGCCGGGCTGGGCCAGCAATTTGAGCAGATACCACCAGCCGACGACGATGCCCGCGATATAAGCCAGACTGTACCAGCGTAGGGTGAACACGCCGATCGAGAAGACATCGGGATGGAGCCCGAGATCGGCGAAACGGACGTAGTCGGTAGCGGTGCCAGCACCCGGAGCGGCGGCGGCGAGGGCGGACAGGATCAAGGCTTTCCCCTTCTCAATGGCGCCTGCATAAGGGGAGCAAAGCACAAACCCAAGCGGAGAGAGTGATGCCTTCGGAGCTCGATCGGCGGATGGATGCGGTGATGGCGGCGCTGACCGCCGACGGCGGCCAGCTACCGCTCGGAAGCATCGAACGTTTCGGCCGGACGCTGCCGATGATCGCGGCCGCCCCGCCGACGCTGCCGGCGTATTTCGCGCACTTCTGCCAGCAGCACCGCGCCGTCGAGTTCCTTGTTGCCGGCGACGAGCGACTAACCTTCGGCACGGTCCACGACCTCGCGATTCGCACCGCGCGTGCCTTGGTCGCTGGCTATGGCATCCGCCGCGGGGACCGCGTTGCGATCGCGGCGCGCAACTCGCCGTCGTGGATCGTGCTCTACATGGCGATCGTCATGGCCGGCGGCGTCGCGACGCTGCTCAACGGCTGGTGGCAGGCCGAGGAGATGGCCGCCGCGCTCGAGGAGGTCGACGTCACACTGGTGTTCGCGGACGCGCCGCGCGCGCGCCGGCTCGCCGAGATGCCCGGCGTAACGGTCGCGGTCGAGACCTTCGACGATCTCCAGCCGGTCGAGCTGGCGCTCGCCGCGGTGCTGGCGCGCGGCGACGCTGCGGTCCTGCCGTCGCTCAGCGGGGACGACCGCGCCACGATCCTGTTCACCTCGGGCTCGACCGGGCGCTCCAAGGGTGCGCTGTCGACCCACACGCAGGTGCTGCAAGGCACGTTCAATTTTCTCGCTTCCGCGCTGATGATGCTGGGGATCGCGGCGCAGGACGGTCAGCTCAGCGGGCTCCAGCCCGCCACCTTGCTCAACCTTCCGCTGTTCCACGTCACCGCGATGGTGCCCACCTTGCTCCAGAGCTTCGCGATGGGGCGCAAGCTGGTGCTGATGCCCAAGTGGGACGCCGAGCAGGCGATGCGATTGATCGAGCGCGAGAAGGTGACGTATTTCGTCGGCGTGCCGCTGATGAGCTTCGAACTGGTCAATCACCCCGAGCGCGCGCGCTACGATCTGTCGAGCGTCACCGACTTCGCCGCGGGCGGGGCGCCCCGCCCGGTCGAGCATGTCCGCCGGATCGACGCCGAGCTCACCGGCGCGCCGCTGATCGGCTATGGCCTGACCGAGACCAACGCGATCGGCACCGGCAACTGGCGCAGCAATTATACCGCCAAGCCCGAATCCGCCGGCCGAGCCTCCGCACCCCTGGTCGAGCTGGCGATCCTCGACGACGCCGGCAACCACCTTCCCCAGGGCGCGACGGGCGAGATCGGCATCCGCTCCGCCGCCAATTTCCAGGAATATTGGGGGCGCCCGGCGGATACCGAAGCAGCGTTCACCGCCGACGGCTACTTCCGCACCGGCGACCTCGGCTATCTCGATCCCGACCGTTACCTCTTCATCGTCGATCGCAAGAAGGACATCATCATCCGCGGCGGCGAGAACATCAGCTGCCAGGAGGTGGAGGCCGCGCTCTACGCCCATCCGTTGGTGGCGGAGGCGGCCGTCTTCGGACTGGCGGACGCGCGCTACGGCGAAGTGCCGGGCGCGGTGGTGCACCTTGGCGAGGCGGGCGGGGTGGCGTGCGAGGATCTCATCGCCTTCCTTACCCAGCATGTCGCGGCGTTCAAGGTGCCGGCGCGGCTGTGGATCGAGGATGCGCCGCTGCCGCGGCTCGGCACCGAGAAGATCGACAAGATCACGCTGCGCCGGCGGTATCGCGCGATTGCCGAGGCCGAGGCGAGGTAGGGTCGGGCTCAGGCCACCAAGGCGCGCTCGGTGTCGAGGCCAGCTTGCGCGATCAGCTGCTCGGTGGTCGAGCGCGCCGCGGCCGTGTCGCCGTTGGCGATCGCCTCGAACAGCTCGCGATGCAGCGGGATCGGGTCGCGATACTGGAGCGGCACGCGATATTTGAAGAAGGTGGTCCAGCGCACCGCCGCCGCGATGCTGCTCGACAAGCTCACCAGCAACTCGTTGCCGGTCGCCTCGAGGATTGCGGCGTGGAAACGCTGGTCCGCGCTCTGCCCTTCCTGGGTGCGCAGGCCCTGCTGCGCCATCACCTCAAGCGCATGCCCCATCCGGGACAATTGCGCGGCGCTGCGCTGCGCCGCGGCGAGCTCGGCTGCGGCGGGCTCGACGATCATGCGCAGCTGGAACAGGCTGCGAACGAAGCCCGGTGGGGGCGCCCCCTCGAACATCCAGGCGAGCAGTTCGGGATCGAGCAGGTTCCACAGCGCGCGGTCCCGCACCCGCGTGCCCGCCTTCGGGCGGCTTTCGACCAGTCCCTTGGCGCTCAGCATGCGCAGGGACTCACGAATGACGCTGCGCGAAACGCCGAACTGCCCCGCCAGTTCGAGTTCACCGGGCAGGACCGATCCGGTCGGATACTGACCCGTGACGATCGCAACGCCGAGCGTGCGCGCGAGCGTGACGTGCGCAGGGCCTCGACGCTCTTCGTTCGCCACCGCTTGTCTCCCTCCCGGACCGGCAGTCTAGGCCGTCGCCGCCGGTCGGCAAGGAAATTGTCTAACAATTCGCGCCCGGCGGGGATGATCCCGCCGTCGCGCCGAGCAGCGCGACCTCGGATATCCGGTCGGGCGGGACCTGCTCCGCGCCGGGTTATCGCTCACACCGGCAGACGCCCGACGATCGTGCTCGTACGCACGTCGCACCGTTGTCCGCGATGCCGTGCTCGAGCCGTCAGGCGGCGACCAGCGCGGCCTCTGTATCCGTGATCCATCCGCCGCCGAGGACGCGGTCGCCGTCGTACAGCACCGCGGCCTGCCCCGGGGCGACGCCATATTCGGGTGAGTCGAAGCACAGCCGGTCGCCCTCGAACCGAGCCGGGACTGGGCGTGCCATCGAGCGGACCTTCGCCGTCAGTGCGCCGCTGAGCGATCCCAGCACGTTCATCCGCTCGAGCCGCGCCGCTGCGACCGCGAGCGCCCCGCGCGGGCCGACCACCACGCGCCGTGTCGCGGGCTCGAGCCGTACGACGTAGAGCGGCTCCGCGCTGCCGCCGATCTCGAGCCCGCGACGCTGGCCCACGGTGTAATGCACCAGCCCGCGATGCTCGCCGAGCTTGCGTCCGGCGAGGTCGACGATGTCGCCGCCGACCGCGGCGTCGGGGCGCAGCGCCTTGACCAGACCGGCGTAGTCACCGTCCGGCACGAAACAGATGTCCTGGCTGTCGGGCTTGTCGGCGACCAGCAGGCTGAGTTCGGCGGCGAGCGCGCGCACGCGCGGCTTGGGCAGCGCGCCGAGCGGGAAGCGCAGATAGTCGAGCTGCGCCTGCGTCGTGGCGAACAGGAAATAGCTCTGGTCGCGCGCGGGATCGGCGGCGCAATGAAGTTCGGCGCCGTGCGCGCCGACGACACGCCTGACATAATGGCCGGTGGCGAGGCAGTCCGCGCCGAGCTCGCGCGCAAGCGTCAGCAGATCGGTGAACTTGGGTCCCATGTTGCACTGGACGCACGGGATCGGGGTCCGTCCGGCGACGTAATCGTCCGCGAATTGATCGATCACGCCGGCGCGGAAGCTGCTCTCGTGATCGAAGACATAGTGCGCGATCCCCAGCTTGTCCGCGACCGCGCGCGCATCGCGGATGTCGCGTCCGGCGCAGCACGCGCCCGCGCGCTTGGTCGCCTCGCCATGATCGTAGAGCTGGAGCGTGACGCCGATCACCTCGGCGCCGCTGCGGGCGGCGAGCGCCGCGACCACCGAACTGTCGACCCCGCCCGACATTGCCACGACGATGCGGCGCGCGCCCGGCGCGAGCTGGAAATCCACGCTGTCCATGATGGGTCAGCGGATACTCCCTTCGGCCCTGCCGCGTAAACCGAAATGAACGAAGCGTTGCCGCGCACTTTACGCGACCTTCAGACCGAGCGCGCTAATGCGCGGGCATGTCACTGGAACCGACCGCGTCCGATCCACCGCTCCTCGCTGCGCTGCGGCGACGTCAGCTCGCGTCGCGTACGGCTCAGGTGGCACGCGCGCTCGACGCCACACCGGGCGAGCGCGCGGGAGCGGGCACGTTCAACGCCACCGCGGCCGCCGCATTGAGCCATTGGAACAGGCATGAATAGCTCGTTTACTGCGCCGTTTTAGGACCCGTTCAACCAGCGTCCGTTACGGTTGGGACACAACACGGGTCCAACGTAGCGAGGGGGTCGACCCCCCGAAACCGAGGTAAGGAATGATCGAGAACCAAAAGATTCGGCCGGCCAAGGTGATAGGTCCGCTCGGCGAGCCGCTCACGCTTGATTCGCTGCCGCCGGCGGACACCACCCGCTGGGTGGTGCGACGCAAGGCCGAGGTGGTCGCGGCGGTTAACGGGGGGCTGTTGACCGTGGACGAGGTGTGCCAGCGCTACGGGCTGACGGTCGAGGAGTTCGCCGGATGGCAGCGCGCGATCGATCGCTCGGGCATGCCGGGGCTGCGGGTCACCCGAATCCAGCACTATAAGTCGCTTTACGAGCGGCAGCAGAACTTCTAACGCAGACGTCCCATTTTCAGAATTACGGGGCCGGAACAATGGGCCGGCCTCGTGAGTATTCCCCGGCAGAGCCCGTCACCGTGTGGGCGTATCGCAGGGGAGTATCGTTATGGGTATCATCATCTGGCTCGTTATCGGCGGCGTCATCGGCTGGCTCGCCAGCATCATCATGCGCACTGATGCGCAGCAGGGCATTTTCCTGAACATCGTCGTCGGCGTGGTCGGTGCCTTCATCGGTGGTCTGCTGTTCACCGGCGGTTCGATCAACAATGCGCCGCTGACGATCTACTCGTTCCTGGTGTCGCTGGTCGGTGCGGTTGTGCTGCTCGCGATCGTGAACCTGGTTCGTCGCGGTCGGGTGCGCTGAGCGCCTTCTCGGCGTAACCTTCGCGGAGCTTGACGAGGCGGTCACCCATGGGGTGGCCGCCTCTCGCTTTATGGGGTCCTCCCAACTTGGCGAGGCGACTTATACCTCGTCCTGATCGTCCTGCCGGCAGCTGAGGTCCCGAGGCGCGCCCCGGAACGCCTTACTTCAGGAGAAACCGCACGTTGAGGGTCGCACTCAGCTCGCTCTCGCCGGGGAGAACCGCGCTGCTCTCGTCCGCGCGTGCCGCCGCCATGCGCATCTGCACGAACGGTCGTGGCGGCTCGCCGTCGCTCTCGCCTGCCTCGTTGATCGAGACGATGCGGTCGACGGTCAACCCGGCCGCCTTGGCATAGAGCGCGGCTCGGGCGCGCGCGCGCGCCACCGCGTCGGTGCGTGCCGCGTCAAGCGCGCCCTGTGCATCGGAGAGCGACAGGGTGGGGCCGTCGATTTGATTGGCGCCGGCGCGTACCAGCGCGTCGAGGACGGGCCCCGCCTTGGCGACGTCGCGGAAGCGCACGGTCACCGCGTTGCTCGCCTGATAGCCGGTGATCGCAGGCGGCTGGTTCTCGGCGTACCGGTATTGCGGCGATAGCGCGACGCGACTGGTGGCGATATCGCGCGGTGCGATGCCTGCGCTCTTCAGCGCGGCCACGACGGCGGCCATGCGTTGTGCATTCTGGATCATCGCCGTGGCCGCAACTGCATCCTGCGTCACCACGCCGGCGCGCACAGTGGCGAGATCCGGCACGCGCGCGATCCGGCCGACCGCGGTCACGTCGAGAATCGTACCGTCCGGCACCACCGTCCCCATCGGCAGCGGTGCCTGCGCCATCGCCGCGACGGGTACACTCCCCAGCGCCAACAGCGCTCCAGCCCAGACGCGCTTCATCGTTTCAGCTCCTGTTGTTCAACACCTTGCGCTGTGTTGGTCCGCGGCGGAACGCAAGCTGAACGCGACAAGCGACGATGTCGCTTGCACAAAATGTTGCGCTCAGGCAGCGCCAGACTTGTACGCGGTGATGTATGCAGGTAATACACGCCGGCGGAGGGGGATGGATGACGTACGAGGGTGGCACGCTCCAGGGCGAGCAGCTGATGATCGAGGATGCGACGCCGCGGCGTCGGCGCCGATGGGTGCTGATCGCCGGTATCGCGCTCCTGCTGGCCGCGCTCGTCGGCTATTTCGCCACCCGTCACAAGGACGCGCCCAACGCCGCGCCGGCCGATCAGGCGCCCACCGTCACGGTGGTGGTGCCGGGCGCCGAGTCGGTGGCGCGTCGCGTCAGTGCCACGGGCTCGCTTGCCGCCAAGCGCGAGATGCCGGTCGGTGTGGCGGGTGAGGGCGGTATGGTCAGCCGGGTGCTGGTCGAGCCGGGCCAGTGGGTTCGCGAGGGCCAGGTGCTCGCCACGATCGACCGCTCGGTCCAGGTGCAGACCGCCGAGTCGCTCGCCTCGCAGATCGCGGTGGCGCGCTCCGACCTCACGCTCGCGCAGGCCGAGCTGGAGCGGGCGCAAAGCCTCGTTGACCGCGGCTTCATCTCCAAGGCGGACGTGCAGCGTCGCATCGCCACCCGCGATGCCGCCGCGGCGCGGTTGAAGGTGGCGGGCGCGACCTATTCGGAGCAGCGCGCGCGCAACGCGCGGCTCGACATCCGTGCCCCCGCCGCAGGCCTGATCCTCACGCGCGGCGTCGAGCCGGGACAGATCGTCAGCTCTGCTTCGGGCACGCTGTTCCGCATGGCGCGCGACGGCCAGATGGAGATGCGCGCGCAGCTCGCCGAAAACGACCTGCGAGGCGTCCGCGTCGGCTCGGCCGCGACGGTGACGCCGGTGGGCGACACGCGCTCGTTCGAGGGGCGCGTGTGGCAGATCGCACCGATCATCGACACGCAGACCCGCCAGGGCATCGCCCGGATACAGCTGTCCTATGATCCTGCGCTGCGTCCGGGAGGCTTCGCTTCCGCCACGATCGTGGCGGGTGCGGCGCGCGAGCCCGAGCTGCCGCAATCCGCTTTGCTGAGCGACGACCGCGGCAATTACGTGTACATCATCGACGCAGAGAATCGCGCACTGCGCCGTGACGTGAAGCTGGGCACGGTGACCGAGGATCGCGTTGCGATCGCCAGCGGTCTCAAGGGTGACGAGCGCGTGGTGCAGTCGGCGGGCGCGTTCCTCAATCCGGGTCAGAAGGTCAAACCGGTGCGGGCACGCGTCGCGGCCAAGTAGAGCGGGATCAGGTCCATGGGCTTTCGCAACATCTCCGCCTGGTCGATCCGCAACCCGGTGCCAGCGATCGTCTTGTTCGTGATGCTGACGGTAGCGGGCATCGTCAGCTTCATCCGGATGGACATTAACGACTCGCCGGACATCGACTTTCCGGCGGTGATGATCACGATCACTCAGCCGGGCGCCGCGCCAAGCGAGCTCGAGACCCAGGTGACCCAGCGGATCGAGGCCGCGGTGCGCACGCTGGAAGGCGTCGACGAAATCCAGTCGTTCGTGTCCGAAGGCAATTCGACGACCATGGTGCAGATGGCGATCGGCCAGTCGGTCGATCGCGCGGTCAACGAGGCGCGGGATGCGGTGACGCAGATCCGTGGCAACCTGCCCGAGGGGATCCTCGAGCCGCAGGTCAGCCGCGTGAAGATCAACGACAATGATCTCGGCAGCTACAGCGCCATCGCCACCGACATGACGATCGAGCAGCTCAGCTGGTACATCGACAATACCGTGACCAAGGAGCTGCTCTCGGTCCCCGGCATGGGCGGGGTCGAACGCAACGGCGGCGTCAGCCGCGAGATCCGCGTTATCCTCGATCCCGCGCGGCTGGCGGCGCAGGGGCTGACCGCAAGCCAGATCAACCAGCAGCTGCGCCAGGTGAACCTCGACGCGCCGGGCGGCCGCGCCGAGATCGCGGGGGCGGAGCAGTCGGTCCGCGTGCTCGGCAATGCCCGCACCGCTTATGACCTCGGCCAGACGCAGATCAACGTCGGCGACGGGCGCACCATCCGCCTCGCCGACGTCGCCACGGTGCGCGACCTCTATGCCGAGCAGCGCTCCGCGGCGGCGGTAAATGGCCGCCCGGTGATCAGCTTCGACTTCAAGCGCGCCAAGGGCTCGTCCGACGTCACCGTCTTTCGTGAAGGCAAGAAGAAGCTGGAGGAGCTGGAGAAACGCAACCCGCGCGTGAAGTTCCGGCTGCGCGTGGACGGTTCGAAATATCCGCTGGAGCAATATAAGTCCGCGATCCACGCGATGATCGAGGGCGCGATCCTCGCTGTCGTGGTGGTGTTCCTGTTCCTGCGCGACTGGCGCGCCACGGTGATCTCGGCGCTGGCGATCCCGCTCTCCGCGATCCCGACTTTCTGGTTTATGGAGCTGATGAACTTCACGCTCAATGAAATGACCATGCTCGCCTTGAGCCTGGTGGCGGGCGTGCTGGTGGACGACGCGATCGTCGAGATCGAGAACATCGTCCGCCATATGCGCATGGGCAAGACGGCCTATCAGGCGTCGATCGACGCGGCCGACGAGATCGGGCTGGCGGTGCTGGCGACGACGATGGCGATCGTCGCGGTGTTCCTGCCGGTCGGTCTGATGCCGGGCATCTCGGGGCAGTTCTTCAAGAATTTCGGCCTCACCGTGGTGGTGGCAGTGCTGATGAGCCTCGCGGTGGCGCGGCTGATCACGCCGATGATCGCGGCCTATTTCCTGCGCGCCGGCGGGCATGTCGAACATGGCGGCGGCCCGGTGATGAACTTCTACCAGCGAGTCCTCGCCTGGACGCTCGACGAGGCCGGTGCGCCCGCCGCACGCGCCAAGGGCGGTGTGCACCGCGTGCTCGGCTACTGGCGCGATCATCGCCTGTGGGTGGTGATGATGGGAGTAGGCGCGTTCGTCCTCACCCTCGTGTTGTTCACGCAGATCCCGATGGCGTTCCAGCCCGCGTCGGACCAGCCGCGCAGCACGGTGACGATCACCATGCCGCCGGGCAGCACGCTGGAGACGACGCAAGGTGTGGTCGACCAGGTCTACGATCTGATCCGCAAGCAGCCCGAGGTGGAGAGCGTCTATACCCGCACTCTGGTGGGCTCGGGCCGCGTGACCGCGCAGCTGCGCGAGAAGCGCGACAAGACCTCGACCGAGTTCGAGCGCGGCCTCGCCCCCGAACTCGCCAAGATCGCCGACGCGCGCGTGAACTTCCAGTCGCAATTCGGGTTCGGCGACAACAATCGCGACATCTCGGTGACGCTCGGCGGCGACGACCCGGTGTTGCTGCGTCAGGCGGCAGATCGCGTGGTGCAGGACATGGCGAAGCTGCCGGGGCTGATCGCGCCGCGGATCGCGGGCGATCTCAACCGCCCCGAGATCATCATCAAGCCGCGGCTCGACCTCGCCGCCAACCTGGGGGTGACCACGGCGGCGCTGTCCAACGCGATCCGTATCGCGACGATCGGCGACATCGATCAGAACAGCGCGCGCTTCTCTTTGAGCGATCGGCAGATCCCGATCCGCGTCGCGCTGGAGCAGAGCTCGCGCTCGCGGCTGGCGACGATCCAGAACCTGCCGGTGCAGACGCAGAGCGGTGGGTCGGTGCCGCTCAACCTGGTCGCCGAGATCGGCTTCGGCTCAGGCCCGACCCGCATCCAGCGGATCAACCAGCAGCGCCAGCTGACCATCGGCGCCGATCTCGCGCCGGGGGTCGCCACCAGCGTCGCCATGCCCAAGATCAAGCAGCTGCCGTCGATGAAGACGCTGCCGGTCGGCGTGGAAGAGCTCAATGTCGGCCAGGCCAAGTGGCAGCTCGAGATGCTGATGAACTTCGTCACCGCGGTGCTGTCGGGCGTGTTCCTGGTCTTCTCGGTGCTGGTGCTGCTGTACCGCCGGCTGCTGCCGCCTCTGGTCAACATGGGCTCGCTGCTGCTCGCCCCACTCGGCGGCCTGCTCGCATTGCTGATCTCGGGTGACGCGCTGTCCATGCCGGTGTTCATCGGGCTGCTGATGCTGCTCGGCATCGTCGCGAAGAACTCGATCCTGTTGATCGACTTCGCGCTCGAAGAGATGACGGCCGGTGTCGCGGCTCATGCCGCAATCACCGATGCCGGGCGCAAGCGCGCGCAGCCGATCGTGATGACCACGGTGGCGATGGTAGCTGGCATGGTGCCGACCGCGCTCTCACTGTCGGGTGACGGCGCGTGGCGCGCGCCGATGGGGATCGTCGTGATCGGCGGGCTGACCGTGTCGACGCTGCTGACGCTGCTGATCGTCCCCGCCGCCTTCTCGCTCGCGATCGGGATCGAGCGGCGTGTCGGGCCGTGGCTCGGCCGCCGCCTGCTCACCTATCGCCCCGGCGACGATGGCGCGCTGATCGAGCATGCGCCGCAGCCGGCGATCCCGGCGCCGCCGGGCCGGATCGGCTTCCATGAGGACGGCACCAGCCCCGCGGAGTGACGGGCCGCTGGGCGGGACGGCGGCGTGCCGAGGCGGGTAGCGGCTTACCACGGCCTCCCACCCTGGCGGATGCCGACTTCCAGTTGGGAAACGCTCGTGGGCCGCACCATGGCCTTACCACCTGAACGCCGGCGTGCGCCGGGGTGGTACGAGGGAAGGGGCAGACTGCCCGTCAGATCGCCCTGGCAAGATTGTCGGGCGTTATTCTCAACACAACCAACCTTGAACATTCGCTCCCCTCGCGGATTGTCCCGGTGATGCCAGCGCTTGCCCGATCCGCCGCACCCCCGCCTGCCCTGGTGCGGATGCGGCTGGTCGCGACCGGGCTGCTGGTGCTGATGGCGGGTGTCTTCCTCGTCTCGCGTTCGCTCGAGCCGCACCATTCCGGTTGGGGTTTCGTGCGCGCCTTTGCCGAGGCGGCGATGGTGGGCGGTCTCGCCGACTGGTTCGCCGTCACCGCGCTGTTCCGTCATCCGCTCGCGCTGCCGATCCCGCACACCGCGATCATCCCGCGCAACAAGGATCGCATCGGCGACCAGCTCGCGCAGTTTCTCCGTGAGTATTTCCTCGTGCCTGCGGTGGTGGCGCGACGCATGGGGCGCGTCGACGTCGCGGGTGCGGCGGGGCGCTGGCTCGCGCACCCGCCAGGGGAGGGCAGCCGGCTGACGCGCGGCGTGTCGCGGCTTGCGGTGGAGGTGCTTCAGTCGCTCGATCAGGAGCGGCTCGGCGGCATGGTGCGCGCGATGCTGGTGGCGCGGGTGCGCGAGGCGCGGCTCGCGCCGATGCTCGGGCGGGCGCTCGCCGCTGCGCTGGCCGAGGGACGGCACCTTGCGGTGATCGATCATCTGATCCTGTGGGCGCGGGACGCACTCGCCGCCAACGAACATCTTGTCAGGGCTATGGTGCATGATCGCGCCGGCTCGATCCTGCGCTGGACCGGGCTGGACGAGACGCTCGCCAACAAGATCGTCGACGGGCTCGACAAGATGGTGGCGGAGATGGCGGACAACCGCGACCACCCGCTGCGGCAGAAGGCAGAGGACGGGTTGGCGCAATTTGCCGAACGGCTCCAGCACGATCCGGCGATGCATGCTCGGGTCGAGACGCTCAAGCTGGAGCTACTCGGGAATCCGGCGATGCAGGACTGGATCAACGGCCTGTGGGAGCAGGCGCGCGCGGCGATGCTGCGTGCCGCGCGCGACCCCGAAGCGGTGCTGCGCGGCGGGCTGGGCGATGCGCTTCGCCAGCTCGGTGCGACGCTGCGCGACGAACCCGCGCTCGGTCGGACGATCAACCGCTTCGTGCGACGCGCCGCGGTCGGCGCGGCAGCCGATTATGGCGACGCGATCGTGCGGCTGGTGTCGGAGACGGTGCGCGGCTGGGACACCCGCACGATCACGCTGCGGCTCGAGCATGCGGTGGGCAAGGACCTGCAGTTCATCCGCGTCAACGGCACGCTTGTGGGCGGACTGGTCGGCGTGTTGATCCACGCGGTCGACGTGCTGCTGTGAGTCGCCGCCGTCACCCGGGCGCAGGATGGGGGCCGGTGGCGCGCCCTTGGTGAAAGCCGCGGCTGCTCTCCAGCTGCGCCCAAGCCTCGCCGGAGCGACGGGGAGGGGGAGCGATGCTGACACTTGCATCAGAGATACGCCCGCGGAACGAACCGCGCATCGGAACGCTTGTGGCGCTATGAGCTTTGCCGCATGGGATAACAGATGACCGCGGCAGCCGATTTCAGCGAGGAACGCGACGGCGCGGCGCCGGTGCTCCGCTTCACCGGCGATCTGTCGCTGGCGCGATTGGGCAATCTGCCCGATCGGCTTGGTCAGTATCAGGGTACGGTGAAAACCGTCGACCTCTCCAGCGTCGATCGCATCGACACCATCGGCGCCTGGGTGGTGCACCGCTTCGCGCGCCAGCATGGCGCGGCGATCGAGGGGCTGGACGAGGACGCGCGTCATCTGTTCGAGCAGGTCGAGGCCGCCGACCAACCGGTGCAGATGCGCCCGCGATCGGGGTCGTCGTTCCGGCGGGTGCTCGGCGAGATCGGCGCGGCGACCTCGAACGCGGCGCGCACCTCGCTCGGCCTGCTCGGCTTCCTCGGCGCGACGCTGATCGCGTTCGGCGGTGTGATCCGCCATCCCAGTCGATTCCGCTTCAACGCCACGGTGCAGCGCTTCGAGGTGGTCGGCGTCTCCGCGCTGGGCATCATCGGGCTGATGAGCTTCCTGATTGGCATCGTCATCGCGCAGCAGGGCGCGGTGCAGCTCCGCCAGTTCGGCGCCGAGGCGTTCACGATCAATCTCGTCGGCCGCATCACGCTGCGCGAGCTGGGCGTGCTGATGACCGCCATCATGGTGGCGGGTCGCTCGGGCTCCGCATTCGCGGCGCAGCTCGGCACAATGCAGCTCACCGAGGAAATCGACGCGATGCGCACGATCGGCGTCTCGCCGATGGAAGCGCTGGTGTTGCCGCGCACGATCGCGGCGATCGTGCTGATGCCGCTGCTGGGTTTCTACGCCTCGGTGCTGTCGATCATCGGCGGCGGGCTGCTGTGCTGGTTCGCGCTCGACATCCCGCCGGTCGCCTATGTCGCGCGCATCCGCGAGGTGGTCCCGATCACCGACCTGTTCGTCGGGCTGATCAAGGCGCCGGTGTTCGGCGCGATCATCGCGGTCGCGGGCTGCTTCCAGGGGATGCAGGTGAAGGGTGACGCCGAACAGGTGGGGCTCAAGACCACCTCGGCGGTGGTGCAGGCGATCTTCATGGTGATCGTGGTGGACGCCTTCTTCGCGGTGTTCTTCGAACAGATCGGCTGGATCTGATGGCGCGTCGTTCCTCCGCGCGGCGCGACGAGCCGATCATCCGGGTCAAGGGCCTGCGCAACAGCTTCGGCGATGCGGTGATCCACGACAACCTCGACCTCGAGGTGCGCCGCGGCGAGATCCTCGGCGTCGTCGGCGGCTCGGGCACGGGCAAGTCGGTGCTGATGCGCTCGATCATCGGGCTGCAGTCACCTGACCATGGTGAGGTCGAAGTATTCGGCGAGCCGACGCTCGGCCGCTCCGAGCATGAGACGGTGGAGATCCGCAAACGCTGGGGCGTGCTGTTCCAGGGCGGCGCGCTGTTCTCGACGCTGACGGTGGCCGAGAACGTCCAGGTGCCGCTGCGTGAATTCTATCCCGGGCTCGACCTCGCCCTGCTCGATGAGATCGCCTCGTACAAGGTGGTGATGACCGGGTTGCCTGCCGACGCCGGGCCGAAATACCCGGCCGAGCTGTCGGGCGGCATGAAGAAGCGGGCAGGCCTCGCGCGCGCGCTCGCGCTCGATCCCGAGCTGTTGTTCCTCGACGAGCCCACCGCGGGGCTCGATCCGATCGGTGCCGCGGCGTTCGACGAGCTCACCCGCGCGCTACAGAAGACGCTGGGACTGACCGTGTTCCTGATCACGCACGACCTCGATACGCTGTACGCGATCTGCGACCGCGTCGCCGTGCTGGCGGACAAGAAGGTGATCGCAGTGGGCACGATCGACGAGCTGCTCGCGCTCGATCACCCCTGGATTCAGGAATATTTCAACGGGCCGCGCGGGCGTGCCGCGGTGGCGTCGCAGAAAGCCGCGGCGGAGCGTGTCGACGCAGCCGACGCGGACGCGCGCGCGCACCCGACCGAGGTGAAGGAGCGCGTCACCGGGCAGCACAGCCAGGGCGGTCTCGCCGACAACAGGGCCCGCGGGGCCGCAGGGGCAGAGTGATGGAAACGCGATCGAATCACGTCCTCGTCGGCGCCGTCGTGCTGATCCTGCTGGCGATGGTGGCCATCTTCACGGTGTGGATCGCGCGGATCGGCGGTCACGAAGAGCGCGAGTACGACATCTTCTTCCGTCAGGCGGTCGATGGTCTCGCCAAGGGATCGTCGGTCACCTTCTCGGGCGTGCCCTCGGGACAGGTGAAGTCGATCTCGCTGTGGCAGCCCGACCCGCAGTTCGTTCGCGTCCGCATCAGCGTCAACGGCGAGACGCCGATCCTGCGCGGCACCACTGCGACGATCCAGGGCAGCTTCACCGGCACCAGCACGGTCAGCCTGGACGGTGCGATCAAGGGTGCTCCGCCGATCACCTGCCCGGAGAATGACGCGGGCAACGTCTGCCCGCTCGGCAAGCCGGTGATCCCGACCAAGACCGGCGGCATCGGCGCCATCCTCAACTCGGCGCCGCAGCTGCTGGAGCGGCTGTCGACGCTCACCGAGCGGCTGACGGGCATGCTGAGCGACCGCAACCAGGCCTCGATCGCCGGTATCCTCGACAACACCAACCGGCTGACCGACGCGCTGGCCGATCGCGGTCCCGAGATCGCGGCGACGCTGGCGCAGACCCGCGTCGCGATCGCGCAGGCGGGCAATGCCGCGCAGCAGATCGGCCAGCTGGCGCAGACCACCAACGGCGTGCTCGCCAATGACGTGCAGCCGGCGATGGCGAACCTCAACAAGGCGATCACGTCGGCGCAGGCGAGCGCGGACACGCTCAACGCCGCGATCGGCGACGCGCGGCCGGGCCTGACCACCTTCAGCAAGCAGACGATCCCGCAGATCAACCAGCTGGTGCGCGACCTGCGCGTCACCACCTCGTCGCTCTCGGCGATCTCCGAACGGGTCGAGCAGGGCGGCGCCGGCTCCCTGATCGGGCAACAGAAGCTGCCGGACTACAAGGGGAAATGATCGTGCGGTCCTTGGCCAACAAGCTCCTCGTCGCGGCGGTGCCGGTGCTGCTGGCGGGCTGCGTGCGGTTCGGCGCGGAGCCGCCGCCCTCGCTGCTGACGATCGCGGCGCAATCGCAGCCGCAGCCGGGCGTGGCGCAGAATTCTGCAAACGCGCGCTCGATCGTGGTGCAGGTGCCCGCGGTGCCGAGCGCGATCGCGACGACGCGCGTGCCGGTACAGGAAAGCGACACCACGATCGCCTACGTCAAGGAGGCGCAATGGGCCGAGCCGCCGGCGCGGCTGTTCGCGCGCCTGCTCGCGGACACGGTGACCGCGCGCGCCAACATGGTGGTGCTCTCGCCCGCACAGTCGTTCAGCGATCCCAGCGCCAATCTGGCGGGCGAGCTGCGCTGGTTCGGCGTCGATGCGGCGCAGCGGCAGGCGGTGGTGATCTACGACGCCGCACTGACGCCGTCGGGCCAGACCAACGTGGAGAAGCGCCGCTTCGAGGCGCGCGTGCCCGTCGCCGCGATCGACGCGCCGTCGGCCGGGGCAGGGTTGAGCCAGGCGGCCAATCAGGTCGCGCAGCAGGTTGCCGACTGGGTCGCAACGCAACGCTGAGCGAACGGTGGCGCGTCGCGGCTTGCGCCGCGACGTGAGAGCCACTAGGCGAGCGAAGGTCCGGGTATGCGGAGCGGTGGCCGAGTGGTCGAAGGCGCTCGCCTGGAAAGTGAGTATACGCCAAAAGCGTATCGAGGGTTCGAATCCCTCCCGCTCCGCCAACCGTGCTGCTGAAGACGGCAGAAACCCGGGTTTGTTGCTCAACAGGATCTATTGTTCCCACTTTGTTGTGGGATGCAGGCGATCAGCACTGAACCGTTGCGAACGCTGAGCCGCTATGCCGACCCACTGATTTCGACAATCCGTCGCACCCCAGGTGCGCTCTCTCTCCGGTCGCGTCCTCGTTACTCAGGTCACAGTGGCGATAGAAAATCCGCTGATCTAACCAGCCCGAGGTTGTGATCTCGTTCGTGGCTATGTGCATGTCGTCTTCATAGGCTACCTTACGCGTGAAATTTGCCTTCGACTTGCATGTGATCGTGAACTGCTGTGGTTTGAATGTCGTGGCGGTTCGCGCGGCTGTGCGTGACCTCGTCCGACGTGGTGCGGCGGCTCACGACGTGGGAGAAGGTGTGGGCCGCCGCTCACCGCCGCTATACCGCGGCGGCGCGGGCGGACGCGCTCGGCGATGCGCGCGTAGATGACGGAGGTGGAGCGATGACCAGACCCGCGCGCGTTGAGCACACCGAGCGCTTTGTCTCGCTCGACATGTTTCGCGGTGCGACGATCTTCCTGATGATCGTCGTCAATACCGCCGGGGGCACGCCCTACACGCAGCTGGAGCACGCGCCCTGGATCGGCTTCACGCTCGCCGACCTGATCTATCCCTCGTTCCTGTTCGCGGTCGGCAACGCGATGAGCTTCGCGCTGACACGGCCGATGAGCGACCGCGTCTTCCTGCGCCGCGTGGTGCGCCGCGCGGCGCTGATCTTCCTGCTCGGCGTGCTGTTGTACTGGTACCCCTTCGTCGCCCATGGGGACAGCGGCTGGGCGGTCAAGCCGTTCGCGGAGACGCGGCTGACCGGCGTGCTGCAGCGCATCGCGCTCTGCTACCTGCTCGCCAGCCTCCTCGCGCGCTATCTCACGCCGATGAGGCTCGCGCTCGCCGCGGTCGCGCTGGTGGCCGCGCATTGGGCGATCCTGCTCGGCTTCAGCCCGGCGGGCGAGGCCTTCAGCCGCTTCCACAATGCCGGCACTCTGCTCGACCTGTGGCTGATCGGGCCGGACCATCTATACCGGCACGATCACGGCTTCGACCCCGAGGGCCTGCTGGGAACGCTGCCCGCGACTGCTAACGTGATCGCGGGCTATCTCACGGGATGGGCAGTGCAGCGCTGGGGCAAGCACCGCGTTACTGTGGCGCGACTCGCGGGCGTTGGCGTCGCGCTGAGTCTGCTCACTCTGCTGCTCGCGCCGCTGCTGCCGGTGTCGAAGAAGCTGTGGTCGGGCTCGTTCGTGTCGCTCACCGTAGGGCTCGACCTCGTGCTGCTCGCCACGATGATCGGGCTGATCGAGCTGCGCGGCGCGCGGCTTGGGCGCGGCTTCCTCCAGATGCTCGGCCGCAACCCGCTCGCGCTCTACCTTTTCTCCGAGCTGCTGGTGGTGACGCTCGAGCTGATCCGAGTGCGTCCTGGCATGGGGCTGTACCATTGGATCGGGGTAGCGCTGTTCCAGCGGCTGGCGCCGGGGCCGCTGGGATCGTTGCTGTGCGCCCTGGCCTATACGCTGGTCTGCTGCCTGTTCGCGCGCGCGCTCGACCGCCGAGGGATTATTCTCAAGGTGTGATCCTCGCTGAAGCTTCTTTCGGGCGCGGCGTGGAGGCCGCGTGGGCGATGAGCTACTGCCGTCCGAAGCGAGTGCGCGCGCGGCGTAGCGCTGCGGCCGCCGATTCAGCAGGTCGAGTGCAGGAGTGCGCCGACCGCGCTATCGAGCGCGAGCGTGTTGTACAGATCGACGGCGGCGCTCGTCTCCAGGACGTGCACGGCGATAGCCGCGCGTGCGAGCATGGCGAGCGTCTCGGGTGCTGTCTTCAGCCGCAGGTGCATGCCTCTGCTGAGGACCACAACCTCGCTGCCGTTGTCGATGAGCTCCTGCACGTCGGCGGGCTGGATACCCGGCTCATGTCGCGTCCCGGTCTCGCGCCAGTCCCACTCGCGTCCGCCACCAGGATAGAGCTTGAGGTCGCGCGCGCGGGGAAGTCCTTCCGCCTCAATTGCCCCCCAGGACAGATGGTTGATCCTCGGGGATGGTCTGACGGGCATGTCAACGCTCCTCGGTTTTAATGCAACGCACGCCCACCTTGCCGCTTGTAGCAAACACCGCCGCGAGAACCATGTCGAGCATTCGGTGCTGGCCACTCACGAGCGACCTTTGGCAGCGTGCGCGCCGAACTCGAGAGACACAGATCCGCTCTCCCTGTCTGCGGCCGATTGTATCCGCCGGTAAGGCCGGCTTCAGCGACGATCGTCTGCTCAGCGGGCCAGCATGTGTTGCTGCACCGCCGGACCTGCCCCTGCGTAACGGCGCGAGGGCGCTTGATGGCCTCGCTAGCCGCCGCTTTTTGACAATACGAACGCGGCGAGGAAGCCGATCACCGCGATCAGCCCCGAATAGTCGTGCGTCGCCTCGGTGGCCTCGGGGATCATCGTGTCGACAAGCATCGCCAGGATCGCTCCCGCGGCGACGGCCGTCACGGCAGCGATGATATCCGGGCTACTGCCGGCGAGGGCGACGTTGCCGACCAGCGCCGCAATAGCTGAGGCGATGGCGATCCCGCCCCACACGCCGAAAATATATGCCGCACCACGGCCCGAGGCCTTCATGCCCGCCGCGCTGGATAGGCCCTCGGGCACGTTCGACAGGAACACCGCGCCGACCGTAACCGCGCTGACGCCGCTGCCGCCAAGCAAGCTCACACCGATCACCACCGACTCAGGGATGCCGTCGAGCAGCGCACCGATGGCGATGGCAGCGCCGGAATTGCTCTGCGCGTCGGGCTGGCGCTCGTTCGGGTTGGAGCCTGAGCGTTTGCGATGCCGCGCGCCACGCCGCGAGACCATGATGTTCGCGGCGGTGTAGACGATCGCTCCGCCGAGAAAGCCAGCGGCCGTCGAGTCGAAGCCGCCGCGCTTGAAGGCTTCATCCATAAGGTCGAACGCGACAGCGGAGATCAGCACGCCAGAGCCGATCGCCATGATCGACGCGATCAGGCGCTGTGGCAGCGAGGCGACATACGCGACCGCAGCGCCAAGGACGAGCGCGGAACCGCCGACCAGACCCCAGAAGAAGGCTTCCCACATACCGGCACTCGCCCGCTCGCAGAGAATGACGGAAAACGAACGACGCGATCAATGGATCGCTCCGCGTGTAGTAAGTTCCTGATCTGGAGCGTCTTACGCATCCGGGCCATGGGTGGAGCATAGCCGTTGCCCTTTGCCAATCCGCCGGACGTGTGTTCGTTCGCTACGGCGGTAGCAGCGCCCAGGGCAGAGCATAGCACGCTTCGCTAACCCGCTGATCGAGTGTATCCGTGGCCTGCCGAACGGCTCCGCCGCCCTGCTGGTCGCGTGGTAGAGAAAAGGGGCGAACTGATCGCTCTGCCTACATAGAAGCATCCGGTGTTCGGAGGCGCAAGCGCCGCGCCGCCCAGTTCGCCCTCAGGTGAGCGCCCCGCCGTCTATGTTCAGGATTGTGCCGGTGATCTGCCGGGCTGCGGGCGTCCCGAGAAAGGCGACCGCTGCGGCGACATCCTCCGGCTGACCGAAGCGGCCAAGTGGAATGAGGCTTCGCTGGAAATCGGCGAAGTCACCGTCCTCGGGGTTCATCTCCGTGTTCGTCGATCCCGGCTGAACGAGGTTCACGGTGATGTCGCGCGAACCCAGCTCCTGCGCCAGGCCGCGCGTGAAAGATTGGAGTGCCGACTTGGTCATGTAATAGACGGTGCCAGTGGCGCCCACGATCCGGTCCGCGCCGGCCGAACCGATATTGATGATGCGAGCCCCTGCCTGAAGATGCGGGATCGCCGCCTTGGTAGCGAGCACCGGCCCCCGGACGTTGACCGCGAGGAGAGCGTCTAGGTCCTCGACGATGAAATCGGCGATTCTATTGTAACGTGCGATTGCGGCATTGTTGACGAGGATGTCTAAGCCACCCAGCATGTTCGCGGCTTCATCGACCGAACGCTGGATTGCCGCCGGGTCGGCACTGTCAGCCTGGATCGCGACGGCCTTGCGGCCTTGCTTCTCGATGTTCGCTATCACCGCGGCGGCTCGCTCCGCCGATCGCTCATAGGTGATCGCCACATCCGCACCCTTGTCGGCCAACGCGATCGCGATGGCCGCGCCGATGCCTCGCGAGCCGCCTGTGACGAGCGCCCGCTTGCCAGACAGTTCCTGCACAATCGAGTCCTTTCTATATCGTTCGACACAGAATAGGTGTGCGCTTTGCAGGCACTCGTCAATGGATTATATATCGATCGATGCAGAATGTGGCCGAGAACGATGCGAGGATCGAAGCGGTGCGCCGTGGCCGTCCGCGCGCGTTCGATCGCGAGAAGGCACTGGCTGCTGCGATGCATCTGTTCTGGCGCAAAGGCTATTCCGCGACCTCGATCTCAGATCTGACGGCGGCGATGGGGATCGGCTCGCCCAGCCTCTATGCAGCGTTTGGTTCGAAAGAGGCGCTCTACGCCGAAGCGCTGGAACATTATGGCCGCATGCACGAAGCGACGGCATGGGATCGCTTCTTCGGGGCGGAAACGGCGCGCGAGGCAGTCGAGGCTTTCCTCCGGGACACGGCGGCAGGGCTCATCAAGGCCGCAAACGGTTGCATGGTTACCTTGTCCGCAGTCGGAGCCGAAGGGAATGAGGAGCTGGGCGCGCTCGTCGCCTCCGCGCGCAATATCACTCTCACGCGGATCAAAGAGCGCATCGAACAGGCGAAGGCGGCGGGGGAGATCGACCGATTGGTGGATACCCATGGCCTAGCTCGCTTTGTGCAGACCGTGCAAAATGGCCTGTCGCTCATCGCGCGCGACGGAGCAGGGCTCGACGAGCTAACCGCTGTCGTCAATACAGCCATGCTGGGGTGGGACGCCCAGATGCGTGAGCGACCGCTCGGATAGCGCTCTCACATCCGCGGCATGCTTCGAAAAGGCGCTTGCGCGAGGCTGTTCGTACCGTCTGCGAGCATTCATGCTGGGCACGCATGACGTAGAAAGGGGAAGCCTGGCGCGTCAGCCAAGCTACCCCCTTTGATACGTGCACCCAATCCATTTCTAGGATTGCTGCGGATACTTACTTCTCGCCGTTATCTTTCACGCCGACGACAGGCACATCAACCTCGGTCTTCTTGGTGCCGACCACGACCTCCTTGCTATCGAGGTCGACCTTGGGAAGAGCGCCGGCCTTTGTGCTGACATCGACCTTGGGAAGCTTGCCGCCTTTCACGTCAGCGCTCCAGAAGCCTGTCGCGAATAGGAGGAGAACCACAAGCAGGATCACGCCGGCGATGACGGCTAACGTCCGACCAGCACCACCGCGGCGCACGACCACGCGATCATCAGAGGCTCGATAATCAACCATGTTCCCTCTCCTCAATTCCCTGCTTTACGACACTCAAAACCCGGCTCGGGGTGGCTTGTTCCAGTCCCGGAATGGTGCAAAATGACTGGCTTGAAGCCCGTTCTGACTACGGCAAGGTGCCGTAAACGCGATGCCGACGTCCGCGCGGACGAAGAACCTCCTTCGGCCCGTCGCATAATTCATCGCGCTGGGGCGATCAGTCACCAGCATCCGCGTGACCCCATGATACGGACCGACGTTCGTTCCAAACGACCATCGCTCGAACTCGACTTGTGAGGCACGTGTCCTTGATTGGTCATCGTGGCGTTCGGACTGCTGCGGGTGCTTGTCCGAGACCATCCGCGACCTGTCCCGGCAGAGCCGTGCTGCCGCGGACTGGTTCCGGCTCGCGCCGCATTGCTTCGATGGCGAAAGCAATCGTCACGATCAGCAAAACCGCGATCAGGCCGTAAAGGCACTTTCCCATCAGACCGGGCCGCTCGCTGCCGCTCGAAGGTTGCATGTCCACGTCCGATCGTGACTTTATAAGTGTGGTCGAGCGAGGGTAGTCAACCCTGCTCGGGACGCGACCGCGTCTGCTCGGCGTCACCGGCTGCTGCCTTGCCGGTCTCCAGCACGTCAGCGGCGACGTGCCTGACGCTTTCGGCCAGCTCACCGCTCTTCAGCGCGGCCACGGCTTCTCCGATCGGGCGATCCGCCGTGAGGCCTTCGCGGGCGGCGCTGTCGCGAGCCGTATCCAATGCCTGGTTGACGACCTGACCGCCCTTGTCGGCCAGTTCCTGCGCCGCGTCACTGGCTGCCGCTTTTAGCTTACCAGCGGTTGCGCCAAAGGCTCTCTCTTCCGTCTCGCTCGTGGGAAGAAGCGAGCCGACGATCAGACCGGCCACCGCGGCCAATCCACCTAGTGCGATGGGGTTCGACGTCAGCGACGAAATGTTTGCTTGTGTGTTCTGGGCCATGTTGCCGGATCCTTGTTGGAGGTTGTGGGCGTGGCGGCCAAGCTGACCAGTGATGCTGGAATAGGCATGCGCGACACTCGCGCCCGCATGTTGTGAGACGTCGCTCAGCCCATGCCGCGCCGACCTGACAGCGCTCTTGATCCGGTCTGCGTAAGAGCCAGCTGGCTCGTCTTGATGGCGCTCGATGCCGAGAACCGAACCGCGAACTGCGTCAAGGCGTTCGCGATACGCATCCTCATGCTCATCGTGTGCGCGGACCACCCGGCTCTCGGCAGAGCGCAGCCGCATGGAAAGCTCGTCGGCTTCGATGCCGTGGGCCGTTCCGTTCGGCTCCCTGGTTGCCAACAACCACACGAAACCAAGACCAACCAGGCCGACCGCCAGCGGGTTCGCTTTGGCCTTGTCGATCAGCCGCCCGGTGAAGGCAGCCCCGTCGTCGCCGCCCAGATGGGCAAACGTGTCATTGACGATCTGGGCAGGCGCCATCTTGCCCTGCAACGCGTCGAGCCTCTGGTCCAGCCGCTTGCGGGTCTGTGCCAGATCCTGCTCGATCTGGTCGGTGTCGGACAGCTCAGCGTTCATCAGATATGCTCCTTGACGATGCGGGCATCCGCGCGAACGCTCGCGACGGTACGGTCAGGCTTGAGGTTCTGGAGCGATAGCTTGGCCAGCGCGCTTCGTGCGATGAGCGCGCCGACCAGCACGATCACGACGCCGACGATCAGCAACGCTGCCCATGTAGGCATCCAGTTCGCCAGCAATGCCGCTCCGCCCTCGAGCAAAACGACAAGACCCGCGAACGCGACCAGAGCTCCCCCGACGACCGCGATCGCGGCTGTCACGAGCCCGTGAAGCTTCTGGTCAAACTCGGCGCGGGCCAACGCCAGCTCGCCGCGGACGAGATCCTGCAGATCCCCCGCGAGACCGGTCGCGATGTCGCCGATGCTGTGGTCTGCTCGAGGGTCAGTGGCCGCCATGACCCACCTCCGGCAGCGACGGAAGGTCAGCACGGCTCACATCCGCGGCCACTATTTTGCCGAAGCGTGCCAGCGCAAACCCGCCGATCAGGGCTGAGCCGATGAACATGGTGGGTCGGCGCTGGGCGAAACCCTGTAGCTGGCGGGCAAGGTCACGAAGGTCGGACTCCCGCAGGGAGGACGCCAAGGCGCCCAGCTCGGTGCCCCCGCGCGCAATGGCACTGGCGATCCAATCCTGCTTGCCAGCGAACTGCTCGCTGCTTTTGCCGAGGCTTTCTGCCAGCTCCTCAAGCCGGTCGGCCACTCCGCCCTTTTGCGCAGCGGCTGCACCCGCGAGCCGGTTCTTCACCTTGCTCGCGACGCTTTCCGCCGCGCCGGCGGCACTTGCCGAAGAGGCCGCCGGCTCAGGCATCGAACCGAGCGCCGGCGACGCTTCAATCCCGCCGGCGACCGATGCCGTTCCGACAGAAAAAGCGCTCTCATTGCGCTGCTGCCCCAAGTTCGTGTCAGTCATGATTCACACTCCGATGGCCGCGGCCGCCGCACTCAGCGGCGACGTGGGTTGAGGGGTTACTTGCGCAGCGCGTCTGCCTGTGCATCGAGGCGTTCTGCCTGCTGCTTGGCGTCACGGCGCATCTTCTTGGCCTGCTGCTCGAGCGCAGCAGCGCGCTCGTCCGCGGTCGCCATGACGGCGTCGGCTTGATCTTCTGCTGCGTCGGCTTGCGCCTCGATCGCCTTGGCCTGGTCGCGCGCGGTGCGATCCTGGATTTCGCCCAGCCGCTCTGCGGGACCATCGTCAAACACGCCGCCGGACCGGTTCGCTGCGGCGTCCGCTCTCTCGCCTGCCTGTTCGCGCGGGCCATCACATGCTGCCACGAGCAAGCTGCCAAGCAGCGCGACAGCGAGGATACCTCTTCTCATATCAGCTCTCGTGAGATGGTGACACGTGGCAGGAAGGCGCCCGCGCAGAATGGGACCTGCGCGGGCAGTCTGTTCAGAAGCGGTCGGACGTCGAGCCTAAGCCGGTCCGGTCATCCCGATCGAGGTCGCTGTCGCGCTCGACCTCGACATCGGTACGGCGAACGGTGTCGTCGATGCTCTCAACATGTTCCTCGGCAGTTTTGGAGACGACGACCTCCTCGACGACCCGGGCGCTCTTGCCGACAACCGCCTCTTCGCCGGTAGCCGTCATGTCGATCGTCCGCTCACGAAAGGCGTCCGTGTCGGCCGCCGAGAGGGGCAGATCGACCCGGCGACGCTCGACGTCGACCCGCTCGTTGCGGAGGCGAACCTGCTCATGCACCGGCGTCTCGGATACGTACGAGCGCACCCGCACGCCGCCGCGGCTGACGTCGCGCTTGCCGACGACCAACTCCTCTTCGACGATCGGGATCACCTCCTCGCGTTCGCCGCGAACGCCGTCACTTTGATGATCGCTCCTCAGCGCCGATGCGGTACCCGCCAGCCCGACAGCGCCGGCATTGCCATAGTCCCAACCCGACGCGCGCCACTGGCTGGAACGATCATCGATATCGACCGTGTCGGCCTCCTCAAGGATGCGGACAGCCTCGTCGACGCAGTCGTCATCGACATCGGCGGTGAGCAAAGTTCCACCGCGACGCACGCCTTCTTCGTAGACGTGACGGTCCTCGTCGGGAGCGAAGGCGTTCTTGATCGACTCCCAGAAGCCGGGCTCCTGCTGGCTGGAGTAGCCGCTCTCACGATGCCCGGCGCTCGTCTTGTCATGAAGGTGAACGTTGTCGGCGTGAACGCGAGCAGCCTGCAGCCGCTCCTTGGCCGCTTCGGCCTCTGCGCGGTGGTCGAACAGCGCGGTGATGGTGGTCGCCATGATTACTCTCCTTGTGAAGCCTGTAGGTTGATCAGCGCGCCGTCACGACGAGCTCGGTGCGGCGGTTCTCGAAACGCCCCTGAGCGGTGGCGTTGGTATCGACGGGATCGGCTTCGCCGCCTGACGCGGTGGCGATCCGGCTCGCATCGATGCCCTTGGCGACGAGCGCAGCCTTGATCGCGTCAGCGCGTGCCTTGCCCAGCGCGATGTTCGCCGGCACAGCACCACGTGCGTCGGCGTAGCCGGCGACACGAATGCGCGCGTTCGGATATTGCTGCAGCGTCCGAGCAACTTGGTCGACCTCGGCTGCGTCAGCGGGCCGGATGGCGCTCTTCGCTGTGTCGAAGTTCAGCTTCTCGAACGTGAAGGTGCGCGGCGCGGGCTCGCTGCCCCCGAGATAGGTGCCGAGAGCGGACGTGCCTGCTGCCGCAACCGAGGTCGCAGCGTTCGGCGTGGTCGCAACGACAGAGCCGTTTGCGATGGCGGTATCGGCGGGCGAGGGCGCAGCGGCGGGGGCGACTGTCGCTTCGTCCCGGTCGCAACGGCTGAGCGCTACCAGCAGCGCAAGCACGCCCAGCGCGAGGAGAAGCCACGGCAGCCAGTTGACGCCCTTCTTCTTCTCAATGTGAATATGGCTGGGAGCGCCATCGCGGTGGTCACCGGTCGGTCCGGTCATTCAATTCCTCCTGCTGATCTGAGGCGGTTCGCTCGACGGCGACGCGCGTGCGGCGAAGGATCGTCGGCACTTCCACGGGTTCGACCGCTACGAGGCGACGGATGTGCAGTTCCTCGACAAGAAAGAGGCGCTTTTCGACGACGAGCCGCTCTTCAAGAACAGGCACGATGGTGACATCGCCTTCCTGCCGCACGGCGGGCGTCTGGTCGACTTGTACCCCGATCGGGACCCGACTGATGTCGAGCTGTTCGCGCGTGAGATCCTCACGCAAGGTCACCGCGTCTTCTTGTGCCCAGGTGTGTACGGACACACGCTCGGTCTCGACCCGGCGCTTGGCGATCCACGCCTCTTCTTCCACGATCGGTATATGTAGATGGTCGGCCATGGTGCGCCCTGCTCATTCGGGCGGCTCAACAAGCGGTCAGCGCGATCGGTCCCAAATTGAGGCAGATCAGGAGCTTGCCGTATAGTAGATCGATACCATGCGTGGTGGTGCAAGCGCAGACGAAGTCCTTTGCCGCGGGAACTAGGTGCGCGGGCCAGCGCTTGCCCGGAATGGCTGCACCTCTTCCCACTACCCTTGCCGGCGGCACGCTGCGGCATCTCGAACAGCTGATCGATGGGCTGACAGCCGGTGTCGTGCTGATCGACCTAACTGGCGCGATCATCTGGTGCAATGATGCAGCGCTGGCCATGCATGGGGTGGCCGGGCCCGAGGGCTTGGGAAACACCGCCGACGAGTACGTCAGGCGCTTCGCGCTTATGCTGCCGAACGGCCAGCGCCTGACCGGGCGTGAATATCCGATCATGAGGGTCCTGGCTGGGGAGAGCTTCCCGGATCTCATCGTCCACGTGGCGGCGACCGGCGCTGACGAGCCGCGGTGGATGCATCACGTGCGCGACGTGGTCATGACGGGCGACGACGACGAACCGGACTGCCTCGCGCTGGTGATCCAGGACCTTTCGGAGCAGGGTGAGGCGGAGGCGCGCTTCGAAGCGATGTTCCAGGCGAACCCTGCGCCCGCCCTCATTCTGCGCCTGACCGACCAGCGGTTCGTCCGCGCCAATCGCGGCTTCCTGGAGATGACGGGCTATCCCCGATCGATGCTGATCGGGCGCAGCCTGCATGAGCTCAACATCCTGCGCGAAGCAGACCGGGCGGAGGTTGCGCAGCAGCGACTGCGAGAGGGAAAGACCATCCCACAAATGGAAGCCGAGCTGCCGCTGCCGGACAACCGCACAAAGCTCGTTATCCTCGCAGGGCAGCCGATCGAGATCGGTGACGACAAATGCATGCTGTTCACCTTCGCCGATCTCGAGCCGCGCCGGACGGCCGAACGTGCCCTGCGCGATAGCGAGGCGCACTTTTCAACGCTTTTCCGCATGGCTCCGGTGGCCATGGCGCTGACCTCGCCCGATGGTCACCGGATGATCGAGGCCAATGACGCATTCTGGCAACTGACGGGATATAGCTCGGCAGGCTTCCTCGGCCGAGCCGCGGGTGATCCGGAACTATGGGCGGATGTCAGCGAGCGAAACGCAGCGGAGGCAGAGATCGAGCGGGCTGGGGGCCTTCGCAATCGCGACGTGCGCTTGCTCGATGCGCGCGGCAACCCGGTGGACTGCCTTCTCTCCGCCGAACGGATGGCGCTTCGGGGCGAGCGCTGCACGCTTTGGTTGTTTCAGGATATCACCGAGCGGCGCAGCACGGAGGTCGACCTGGTCAATGCGATCGAAGCGGTGATGAAGGACGCGAAATGGTTCAGTCGGTCGATCATGGACAAGCTCGCCTCGATCAAGAATCCGCCTCGCGCCGGGCGGGACGCGCAGACGTCACCGGAGCTGACGGCGAGGGAACGGGAGGTTCTTGGCCTTGTCTGCGAAGGCCACGACGACAAGGCCATTGCAAGTCAGCTTACGCTGTCAGCAAATACGGTGCGCAACCACGTTGCAAGCATCTACGCCAAAATCGGCGTGAACCGTCGTACCGCCGCTGTCGCCTGGGCGAGGGAAAGAGGTCTCGCCTGATGCCGCTGTGCGCCGCCTCGACGTCGAGTTGAGGCCGGCGCCAGCTGCCTTCCACCATCATCAACCGTCGGCATGACCACTATTACTGTAGCATCCCGCCGAGCATGTCGGGCGCGCAATTGAGATCGCCGGCGACAGCATCACGCGAGAGCAGACGATCGCCGCGCTGCGCGGATCGGGCAAGGGGCCGGTGATATCCTTTACGATCCCGATGTTTCTGCGCGCCAGATTGCCCGAGGACTTCCGGCTCATGTTCGAGTGGATCGCGCGCGAGGGCTTCCGCGGCGACCTGCCTGCGCTGCGTCGAACCCATCCCGGCTTGCTAACACTGCCGTCCTGGTCAGCTCTGCCCGTGGCCGCCTGACCCAACCCGCCGGAATAGGAGAGGCACGATGAACGGGCTCGCTCAGGAGCATTTCTTGCGCGCGTGCACCTTCGCCGGCTTACTGGTTGGCACCGGTGAACCGGGCCGAACAGGAGACGTGAGATGAGCGGTGCGACAGCAGGGCAGGGCCGGATCGTGCTCGTCGGAGCTACGGGCGACCTGGGGCTGCGTATTGCTCGGTCACTGGCGAAACGGAACGCGGACGTGCTGGCGCTGGTCAGACAGGGCTCGGAGGTGTTGGCGCTGTCCGGCACCGGCGTGACCGTACGAACCATCGACTTCGACGATGCAACTGCCTTGCGCGACGCGCTTAGCGGCGGTGCCTGCGTCGTTTCGGCGCTGAACGGCCTTGAAGAGACGATCATCGACCTGCAGGGTCGCGTGCTGGACGCCGCTGTCGCGGCAGGCGTCCCGCGCTTCATCCCGTCCGACTATTCACTCGACTTCACGAAGACAGAGCCCGGGCGCAATCGCAATCTCGACCTCAGGCGTCGGTTCATGGCCAGGGTTGACGCCGCTCCGATCCGGGCGACCTCGATCCTGAACGGCGCCTTCGCCGATCTGCTGTCCGGCCAGGCACCGATCGTGCTCAAGGGGCCAAGGCTGGTGCTACATTGGGGTCGTCTTGACCAGCCGCTTGACTTCACGACCAAGGACGACGTCGCGGCCTACGCTGCTGCGGCCGCGCTCGACCCGGACACGCCACGCCTCCTGCGGATCGCGGGCGACGTCGTCAGCCCACGCGAACTCGCTGCGACCATGCAGTTGCTGACCGGGCACCGTTTTCGGCTGGTCCGGCCGGGTGGCGTGCCGGTGCTGAGCGCAATGATCAGCGTGACTCGCCTGCTCGCTCCACAGCCCGGCTCGGTTTTTCCTGCGTGGCAAGGCATGCAGTACCTGCGCGACATGATGGAAGGGTGCGGCAAGCTCACGCCCCTCGACAATGACCGCTACCCGGACCTGACGTGGACCAAGGCACGCCAGGTGCTTGCCGACCCGACCATGCCGCACCCGGCTCGCTGAGCAGCCCGCAAACTGCATGAGGCGGCGGATCGTCGGAGGGAACCGAAACGTAGCGCTTGCCGCCGTCGCGCCGACCCGACGTCGATGTTGACCGCGCCGGTGTCAGCGATGCTCAGGTGAGCGAATAGCCAGTCCGCTGCGACCGGCTCAGCATGCGGTTCGCCTCCTCGTCGCCGATGAAACGCTCCGCTGCGGGATCCCACTTCAGTCGACGTCCGGTCTTCATAGCGGTCCAGTGCAGTAGGCAGGTGGAACAGGCGCGATGGCCGATCTCTGCCGGCGCAGAGACCGGGCCGCGCGTGCGAACGGCGTCGAGCCAGTCGCGATGCTGTTCCGGCGTCTTGCGCAGCTGGACCTCGCCTGGTCCGATGACGCTGTCGAGGATCTTGGGGTCGCTCGCCACCAACGGGACGATCTGCGGCCCGCCAGGATCGCTGGCCGTCACGGCACCGCTGCGGGTCACGAAGATCCAGCCCTTGTCACCGATAAGCTTTACCCCATTGGGGAACGTGCCGGAGATGGTCATCAGCACGCCATTGGCGTAGCGGCCATGAGTTTCGAACGAACCATGGACGTCCCACAGGCCGCCTTTAGGGAACTCGGCCTTGCCCCAGATCTCGATCGGCCCGGTGAGCTCGGTGTCCATGCCCCAGTGAGCGATATCGATGTGATGCGCTCCCCAGCCAGTGATCATGCCGGCGCCGAACTGCTCACAGCGCAGCCAGCCCGGGCGCGCATCGATCGAGTCCTGCGGATGGACCCGCATCTCGGTATAGAAGACCTCCGGCGTGGAGCCGAGCCAGGCGTCGTAGTTCAGGTTCTTCGGAATCGGCATGGCCGGCGCTTCAGGTCCGGACGGATCGCCCGGCAAGCCGATCTCCACCCGCTCCAGCTTTCCGATGCGTCCGTTGCGGACGAGCTCGCACGCGCGGCGGAACTGCGGCCACGGTTCCGATCCGCGCTGTTGCGATCCGATTTGCAGGATTCGGCCCGATGCCTTCACCGCGTCGGCCATGATGCGCCCCTCGCTGATCGTCAGCGATGCCGGCTTCTGCAGGTAAACGTCCTTGCCCGCACGCACCGCGTCCACCGCCAGCCGGGCGTGCTGGTGGTCGGGCGTGGAGATCAGGACGGCATCGATGTCCCTGTCCGCGAGCAGGGCGCGGTAATCATCGTGACCACGCGTGCCCTTGTACGGCTTTCCCGACTGGGCCGCATAGGCGGCATCGACAAACTGCTGCCCGGATGCGAGCCGCTTCGTGTCGAGATCGCACACGGCGACGATATGGGCGTCATTGTGACGCAGCACTTCCTTCATGTCGTGCCCGCGGCTGATACGGCCAACGCCGACGGCACCGACGTTGATGCGCTTGCTAGGCGCGGCGGCACCCAGCACGCTTGCCGGGACGATCGCCGGAAAGGCCATCATCACCGCGCCCTTGATTGCGCCACGCCGCGTGGTTGCCGCCGTCATCGGTCCTCCCCTTGCTTCTTGCTATAACAGGTCAGGTGGCGTTCTGCTGCGTCTGCACAAGCCCGGCGGCGAGAAGCGCGCTGTCAGACACGATCCGGTGCACAGAGCCTGCGTGCTTCATGCGGAACTCGGCTTGTGAGACATGTGAGATATTTCGGTCGGCCTCAGGTCAGTGGAAGCGCTCACCGCGCGCGAGCTGCTCGAGGATCTGCTGCATTCTGCGAGCCCGGGTCTCCGGTCGCTTGGCCGTCTGAAGGCGGTAGTAGATCGGATATAGGTTTTTGCGGTCGAGAGTTCGAAAGAACGCCTCTGCCTCCGGCAGGGCCGCCAGCGCGTCCAGAAGTCTTGCGGGATGACCATTGTGGCCGAGCCCTCATAGGCAGTGTCCCAACGTCCTCCTGCACGCGCGGCCTCGACATGGGCGAGGCCGGCCGGTGTCATGCGACCTTCAGCAATCAGCCGCTCGGCATGATCACGGTTTCTGGCGGACCAATTGGATCCTGGCCGGCGTGGCGTGAGGCGCTGGAGGTACGAGCGCTCGTCGCCAGCCTTCTTCAGCCCGTCGATCCAGCCAAAGCGGATCGCCTCCACGACGCAGTCGGTCCACGTGACAGAGCGCTGCCCGGAGCCTTCCTTGTAGATGCGCACCCAAAGCTCTCCGCTGCTGGGGTGATGCTCGGCGAGCCAGCCGGCGAGATCCGCAGGAGTCTCAGAGGCGAGCACCTCGGCGTGAGCGAGCGTCATCACCTGAGACTAACCAGGAACGGTCTTGCTGAGAAGCGGCCCGTTGCCGCCTCTTTCCTGCTGCAGCATGTGGCCGGCCGAGACCATGAGCCAGATGAGCAAGCGGCGGCTTTGCGGAAGCGCACCACGGGTGCCTCATGACTGTTTCTGGGTCTCGGCGGGCGCCACTCAGCTGACCCGCCGAGCGTATCGATCTGTCGCTGAAATTAAAGCGTGCAGGGTGTCCGGTTCGCTGAAGGAGTGGCCGGCGCCCTCAATCAAACAATAGTCCGCCTCTGGCCAAGCCCGATGCAGGTCGTGCGCGGTACGAGGCGGACACACCATGTCGTAGCGGCCCTGCACAATGGTCGCCGGGATCTGCCGCAAGCGCACCGCATCGGCGATGAGCTGGCCCTCCTTCAGCCAACCTCCATGAACGAAGTAGTGATTTTCGATCCTGGCAAAAGCCAGCGCGAAATGCGGATCCTTGAAGCCGGCGCTCGTCTCGGCATCGGGCAACAGGGTTATGGTCCGCCCCTCCCAGATGCTCCACGCCTGGGCGGCCGTGAGACGGGTCGTTTCATCGGCCGAGGTCAGGCGCCGGCGGTAGGCACCGCGCAGATCGTCTCGCTCCTCCAGCGGGATGGGAGCGAGGAACGCTTCCCAGAGTTCCGGGAACACTTCGGAGGCGCCAAACTGATAATACCAATCGAGCTCGGCCCGGCGCAGCGTGAAGATTCCGCGCAGCACCATTTCGCTGACGCGATCGGGATGCGTCTCGGCGTAAGCGAGCGCCAGCGTCGATCCCCACGAGCCGCCGAACACCAACCAGCGATCGACCCCGGCCATTTCCCGCAGTCGCTCCATGTCGGCCACCAGATGCCAGGTCGTGTTTGCCTCCAGGCTGGCATGCGGCGTCGATCGCCCGCAGCCTCGCTGATCGAACAGCATAACGTCGTACAACGCCGGGTCGAAGAGACGCCGGTGGCGCGGCGAGATGCCGCCACCCGGCCCGCCATGAAGGAAGATGGCGGGCTTCGCTCCCGGCGTGCCGCTGCGCTCGTAGTAGACGCGGTGACCGTCCCCCGCATCCAGCATCCCGGTCTCGTAGGGCTCAATCGGCGGGTAGAAGCCGCGCCGGGTGCTCGGGTCAGTCATCGGCCTGTGCGCCCTGAAGTCGCCGCGGCACGAGGCCGAGCGAGGCTCCGGTCGAGGCCTCGATTGCCCGCGCCATCAGGCCGTGGTCGGGCGCGCGGGCGCAAGCGGGATCGGTCGCGGCGGCATCGCCTGTCATCGCCAGCGCCTGGCAGCGGCATCCGCCCCAATCAATCTCGCGGCGGTCGCAACTGCGACACAGCTCCGGCATCCAGTCGGTGCCGCGGAAGCGCCGGAACGCGTCCGAGTCGTCCCAGATCGCACTCAGCCGCGTCTCGCGCACAGACGGAAAGGTGAAGCCCGGCAGCGTCTCGGCAGCGTGGCACGGCAGAGCCTTGCCCGATGGCGACACATTGATGAAGCGGTTGCCCCAGCCTCCCATGCAGGCCTTGGGGCGCTCCGCATAGTAATCGGGAACGACATAGTCGATTGCTATTCGTCCGCTCAGGCGTGTGCGGGCCGCCGCGACCGCGGCGTTCACCGTCTCCAACTGCTCGCGGCTCGGCAACAGAGCGCTTCGGTTCAGTAGCGCCCAGCCGTAATATTGCGTGTGCGCAATCTCTATGCGCTCCGCTCCCAGCGCTTCGCCGAGCTCGAGCATGTCGTCCACTCGGTCGACATTCTGACGGTGGACGACGAAGTTGGCGGTGAGCGGAAGTCCCGCGTCTCGGATCCGCGCCGCCGCCGCGAGCTTCTTCTCATGACCGCCGCGATAACCGCCGAAGCGGTCGGCTGGGCCGGCGAACGCATCCTGGAAGCTCAGCTGGATGTGGTCAATTCCCGCAGCGAGCAGAGCCGCCATCGCCGCGTCGCTCAGCAACACGCCCGACGTGATGATGTTGGTGTAAAGCCCGAGCCGCGCGGAATGGGCAACCAGGTCTGTCAGGTCACGCCGTGCCATCGGCTCGCCGCCGGAGAAGTGGACCTGCAGGACGCCAAGCGCAGCGGCCTGGTCGAGCACCGCCGCCCACTCCGATGTACTCAGTTCGTCCTTGGGAGAGTCGAGCGCCAGCGGGTTGGAGCAATAGGCGCACTGCAAGGGGCAGCGGTGGGTCAGCTCCGCGATCAACCCCATCGGCGGCGCTGCGCGGCTCATAGCTGCACGGCTCCGCGGATAGACAGGTCCTGCAGTGCCGCGGTGACGTCAGTGGCGATCACGTCGCGCGGCGCCTGGAAGCGCCCGGCGAGATCGTCGACGATGATGTCGATCGACCTTTCACCATCGATCAGCTTCAGGATCTCGACCGCGATTTCGTCGGGCATGAACAGCTTCTCGGGCGCGAGCAGCACCCAGGCCTGACGCACCGCATCGAAGCGGAACTTGACCCCTCGGCGAAAGCTAGGAACCCGGCTGCCGACGCTCATGGCACTTCCGGCACGAAGGCGCCGGGTGGAACGACTTTCGGCGCGACATAGGCAAGGTACAGCCCGTCGAGCTGGCACCACAGGACGTCGCACTTGAAGCGGAGTGCGGCAAGCACCGCCTCCTGCTTCTCCGCCGTGTCCGCGTGAGCCTTGACGTAGGCGAGGGCCCAGTCGCTGTCCTGTGTGGCCTGCGCCAAGCGCGGGGTGAAATAGGCGAGCGTGTCAGACGTGATCCACGGGTAGCTGGCGAGCATGCCCGACACCCGTTCAGCGATGATCGTCGGCGAGAACAGCTCGGTCAGCGAGGAGGCGACCGCCTCCAGCAGGGTGCGGTCGCGCACGAAATGAACATAGGCGTCTACCGCGAACCGGGTCTCCGGCAGGATCGCGGTTGCGCCCTCGACCAGCACCGGGTCGAGCCCCACGCCCTCCGCGAGCTTCAGCCATCGAGCGATGCCACCCGGGTTGTCCGCGGTCCCGTCATGGTCCTCGATCCGACGCCGCCACTCCCGTCGCTCGGCCGAGGACGGCAGGCGGGCCATCAGGATCGCGTCCTTCGCGGGGATCGATGCCTGATAATAGTAGCGGTTGAGCGCCCAGGCCTGCACCTGTCCCCGGCTGAGCTCGCCGCCGTGAAGAAGACGGTGGAAGGGATGATGGATGTGGTAGCGCTCGGCGCCGATCGCGCGCAACGCCGTCTCCAGCTGGTCGGGGGAGAGGATGTCGCTCACAGCTCGAGCCGCATTCCGTCGTACCCGATCTCCCACCCGGCCGCCTCGGCTTCCGCCCTCTCGGCGGAATCAGCCAGCAGCACGGGGTTGGTGTTGTTCATATGGATCAGGATCCTGCGATCGGCGGCAATCGATCGGAAGGCGGCTATCGTGCCCTCCGGTCCGCTCAGGCTCATGTGCCCCATGCGGAGGCCGCTCTTGGTTCCGGCGCCGGCCGTGACCATCTCGTCGTCACGCCACAACGTGCCATCGAAGAAGACCACGTCAACACCGTCCAGCCGCTTCGCGAGCGCAGGCGTGAAGGCGGCACATCCGGGTATGAAGATCATCCGAGCTCGACCCTGCGCGATCTCGAGGCCGACCGTCGTTCCATCGACCACGACCGGCTGCATTCCCTCGCCCTCCTCCATGTAGAGAGGCGCCTTGCCTGGAACTGCGAACAGGGTGGCGCTAAGCCCGCCCGCCAGGGCAAAGGGTACGTCGAGCGTCTCGACGGGCCGGGTGACGACATCGCGCGCCAGCACTTCGAAGACGGGATTGCCGTCGAGGATGCCATGGACCGCCGCCGTGGCATGGACGGCAAGCGGTTGACGCTCCCGCAACGTCAGCAGGCCGGCGATGACGTCGACGTCGCCGCCCGTCAGCACCACGCCGGCGATGGGTGAGTGCCGCGGACCCGCGCGAGGATGCAAGTCGGCGGTGCGTTCGATCTGCTGGCGGAGATCAGGCGCGGCGTTGAGAAGGTACCAATGTTCGCCATCGCCGCTAACGGCGAGGCTTGCCTGAGTGCGAGATGGCGCGGCCGGGTCGCCGGCGCGAGCGCGACGGCAACCCGGGCCGTTCGAATTCCATTGGGGGAAGCCGCCTCCAGCGGCCGCCCCCAACACCACGACCTTCACCTGTTGTCAGGCGGTCAGCTCGGCGCAGGCATAGCAGTTGATCTCGGCGCCAAGCGCCACTTCGACGATCTTCGGAGTCTTCCAGGCCATGACAATCTCCAGCTTGCGGGGTGTCCGCTGTTGAATAAAGGCTGGTTGTGCAGTCTTTTACAAGCCCATTATCACGCGTTTGCGACGATGCGAGGCGGCCGCCGGCTTCGCCGGAGGGCGGCGGTGTTCAGGCGCGCGGTCAAAGCGAGCGCTTCTATGTTCCTTGCTAGCGAAATGCGGCATCGATCGACATGAACGATCGATCGGTTCGGCGATCCCCGAGCGACTCCGAGTGACCGCTCGGGGGTCAGGACACTCGGATGTAATCGATAAACGCACGGAGCGGCGGAGGTACAAGGCGGCGGCTCGGATGGTAGAGGAAGGGCCCGGGGAAGGACTGCCACCAATCTTTCAGGACTGGTTCCAGCGCGCCGCTTTGCAGATGCGGCCGCAGCCAGTGCTCGAACAGGTGGATGACGCCGGCACCGGATAGGGCGGCGTCCACGCCGAGGTCCATCGCGCCGCCGACGCCGACGATCAGCCGCGCCCGTGGCTCGACGCGCACCACCTCGCCGCCGTGCTCGAACTCCCAAGGCGAAGTCAGCCGACCGCTCGCGAAGCGCCCGAGAATGCAGGGATGATCGAGCAGATCACGGGGGTGTTCAGGGCGGCCATGGCGGTCAAGGAGCGCGGGCGCGGCAGCGGTGGCGAAGTGCTGCACCCGCGGCCCGATCGGCACCGCGATCATGTCCTGCTCTAAGCGCTCGTCGTACCGGATGCCGGCGTCGCAGCCTGAGGCGAGCACGTCGACGAACCCGTCTTCCGCGACGATCTCCACGCGGACATTCGGATGGGCGGCGAGGAAGCCCGGCAGGATCGTGGGCAGCACGAGTCGCGCCGCGCTGACGGGCACGTTGAGCCGCAGTGTGCCGCTCACGCCGTCGCGAAGCTCGTCAACCGTGGTCAGCGCCGCCGCTACCTCCCTCAGCGCCGGTGCGAGCCGCTCCATCAGGCGCGCACCGGCCTCGGTCGGCGTCACGCTTCGGGTAGTACGATGGAGCAGGCGGACGCCGAGTGAAGCCTCAAGCCGGCGTACCGCCTCGCTGAGGGTGGACGCGCTCGCCCCAGCGGTGCGCGCTGCCTCGCGGAACCCGCGCGCCCGCGCCACGGCCAGAAAGGCGTTCAGGTCGGCAAGATCGACGTTCATTGTTCGGTATCCCGCACGGCCCGTGCAGATCTTGGCCGATTATCAGCATGATCGGCAATGACTAGCTTGAATTTGAAGGAGACAGACCCATGCAGACGATCGACAAGGCCGGCACCTTTCCCATCGGGAACCGCGAGGTGCGGCGGATGGGCTATGGCGCGATGCAGCTCGCCGGGCCGCACGTGTTCGGCCCGCCGAAAGATCGCGATGCCGCTCTTGCCGTGCTGCGCGAGGCGGTAGCGGCGGGCGTCAACCACATTGATACGAGCGACTTCTATGGTCCTCACGTCGTCAATCAGCTGATCCGCGAGGCTCTAACGCCTTACCCCAACGATCTGGTGATCGTGACCAAAGTTGGTGCAGTACGCGGTGAAGACGCGTCTTGGAACCGCGCCGCCTCGCCCGACGAGCTGCGGCGCGCGGTCGAGGACAATCTCAGCAACCTCGGCGTTGATGCACTGGAAGTGGTTAACTTTCGCGCCATGCTCGGCGGCGGCAATCACGGACCGATCGAAGGTTCGATCGCAGCTCCCTTCGAGGTGCTCGCCCGCCTGCGAGAGCAGGGGATGATCCGTCATCTCGGGATCAGCAATGTGACCGCGGCGCAGGTGGCCGAGGCTCGGAGCATCGCTCCTGTGGTTTGCGTGCAGAACCAATACAATCTCGCCCACCGTGCTGACGACGCGCTAATCGATGCGTTGGCGGACGATGGCATCGCCTATGTACCGTTTTTCCCGCTGGGAGGCTTCAACTCGCTCCAGTCGTCGCTGCTGGATGAGGTCGCCAGCGCGCTCAGCGCTACGCCGATGCAGGTAGCGCTTGCCTGGCTGCTGCGTCGTTCGTCCAACATCCTGCTGATTCCCGGCACCTCATCGGTTGGCCACCTCCACGAGAACCTGGCGGCGGCCTCACTCGACTTGCCGGAGGAAGCGCTGGCGGTACTGGACGGGATGGGGCGCTAGCCCGCGGCGGCCTTTTCTGTCCCATCAGCGCTCGCAGGAACTCGATCGCGCGACGATGTCCCGGTCCATACGCGCGGCTTTTTGCCGGTTAAGGGCCGACGTCGCGCGGCAAGCCGGTAATGTTCACCGCCGATGCCGATGGCACTTGACGTGAGCGTTAGAGTTGTAAGGTGGAAAGCGGCGCCGACATGCCGGGACACAACGCTGCATACGCAACACGTCAGGCATTGCAGCGACGCCGCCGATTACCTGAAACCGGACCAGCGTAACGAGCCGATCTGGACGCCTGGTGACCGACCGGCTTATCCTAGCCGTTCAACCAGTCAGCTGCGATCCTGCCTCGGTGCCCTTCCGGCGCGAGTGCCACGCGGAGAGCCTCCAGTAAAGGCGGCAGCGCCTGGGTGAAAGCGTAGGGCGGATTGATGATGAAGAGGCCTGCGCCGTTAAACGATCCAGGCTGATCGACATCATACAACCAATGCTCCACAGACAAAAATTTCGGAATGCCGAGCTTACGAAGATTGTCCTTCCATCGCTGATGCATTGCGCGGTCCTTCAGCGGATACCAGATCACCGTCACACCATGCGCCCATTTGCGGTGCGCCGCGGCGAGGGTGGCGGTGATGCGTGCGCGTTCGTCCGTCTGCTCATATGGTGGATCCACCACTACTACGCCGCGACCGGTGCGGGTCGGAAGCATCGCCAGCCAGAGCTCATGGCCGTCGCGCTCATGCACGGCAGCACTCGTGCCCCGCATCACGCCGCGGAGGGCCCTCGCATCCTCGGGATGCTTCTCATTGAGGATCAGCATGTCCTGCGGGCGCAGAAGGTGAGACAGGAACTGCGGGGAGCCGGGATAGAGACGCGGCTCCGCGCCGTCATTCACCGCCCGTATGATCGCACGATAGTCGTCCAATACAGTATTGTGGTCGGCAAAGGCTCGCAGCACGCCCTGAGCGGCTTCGCCAGTGCGTTGGGCCTGTTCGCCGCCGAGATCGTAGAGCCCGCAGCCGGCATGAGTATCGATCAGGGTCAACGCACCCTGTTTCTGCTGCAAAGCCCGGACAAGCGCGATCAACAAGCTATGCTTCACGACATCGGCGCTGTTGCCGGCATGAAAAGAGTGGCGGTAATTCACTGAAGCTCAGAACTCTGACGATTGGATAATTCTTCAAACCGGCCCGGTGCGATCCCGGCGACAGACCAGTCGCCTATCGACCAGCGGACCAGCCGCAGGCAAGGCAAACCGACGGACGCGGTCATGCGGCGCACTTGCCGGTTGCGCCCTTCGCGGATGGTGATCCTCAGCCAATTGTCCGGGATGGTCTTTCGCTGGCGGATCGGCGGATCGCGTGGCCATAGGTCTGGCGCCTCGATGCGATCCACGACCGCAGGCAGGGTCATGCCATCGTTAAGCCGGACGCCCTGCCGCAAGCGATCCAGCTCCAACTCCTGCGGGTCGCCTTCGACCTGCACCAGGTATGTTTTCGGCAGCTTGAAGCGCGGATCGGCGATCCGCGCCTGCAGCCGGCCATCATCGCACAACAGCAACAACCCCTCGCTGTCCCGATCGAGCCTCCCGGCGGGGTAGACGCCCTTCACCTGGATGAAGTCCGACAATGTCGACCGAGCCATCGGGGATCCGCGGTCGGTGAATTGTGATAAGACCCCGAAGGGTTTGTTGAACAGGAGCAGCCGGGTCATCCCGAGCTCATATCGCTTGAAAGCGATCGTGTCCTCAGGTGCATGTCGACGCAGATGGGCTGCGGCCCCATGCCGCCCGCGAGCCATCAACACGTGAGTGAGGTCTGGCGCCGCGGTTCGGCAACCGTGTCGATATTCTCATCGGCAAGGGGCGGGCGGACGCGCGGACATCTTTCGCCGCACGCCAGACGACGGCCGAACAGGCGTTCGTCTACGCTGGCTATCGCTTCGGCGACGATCCGGCGATCGTGTCGGTTGCCGGGCGCGGTGCGGTATCACGGGATGAGAATGGCGCGCCGCTGCCGGCGGTGAAGTCGACCGTGCGGCAGCGCGCGCGCAATCCCAAGGGCCATTTCCTGATGATCGAGTGCGACATGCACACCAGCAATCCCGACAAGGGCCTCCGGCAGAGATCGAGGTCGCGCTTGGTCATTCTGGATCAGAGTTTCCGGCGGGTTTGATGATCGCGCAGGATGGCGATAACGCCCCGCGCGCGCAGAATTTCAAGCTGGTGGATGGGCGCGCTATAAGCAAACGGCTTGGGTCTGATCTGCCGTAGCCTTGAAGGGTGATGCGCAGCGCGTCTTCGAGCGGCGTGGACGGCACCGGGCCGAGGAACCGGCGCAGCTTGTCATCCACCAATCGCAACGGTCGCTGCCAGAGATAGATCATCTCCCGCATCTCGCGCGCCGTCTCGTGAAACGGCGCTAGGGCATGCACGAAGAGCCAGGGGAAGCGGTAGATCGGCGCGCCCGGGCTGCCTGCGGCCAGCCGGATCGCCTCCGCGAACGCCCGATTGTCGTCCACCCAGGTGCCGCCGAACTGGAAGCAATCGAAGTCGGCCAGCTCGTCGCGCCGCTCCAGCAGCCGCACCATGGTCTCGGCGAGATCGGGCAGATACGCCCACGCATGCCCGACACCGGCGCGCGCCGGGTTGAAGACCCGCTTCACCGGGCCGGTGGTCGGCACCATGCCCTGCGCCAGCCAGCTGTTGCCGCATCGCGGACCGTAAAAGTCTCCGGCGCGCACGACGAGCGCCTTCGCACCGCGCGATGATGCCGTTCGCAACCGGCACTCCATTTCAACGCGGATTTTGCCTTTGCGCGTCACCGGATTCTGCGACGCACCTTCGTCCACTGCCTCACCTGCATCCGGGCCGTAATTGTAAACCGTGCCGGGCAGCAGCACGCGTGCGCCGTTCTTCACTGCCGCGGCGATCGTGTGGTCCAGCATCGGCAGGACCAGCCCACCCCAATTGCGATAGCCGGGTGGGTTCACCGCATGGACGATCACGGCCATGCCGTCCGCGGCCCGTTCGACCGAGGTGGGCTCCATCGCGTCCCCTTGTACCCAGTGTAGATCGGGATTGCTGGCCGCCGCGCGCATCGGGTTTCGATGTAGCGCCCGTACGTCCCAGCCGCGCGCGCGCAACACGCGTGCGACCTCGCTGCCGATCCCGCCCGTCGCGCCGAGCACCAGCGCGCTGTTCGAGGCGTCTGTCATATCTGCCCTCCTTCGTTGACGGCAGACAGATGAACCTACGGGGCCTCATCAGAAATTGTGTAAAGGTGCAGGGCTGCTATACATTGCCGCATGGATATAGCTGGCCCGGGCTGGGAGTTGTGGCGCACTTTCGACGCGGTGATGCGCGAAGGTAGCCTGTCGAGCGCCGCCCGCGCGCTCGGGCTGACCCAACCGACCGCCGGCCGGCATATCGCCGAACTCGAGGCGACACTGGCCGCCGGCGCGCTGTTCACACGGTCGCCTCGCGGACTCCAGCCGACGGAGACGGCTCGAGCGCTTGCCCCGCACGCCGAGGCCATGGCCGCAGCGGCCACCGCCCTTGTCCGCACCGCCTCCGCCCCGACCAAAGCGGCGGCCGGGATCGTCCGCATCAGCGTGAGCGAAGTCATCGGCGCCGAGGTGCTGCCGCCGATCCTGGCCGCGCTGCACGGCACCCATCCTGGCCTGACGCTCGAACTGGTGCTGACCAACAGCGCTTCCGACCTGCTGCGTCGCGAGGCCGATCTCGCGATCCGCATGACGCAGCCCCGGCAACAAGCGCTTGTTGCGCGATCGACCGGTCGCATCCGGCTCGGCCTCTACGCCCATCGCGATTATCTCGCACGCTATGCGCCCATCGTTCGTGCCGCCGATCTCGCCGATCACGCGCTGATCGGGTTCGACCGGGATGCGGCATCCCTGCGCGCGCTGGAAGCGGCGTGGCCCGATCTGCCCGGTTTCGCGCTACGCACCGACAATCAGATCGCGCAGGTCGCCGCGGTGCGCGCGGGCTTCGGTATCGGCGTGGTGCAGGATCCGATCGCGCTGCACGACCCGGCGCTAATGAAGGTGCTGCGCGACACCTTCGTCGCGCATCTGCCGGTGTGGATCGTGATGCACGAAGACCTGCGATCGACCCGTCGCATGCGAATCGTATTTGATGCTTTGGTCGACGGCATGACGGCACATGCCAACCTCTGTCCAACGTAGCAGCCCGCCCGACGTTCGGCCGTTCCACCGGCGCAAGCTGGCTGCCGGAAGCGGATGCTCGTTGATCGAACATCTCATTCGTAACGAGGTGTCCGGCCCGACATTGGTGATCGGCGCGACATGAACGATCGGCGTGCGGCATGAAGCAGCGCCGCCAGCCCGATCGCCGATGTAGCGGCTCCGGCGAGTGCCACCGCCGGATAGCCGAGCCCGGCAGCGATGACGCCGCCGCCGAGTGCCGCGCCGAAGGCGTTGCCGAGGTTGAACGCGCCGATGTTGACGGCCGAGGCGAGGTTCGGCGCGTCGGCCGCCGCGGTCATCACGCGCACCTGCAATGGCGGCACCAGCGCGAAGCTTGCCACGCCCCACAGGAAGATGAGCATGACACTGGCGCCGGCATGCGACATCAGCGCGGCATAGGCAACCAGGATGGCGGATAGTGCGGCAAGCGTGACGATCAGCGTGCGGTCAACCGAGCGGTCGGCGAAGCGGCCGCCCAGCCAGTTGCCCGCCGTCAGTCCCAGGCCATAGGTCACCAGCATCGCCGTGACGAAGCCGAGCGAGGCATGCGTCTCTTCACGCAGGATCGGCGCGATATAGGTGAACACCGTGAACATCGCGCTCGATCCGAGCACGGTCAGCGCCAGCGCGCCGAGAACCGCGCGCTTTGTCAGCACCCGCAGTTCGGCGGTTGCACTGCCCCCGTCAGGAGCAGGAAGCGGTGGCAGCGTCAGCCGCAGCGCTCCCATGATGATGACGCCCCATCCGGCGATGCCCCAGAAGGAGGCGCGCCAGCCGAGATGCTCACCCCCCCAGGTCGCCAACGGCACACCGACCACATTGGCGATCGTCAGCCCCATGAACATCGCGGCTACCGCGCTCGCCCGCCGCTCCGGCGCCACGAGGCTCGCGGCGACGATCGAGCCGACCCCGAAGAAGGCGCCGTGGTTGAAGGCGGTGAGCACGCGCGCGGCGAGCAGCATCGCATAGCTGTCCGACACCGCCGCCAACAGGTTGCCTGCGGTGAAGATGGCGGCGAGTGCAATCAGCAGCGCCCTCCGGGGGACGCGCCCGGTGGTTAGCGTCATCAGCGGAGCGCCGATCACCACGCCCAGCGCATAGGCGCTGATGAGCAGCCCGGCGGCGGGAATCGAGACATGGAGGTCGCTGGCGATCACGGGAAGCAATCCCATCGGCGCAAACTCGGTCACGCCAATGCCGAACGCGCCAATCGAAAGGGCCAGCAGGCCGGCGTTGAGCGTCATCGTCTTGTCCTCACACCAACGCCGGATCGAGGCGGGCGAAGCCCTCCTGCTGGCGATAGGGCGTATGGGGGTAAGGTGGGAGCACGTCGCTCGCCGCATCGAGCGCGGCGACCTGTTGCGGCGTCAGCGCCCAACCGACCGCGCCAAGGTTCTGCCGCAGCTGCTCTTCGTTGCGGGCGCCGATGATCACCGACGACACGGTAGGGCGCTGCAGCAGCCAGTTGATCGCGACCTGTGGTACGCTCTTCCCCGTTTCCCGGGCCACCGCCTCCAGCATGTCGAGGACGCGATAGAGGTGCTCCGTCTCGACCGGCGGCGCGAACTGCTCGGTCTCGTGCAGGCGGCTGCCGTGCGGCACCGGGCGGTTGCGCCCGATCTTGCCAGTCAACCGCCCCCAGCCAAGCGGGCTCCACACGAGCGCACCGACGCCCTGATCGGCCGCCAACGGCATCAGGTCCGCCTCATAGGCGCGGCCGATCAGCGAATAATAGACCTGATGCGCGACGAGGCGCGGCCAACCGTGGCGCTCCGCCAAACCCTGCGCCTTCATCAGCTGCCAGCCTGGATAGTTGGACACGCCGGCATAGCGGACCTTGCCCGCTGCGATCAGTGACGCGAGCGTCGCCATCACCTCCTCCGTTGGCGTCGAAGCGTCGAAGGCGTGCAGCTGCAGCAGGTCGATACGATCGGTGCCGAGCCGGCGCAGCGAATCCTCGACCGCACGGACCAGCCGCGCGCGCGATGCACCCCAATCCTGCGGTCCGTCGCCCATCGGCAGACCGGTTTTGGTCGAGATCAAGACGTTGTCGCGCCGTCCCTGGATCGCTTGGCCCAGGATCTCCTCAGACGCTCCGCCGGAATAAACGTCGGCGGTGTCGAAGAGCGTCACGCCTGCGTCGAGGCAGATGTCGATCAGCCGCCGGGCCTCTGCCGCATCGCTTTGCCCCCAGGCGCTGAACAGCGGGCCTCGTCCGCCGAAGGTGCCGGTGCCGAAGCTCAGCGCCGGTACGCGCAAGCCCGAACGTCCAAGTTGGCGATAGTCCATCATCCATCCTCGATCACAAGTCTCCGCGCATAGATGGACCGCTGCCGCATGAGGCAGTAGCGATCATCAACGCGGAGGATCTTTGCGATGGATGCAAAGCTGAACGGGGGTACGGACCGGGCTCGGGCGCTGGCGCTGTTCGCGGCGGTGGTGGAGCAAGGCAGCTTTTCGGCCGCCGGCCGTGTGCTCGATATGAGCCCTTCGGCGGTCGCGCGCGCGATCGACCGGATCGAGGCACGGCTGGGCGTGCGCCTGCTGCTACGCTCCACCCGCGCGCTGTCGCTGACGGCGGAGGGGCAGACCTATCTTCAGACCGCGCGCCGCATCCTCGCCGACCTGAACGATGCCGAGCAGCAGATTGCCGACCAGGGTAGCCCGCGCGGCAGGCTGCGCGTCAGCGCCGCGCTGTCACATGGGCGTTTGTGCGTGGTGCCCCTCTTGGGCGAGTTCGTCAGGACCTATCCCGACATCCTCGTCGACATCGCTTTGACGGACACGCTGGTCGACATCGCCGCAGGTCAGGCCGATGTTGCGGTGCGCTTCGGCCCGCTACCGGACAGCACGCTGACCGCGCGCAAGCTCGGTGAGACCCGGCGCATGATCGTCGCCTCGCCTGATTACCTAAGGCGAAACGGCACGCCGGAAGTGCCTGAGGATCTTCATCGGCATAATTGCCTGAACTTCAATTTCCGCCGGGCCGAGCCGGTGTGGCCGTTCCGTCGCGAAGGCCACGATTACACCCTATCGGTGAGGGGAAGCATCGAAGCCAACAACGGAGAGACGCTCGGGCAGCTTGCTGCCGAAGGAGTGGGGATCGCGCGCGTTGGAGCGTTTAGCGTGTCGGATGAGATCGCCGCGGGCCGGTTGATCCCTATACTCGAGGCGTTCAATCCTGGCGACGTCGAGCAGATCCATGCCGTCTTTGTCGGCGGCGGGAACACGCCTGCGCGCGTTCGTGTCTTCGTCGACTTCCTGGCGTCTCACCTGCGTTGACCCGCCATCGGTGGATCACGCGGTTCGCGCGTCCTGTTTTCTGCCGTTGGTTCATTTGCCGTGCGTGGCGCGCCTACGACCCTGACCGGCTGACCTCGCGACCGAGAGCCAGCACGACGCGACGTCGACGCGCTTGTGCCAAGACCTTCCGTGCTACCGCGCTATGATCGCCGGCAGGCGCGCGATCTCGGGTTTGGCGTACCAGAAGCCCTGGTGGAAGCGGATGCCGAGCTCGCGCAACGCACGCGCCTCATCCGCCGTTTCGATCCCCTCCGCGATAAGGAGAGTGTCGAGCTCTTCGCACATGCTTACGACCGACCGCACGATGGCGCGGCGACGAAGGTCCGTGTCGATATTCCGGATCAGGCTCATATCCAGCTTGACCTCATCCGGCGCGAAGCGCGCGAACATCTCCAGACCCGAATGACCAGCGCCGAAATCGTCGATCGCGACGGTGAAGCCGACGCTCTTGTACGTCTCGATGATGCTGTTGACGTGCTGGGGCGAGCCCATCTCTTCGTTTTCGGTGAACTCGAAGATCAGCCGTTCCCGCGGCAGACCGACTTTCTCTGCGGTGCGGAGCGTCAGCTGGATGCACGCGAGCGGTGAATAGACCGCGTTCGGGAGGAAGTTGATGGAGAGGCGCGCATCGATGTCGAGCAGTCCGGCGCTTAGCGCGCCCTCGATCGCCATGACGCGACAGGACTGATCGAACGCGTAGCGATTGGTCTCATTCACGCGTGACAGGACCGAGAGAGCGCCTGAACCGTCCACGCCGCGGATCAGCGCTTCATAGGCGAAGGGCCGTCCGAGTTCCACGTCGACGATGGGCTGGTACGCCATCGTGAACGGTACGTCGAAGTCGACGCCATCGCGGCAGCCAGAGCAGATTTTGCGCATTTCCATGCGGCGTAGCTAAAGGTACATCCTTAAAACAGCCTGAAACCAACGCCTTGATCTCGCCTCTCCGAGTTCGGGGCGGTGCTTCGGCGCGCCGGCACGTCTTGTCCTTGATACCGACCGTTCGACGCCCTGCTCGCTCAGCTGGATGGCATCGCGGCGGTCGAGCCGAGCGCACGCAGGGTGGATGAACATCAAGCGGTGCGGGTCCGGGTCAGCTCAAGCGGCAGCATCCCCTTTGCTGTCAGGCGGCATCGTGCGGACTTGGGCAAAGAGCAACTTTTACTGGCACTTAGCTGCGCGCCTCGCGTTTCCCGAGCCACAAACCCAGAGGTGATGTGTGGTCCAGCTCGGTGAGGTCCTCAAGGCCATCGGCCCAAACGCGTCGATCGTGTTCGCCGCCTGGATCTTCATGGGATTCCTGCAGCAGCGCTATGACAGTGCGATCGACCGCTACCGCGAAGCAGTCGGCGACTATCGCACCAACGAGCACGACGAGCGCCGCGCGGGCAATCTCAAGGACCAGATCCTCACCTACCAGCACCGGTGCCGCCACATGGGCAATGCCACTCTCCTCGGGTTGGTCGCGGCGATCCTGTTGATCGGCTCACTGATGTTCGGCGCCGCTGACGTCCTCATGCCCCGGCAGCCCCTCATCGCTGCTGGTGGTGTGGTAACATCGATGGTCGGCTTCGCGCTGGTGATCCTGGCCGCATGCTTCGTCATCGCAGAAGGCAGGATCGTCCGCCGGCAGCTCGACGACGAACTCCGCGACGTGCCCGACCTCGCCCGGGAAGCGAGGCACCGGGTCGAGGGCGCTTGAGTGCGAACCCTTGGGGGTGTTTCGTCCCGGCAAGATGTCCTGGCTTTGCGTCACCTGGGTCGGTGCGGGGCGAGGGCGGGTGACAGCCGTCACCCGCCGCGCTCACGCCGTCTTGTACGCGCGTCCGGACTGGATCAGGCGCTGGCGCGCGGTGTTGCCGGGCACCGCGATATGGGTCGCCGGGTCGAACTCCTGCCCCACGCCGGGGCTGTCGTCCGGCACCCATAGCTCGACCACCGTGTTGGAGTAGCTGGCGGGAAGATAGCGGACCCAATAGCCGTCGGGATGATGGCTCCAGCGCCGGCTCGGCACGTCGAGGCTGCCCTTGCCAGCGGGCGCCGCGCCGGCGAGCACCGCGACGCGCTCCAAGTCGCCGAAGCTGGTGCCGGGCGTGATCAGCATCCGGCGCAGGTCCGCCTCCGCCTGCATCGCCTGCCGGATCTCGCGCGGCAGATTGTCCGCGATCGGCCCCTGCGACACGATATCGAGCACGGAGCGGTTGAGCGCAGCGAGCAGCCGCGGCGGCAGCAGTTGCGCGGCGATCGCCTTGTGCTCGGTGGTGAGATCCTCGAGCTTCGCGCGCGCGACGATTGCCCACAGCAACGTTTGGATGTCGTGCTGGTCGATTTCCGGGTGCTGGACGGAGTTGCGCACGATCGTGATGACGGCGTCGCGCGCCGAACCGAGCGGCGGTGCGTAGAGGTACCCATCACCCCCGCCCGGACCGTATGTGCCGGCGTGGAGGCAATAGCTCTGATCATGGAAACTGTAATAGCCGGGCCGGAGGACGAAGCCGCCGGCGGGCGTGCGCTGGAGCTCGGTCAATGCGCGCTTGGCCGTAGGCGGGGTGAAATCGTCGCGGCTCGGGTCCGCCCAGCGCGCGTCGGCCAGGCTGGTCGAGATCGGCTCCTTGCGCAGGCTTGGCAGGTTGATCCCGCCGGGCACCAGCTTCTTCAGCATGCCGAACTGGCCGGTCGCCGGCACCGCGAGCGTGGCGACCAGCGAGGCGGCCACGGTCCCGAGCAGAAAAGCTCGCATTCTCAGATTCTCCCCCGATAAATCCTGCGGGTCGTTACGCGGGCGCAGCGCGGAAGAAAAGATGGGCTGCTGTGCATGCGCGCTTGCCACGGTAGGCAGCGGAGAGGCACGGCGATGCGATTGACAGCCGCGACAGATCATGGCTGATTTAGAGAATGGGGAATGCGATCTCCCCACGAGGCGTCAGCTAGAGAATCGCGTCCAGCACGAATAAGTTAGGGACGCGCCATGCCTGCCACCAACGCGATTTCCTCGGACAAGCTCGCCCGTCTCATCGCGCTGCCCACCGCGCCGCGGATCATCGATCTGCGCGAGGCGGCGGCGCAGACGATCCCCGGAGCGACCAGGCCATTGCAGCGCGAACCAGCGCAATGGGACCTCGCCCGCGGACAAAGCGTCATCGTCTTCGACGCGAAAGGGGACGGCCCCGCCGTGGCCGCGGCGGCGATCCTGCGGAGCGACGGCATAGCGGCGGAGGTGCTCGACGGCGGTTTCGCCGCCTGGATGGCATCGGGCGGGCCGACCGTGTCGCTCACCCTTTTTCCGCCGCGCCATGCGGACGGGCGCACCTGGTGGGTCACCCGTGCGCGGCCGAAGGTCGATCGCGTCGCCTGTCCGTGGTTGATCCGCCGCTTCGTCGACCCGGACGCGCGCTTCCTCTTCGTCGCGCCGGCGGAGGTGCTGCCGGTGGCCGAGCGAGAGGACGCCGAGCCGTTCGACGTCGCCGGCGACGGTGTGTTCTGGAGCCACCGCGGCGATCGCTGCACCTTCGACGTCATGGTCGAGGCATTCGGGCTCGGCGATCACGCGCCGCTCGTCCGCCTTGCCGCGGTAGTGCGGGGGGCGGACACCGATCGGCTCGACCTCGCACCGGAGGCGGCCGGCCTGCTCGCCATCTCGCTTGGCCTGTCGCGCACCTATGGCGACGACCATGAGCAGCTCGAGGCCGGGATGGCCATCTACGACGCGCTGTACCGCTGGGCGCGGGACGCGCATGCCGAGCGACACGATTGGTCTTCGCATCAGCCCTCGCGCGGGCGGGTGTCGGCATGACCGCGCCGGTGATCGGGCGAGCGGCATCGGTGCGTCCCGAACCGGTAACGCTGGCGCAGGCATCATGGGTATGGCTGCGCATCGCGCTCCTGTCGTTCGGCGGGCCCGCCGGTCAGATCGCGGTCATGCACCGCATCCTCGTCGACGAGAAACGCTGGATTGGCGAGCAGCGCTTCCTGCACGCGCTCAACTACTGCATGCTCCTGCCCGGACCCGAGGCACAGCAGCTCGCCACATATATCGGGTGGCTGCTGCACCGGACATGGGGCGGCATCGTTGCGGGGGTGCTATTCGTGATCCCCGGCGCGGTCGCGATCATGTCGCTGAGCTGGATCTACGTGCTGTACGGCCGCGTGGGTATCGTCGCGGCGCTGTTCTTCGGGCTCAAGGCCGCAGTGCTGGCGGTCGTGCTCCAGGCGGTCGTTCGGATCGGGGGGCGGGCGCTGCGGTCGCGGCCCGCCCGTTTCCTCGCCGCGCTGGCGTTCGTGCTCATCTTCTTTGCCGGCGCACCGTTCCCGGTCATCGTCGCCGGGGCGGGCCTGATCGGCTGGTGGTCGGCGAAGCGCGGCAGCACGGCCTTCCGTGGCGGCGGTCACCACGCCGCCGGGGGCGCGACAATAGCCGACGCCGATACGCTGCTCGGCGAGGACCTGCCGCCGCACGCCCGCCCGACCCGGGCGCAGACCCTCCGGACGACGCTTGTGTGGGTGGCGCTGTGGCTGGTGCCGATCGCGGTGCTGCTGATCGCGCTCGGGCAGGATGATGTGTTCAGCCGCATCGCCACCTTCTTCTCCGCCATGGCCGTGGTGACCTTCGGCGGTGCCTATGCGGTGCTCGCCTATGTCGCGCAGCAGGCCGTCGAAAGCTATGGCTGGCTTCGTCCGAACGAGATGCTCGACGGCCTCGGCATGGCGGAGACCACGCCAGGTCCGCTCATCATGGTGCTGCAGTTCGTCGGTTTCCTCGCCGCCTATCGCGATCCCGGAGCGCTGTCGCCGCTCGTCGCGGGCACCTTGGGCGGTCTGCTCGCGACCTGGGTCACGTTCGTGCCCTGCTTCCTGTGGATATTCCTGGGCGCGCCGTTCATCGAGCGGCTGCGTGGCAACGTCGCCGCCGCAGCGGCCTTATCGGCGATCACCGCGGCGGTCGTAGGCGTTGTCCTGAACTTGGCAATATGGTTCGCTCTGCACACGCTGTTCCGGCGCACCGCGCTGGTCGCGGTCGGACCGATCCGCTTCGACGCGCCGGTGCTGACCAGCATCGATCCCGCCGCGGTCGTCCTCTCCCTGGGCGCGGGCTATGCGATCTTCATGATGCGGGCCGGCGTGATCACAACCCTGCTCGCTACCTCGGCGGCCGGGCTGGGGCTCTATGCGCTGGGAGCCATCGGGTGAGGGGACCGCCCACCCGGCCAGCCTAGCCGTGCTCAGCTTCGCCGATATTGCGCGCGCACGATCCCGGCGGCGTCGCGAAGATGCTCGCTCGGGCCGTTGCCGAAGATACCGAAGCCCAGTCCTTCATCCGCCCAGGTCCACCCCGTCACCCCGCTTTCCTCGCGCGGCTTCAGGCGATCGGTGCCCTCGACCTCCATCGGGCGGACATAGACCCCGATCCAGCGCTGCGCACCGTCCTGATACAGATACAGCCCGGCCGGGCCATGCTCGGTCGCGACCAGTCGTCCGCCGACCAGCCGCAACCCCGCGGCGCGGAGATCAGGCGCCTTCACCGGGCGCGCGAGCCGCTGCGAGAACCAGCGATCGAGCGCAGCCTGCTGCGTCGCGGCGATCTCCACCGGTCGCGTGCGGTCGCCGACATAAACCGCGTAGCTCGAGGCGGCCTCGCGTGCGAGCGCGGCGGTGCCGGCGCGCGGCGGCGCGGCCCACCCCCGCAATGTCCAGCCCCCCGCCGCGCCGACCAGCATCAACGCCGCCACGCCAGCGGCGACCAGCCCGGACCCCGCAGTGCGGTCACGCCGCGCCCGGTCGACGCGCAAGCGCAGGTCGAGCCGCGGCGGCACCGGCTCGTCCGCGACCGGCGCGAAGGCGTGGCGCAGCTCTTCGGCCTGTGTGCGGTAGGCGGCAACGCGCGCGGCGGCGTCGGGATGCGCGCGCAGCCACGCGGCCACGAGGGCGGCGCGCTCGGGCGCGAGCCGGTCGTCGACCAGCGCATGGAGATCGGCCTCGGTCACGGGTGCCTCGGTCACGGCACGATCCTCAGCGCCGGCCGACTTGCCACCTCGCCCTCCATCATCCGGCGCAGCCGCTCGCGCGCGCGCGACAGCCGCGACATCACTGTACCCAGCGGCACGTCGAGCACCGCCGCGGCCTCGGCATAGCTCAGTTCCTCCACCGCCACGAGTAACAGCACGCTGCGCTGCTCGTCCGGCAGCGCGGCGACCAGCGCGAGCATGTCCCGCCGTTCCACCGCCTGCTCCTGCAGCGGCGGTGCGGCCAGCCGGGCCTCGGGCACGGCCTCGATCGGGTCGCTCGCGCCCTGCCGGGCGCGCCGCCGCAGCCGGTCGAGCGCGAGATTGTGCAGGATCGCGAACAGCCAGGAGCGCAAGCTGCCGCCGTCGCGGCGCCCACCCCACGCCTGGATCGCGCGCTCCAGCACGTCCTGCACCAGATCGTCGGCGTCGTCGCGGTGGCGCAGCATCGCTCGGGCATAGCGGCGCAGCGCCGGCACGAGCGGCTGCACCAGCACGATCATGTCCTCGCTCGCCGGCATCAGGGTTTCCATGGGTGATGGGACGTCCGCAGCGCGAAGTTATTCCCACACAGGCCCGGAGGCGACAGCGAAAAAGCGCGCGGCGTGGAATAAACCGCCGCACGCCACGTCCACCCCAGCAGCAGTCACCTGGGATCGACCGGCCGATGTTCTCCCGTCACCGTGCCAACACCGCCGCCGCCGCGCTGATCGGTGCGCTCATCCTCCTGCTGGTCGGCGGGTTCGCCTGGGCCGCCGGCTGGATCGGCGCGCGCCGGATCAACGGCGGCGACGTCACCCGCGCGCTCGAATACAACAACCACGGTGCCGCGCCGGGGTACCGCCGCGCGCATGCCAAGGGGCTGTGTTTTACGGGCGACTTCCGCGCCAACGGAGCGGGCAGGGCGATCTCTGCGGCGAGCGCGTTCGCGCCGGGGGAGTATCCGGTGACCGGCCGGTTCTCGGTCGCCGGCGGCAATCCGCTCGCAAGTGATGGCCGCAACGTATTCCACTCGATGGCGCTGGTGCTGCGCACGCCGGATGGCGCGGAATGGCGGATGGCGCTGGACCATACGCCGATCTTCCCGGTGGCGGATGTGGCCTCGTTCATCGCGCTCCAGCGCGCGAGCCGGCCCGACCCGCACACGGGCAAACCCGATCCCGCCGTCATGGCGTCGTTCGTCGCGGCGCATCCCGAGGTCAAGGCCTTCCAAGACGAGCTCGCGCGCGCGGTGCTGCCCAACAGCTTCGCCAACGCGACTTATTACAGCATCAACGCGTTCCGCTTCACCGCACCGGACGGCACGGCACGCGCGGTGCGCTGGCAATTCGAGCCGGAGGCGCCGCTTGCCGGGCTCGACAAGAAGCACCTCGATCGGCTCGGCCGCGACTATCTCTTCCGCGAGATGATCGCGCGGACCGCAGCCGGGCCGTCGCGCTGGCAGCTCCGCCTGGTGGTGGCCAATCCGGGTGACGTCACCGACAAGGCGACGGTGGCCTGGCGCGGCCCGCACCGCACGATCACGGCGGGTATGCTGACGATCAGCGCGGTTCAGCCCGAGCAAAGCGGGGCATGCCGCGACCTCAACTTCGATCCGACCATCCTGCCGCGCGGCATCGCGGTGTCGGACGATCCGCTGCTCGCGGCGCGGTCCAAGGCCTATTCCTCCTCGTTCACGCGGCGCGCGCTGGAGGGACCGCACCCCAGCGCCGCGGGTGCGGATTTCGCGGAGCGCGCACGATGAGCCGCGCCTCGCCCGACTTCGCGCTGCCGCTGCGGCTGCTCCACTGGTTGATGGCGGCGCTGGTGCTGCTGATGCTCTTCATCGGCGTCGGCATGGTGTCCACAACGGGGCCGGCCTACCTCACCCTGCTGTCGCTGCATCGGCCGGTCGGGATCGCGATCCTCGTGCTGGTGCTGGTGCGATGGCCGCTGCGGCTCGCCACCGGCGCACCGCCGCTCCCGGCCGACCTGCCGCGCTGGCAGCAGCGCGCCGCCTGGGCGTCGCACGTGCTGTTGTACCTCGCGCTGGTCGGCATGCCGCTGATCGGCTGGGGCATGTTGTCCGCAGGCGGCTATCCGGTGGTGCTGACGCAAGAGCTCACGCTGCCCGCGATCCTGCCGCACCAGCTCGCGCTCTACGCGGTGTTGCGAACGGCGCACACGATCGTGGCGCTGTTGTTCTTCGCGCTGATCCTGCTCCATCTCGCAGCGGCGCTGATGCACGGGCTGATCCGCCGCGACGGCGTGTTGCGCAGCATGACGTTGGGCCATCATCGCAACGATCAACCCCCGCCGATGGCTGACGCCGTCGCGCTTTCCCATCACTGACGAGGACAGAAAAATGCACGATACCATGACCGGCGCGCTGATCGTGCGCGAGACCGGGCGCCACTTCGACGTTGCCGGTGCGCACCTCGTGTGGAAGGCGCGCGCGGAGGAGACCGGCGGCGCCTTCTGCCTGTTCGAGCAGACGCTGTCGCCGGGCGAGAGCGTGCCCCCGCACCGGCATGGCTATACCGAGGTGTTCTATGTGCTGGCCGGGACGCTCCGGTTCGAGGATGCCACCGGAACGCCGCACCACTGCGGGGCAGGCCAGACCGTGATCGCCGCGCCCGAGGTGGCGCACAGCTTCTACAACGACGGCGACGAACCGGTGCGCTTGCTGAGCATCGCACCCGCCGCGCACCAGAACTTCTTCGACGCGGTGGAAGCGGCCGATCGCGCGGCGCCGTTCGCCGCCATGTCGCCGGCCGAGGCGATGATGCGTGTCGGCAAGATCGGCGCGGCGACCGACACGCGCTTCGAACCCGCGCCAGCTGCCGGCTGATCGTGGTCGGGCCGGCGCAGCAACCAGCGCGAGCGGCCGGCCCCAGCGGCGGACGGGCCATCACCGGTGATCTAGCTCAGCGCCGGCCGATCTTCCCGTCCGCCCACCGCAAAAAGGACGCCATGTTCGGGGCGTCCGTGTGGCCGCCCTGGTGCTGCCGCCAGGCGAGTTCACCCTCAAGCAGGTCTGTCGCTGGCGGCGGCATAAGCGCGGTCCGGTAATCATTGCCGCGACCGAGATCGCGCTTGCCGAGCAGCTGCCATGCTCGCCCGGCCGCGACCGTCGCCATGTAGCTGCCCTGCTGGTCGAGCCATTCGGCATCGCCCTCGACCGGTATGCCGTAGCTCACGAAGGCCAGCCGCGGGGCAACCAGCGCCAGTAGCTCGTGCGCGTCGACGGGTATATCGGCGGCGGTCTTGCGGCCCGGGCGACCCTTCTCGGTGCCGTATCGGAGAAAGTTGCCGGCCATCCAGTGGTGGCTTCCCGCCCCTGTGAGATTCTCTACCTGCTCGCCGAAGTTGCGGCGGTGTGGCTTGACGCCGCCTTCACCGGACGAGCCGATCAGGACCATCGCGAAGCGCTCGTCGAAGGCGGCGGCGACGAGGGCGGCTTTGCCCCAGCGCGATACGCCTTCCACGCCGACGTGCGCCGCATCAACCTCGCGCCGCGTCGTCAGATAATCCAGCAGTCGGCTCGCGCCCCAGCCCCAGGCGCGCAATGCGCCCCATTGCTCGGGTGTACGGGCGCGGCCCTGATTGACCAGGCCGATGATTCCTTGACGCAGGCCGGCGCCGTCGTCGGCCTGGATGCTCGCCGTATCGAGCAGTGCGACGCCCCAGCCGTCCGCGATCAGCTTGGTGATGCGGTCGTCGCGCGGCGGCGTCGGCGGGAAGCTGCCGGTTTCCACGAAGGCCAAGCCAGGATGCGCGGCAAAGATCGTCGCGAGCGACGGGTCGCGCTGAAGCAGCGTCGCCTTCATTGCCGCATTCAGTCGAGCCGCCTCTTGCGCATCCGGTTGAGAGGGCGCCGGGTACCGTGCCGGCGCAAACATGATGAGCAGAGGGACGGGGCCCTTCGCGTTGGCGGGCAACACGAGCGTGGCCTTCATGTCGACCGCGATGTGCGGCGCCGCTCGATTGTCGACGTGCCCGACCAATTGCTGTGCGAGTACCGGCCGACCAGCGATGAACTCACGGTCGTCGGTGTCGACGCGCCAGGTGGCCGGCGGCACGGCAGCAGGGACGCGGCCGTAGACCTCGCGCTCGAACAGCGCCACCAACTCTGGCCGGCGCTCCCGCTTCCACATCGCCGCGCTCAAGACCGGGCGCCCATCCTCCATCGTCAGCAGATCAGGCCAGACCGGATACGGGTTTGCCTTGGACGGATCGTAATTTGCCGCGTTCGGCGCATCCGGGTCGCCGCTTGCGCCAGGGCGCAGTTGCTCGATGCCCAGCTGCCGCATCATGTCTTGGTGTTCCCGCTCGGCGGGCGTTTGCGCGTCACCTGCGGCGGAGAGGAGCATTGCTGCGAGCGACAAGCCGCCCATCCGCCGACCAAGCAACCGCATCCCGTCCACTCCTGCGGCGCTCGTTCTCGCCGCGTGACAGCGTACCGTCGGATCGTCGCGCCGCAAGCCTGACTGGTGCCGGCCGGAGGCATTCGATCTTACCTGCCATGCCGTGCTCGCACCGGGTGCGGCGGGGCGGTCGACTGATCTCGAACACATTTATGTAAGACAAGCTGACGTCCGGTCGACGCGTTGCTACCGGCCCAGCGCTGTCACAGCGCCATGCCGTCGCTCGGTGTGATGTGCAGGCGCCTGATGTCTTGGCGTGGTGGGGCGCCGAACAGACGGCGATACTCCCGGCTGAACTGCGAAGGGCTCTCGTAGCCGACCGTGAAGCCGGCTGATCCGGCAGACATGCCGCCGACCAGCATCAGGCGTCGCGCCTCCTGCAGCCGCAAGTGTTTCTGATATTCGAGCGGCGTCATGCGCGTGACCGCCTTGAAATGGGCGTGCAATGAAGACGGGCTCATGCCCGCTTCGGAGGCGACCTCGTCGATGCGGATCGGCGCGTCGAAGTCGCGCCGGATGGCTGCGATGGCGCGACTCACCTGGCTCAAGTGGCTGCCCGCTGTCGCCACATGGCGCAGCATCGGGCCGTGTGGACCGTTGATCAAGCGGTAGAGGATCTCGCGCTCGATCAGCGGCGCCAAAGCTTGGATCGTGTCCGGCCGGTCGAGCAGGCGGATGAGGCGGCAGGCGGCGTCGATCAGGTCGGCGTCGTTCGGATAGACGCCCAGCACGGGCAGAGCCGTGCGCTCGACAGGTCCCCCCTGCGTCACCATGAGGTCGGCGAGGATCGCGGGATCAAGGTCGATCTTGCAGCAGAGATATGGCCGCTCAGGGCTTGCATCGATGACATGCCCGACGAGCGGCAAATCGACCGAGACGACCAGATAGTGCGCGGCGTCGTAAATGACGCTGTGCTCGCCCAGCGACACGCGCTTTGACCCTTGGGCGATCAGGCAAAGCGACGCTTCGTACACGGCTGGCGTCGGCGTGCTCGCCTGGTCCGCGCGGATCAATGACACGCGGGGCATCACCGTCGTGCAGATGCCATTGCCCCTGTCGTGACGATCGACGAGGTCAGCGAGTTCAGCGATCCGGTTCATCACCGTCCTCAATCCTCAGCTCGGTCGATTGTGCAAGCTTGCATGACGCCTTTGGAGGATCGTGCAAGACGTCTGGGTTATTGCTCTACCGCCCCGACCCGTCGACCCGCCATCTCCTGTCCCGTCACATCAACCGAAAGGAAGCATCATGACGGGAGCCATCGACAAGGTCGTGCTGATCACCGGCGCCTCGAGCGGGATCGGCGAGGCGAGCGCTCGCGAGCTGGCGGGCGCCGGAGCGAAGCTGTTCATCGGCGCGCGGCGCGGCGAGCGGCTGGGTATCTTGGCGGAGGAACTGGGTGACGCCGTCGCCTGGCGTCAACTTGACGTGACCGACGGCGAGGATTTCGACGCCTTCGTCGCCGCGGCGGAAGCGCAGTTCGGGCGCATCGACGCGCTGGTCAATAATGCCGGGGTCATGCCGCTCTCCCCGCTTGCTGCGGTGAAGCGCGACGAATGGAAGAAGATGTTCGACGTGAACGTCCATGGCGTCCTGAACGGGATTGCCGCAGTGCTTCCGCGGTTCGTCGCCGCGGGAGCGGGACACGTCGTCAATGTCGCATCGGTCGCGGCGCACATGGTGATGCCCACCGCGGCGGTCTATTGCGCCACCAAACATGCGGTGCGTGCGATCACAGAGGGACTGCGGATGGAGCATGACGAGATCCGTTCGACGCTGATATCGCCCGGAGTCGTGGCGACCGAGCTCGGCCACGACATCACCGATGCGAATGTCGCCGCCGCGCTTCAGGGCTGGCGGCGCAAGTCGCTGACCCCGGATGCGATCGCTCGCGCGATCCGCTACGCGATCGAGCAGCCGGCGGGCGTCGACATCAATGAGATCATCGTGCGCCCCGTCGCCGCGGACATGTGACCGGCGAGGGCGCGGAGGTTTCCGCGCCCTTCCGGTTCTTCGCCTCACTAGGCGGCCCTGCCAACCGCGACATCAATGGCGGACGTTCAAGCCTCGTCGGTGGGGACGTCCGCGAAGATCGTCTCGATGACGCAGCGGACGCCGTTCGGCGGAAAGCTCAGCTCCACCGGCGCCTCGAGTTCGGCGGCGAGCGCCCGCTCGATGAGGCGAGAACCGAAGCCTCGGGTCGCGGGCGGGCTGACCGGCGGCCCGCCGCTTTCCTGCCAGATCAATTGCAGTCGCTCCGGCGTGTCGCCGACGATTGACCATTTCACCTCGACCCGGCCGGTGTCGTTCGACAGTGCGCCGTATTTCACGGCATTGGTGCACAGCTCGTGCAGCGCGAGCGCGAGCGAGACGGCGGTGCGCGGCGGCAGCATGACCTCGGGGCCAGCCTTGTCGAAGCGGTCCAGGCTGGTGCCGCAGCCAGGACCTACCACGTTCGCGACGAGCACGGCAATCGACGCGGCGCGCCAATCCTGGCGCACGAGTTGATGATGCGCGGCGGCTACCGCGGCGAGCCGTGCGTCAAAGGCGCGGCGCGCCGCGGGCGACGCCTGGTCACCGCGGAACGTCTGCTGCGCCAGGCTTTGGACCACCGCGAGCGTGTTCTTCACCCGGTGGTTGAGCTCGAGCAGCAGCAATTGTTGCTGTGCCTCCGCGCGCTTCCGCTCGGTGATGTCGAGCGCCGCCGTGGCGAAGCGAGGAGCATCGACCGGACTGCCCGCAATCGGGCTGATGGTGATGGTGAACCACCGCACGCCGCTGGCGTAATCGATCGATCGCTCGAGGCTGGTCGGTGCGCCGCTCACCTGCGCCATCCTCAGCCGCTGGAGAAAAGCCGTCGCCGCCTCGGGTGGTTGGACCTCGCGTACGCTGAGCCCGCTGATGTCCTCACGTCCGTACAACCGCGAGAGCGCGCGGTTGGCGGTGAGGTAGCGTGCGTCGTCGCCACGCACCTCGACGATTGAGGCAAGGAGTCCCTCCGTCTCGAAGAAAGCGCGCAGCGTCGCCTCGCTCTCTCGCAAGCTCTCGGTGACCCGGCGTACCGTCACCAGCTTGTCGAGCTGCCTCGTGCCCCAGAGCGCGAGCGCCACCAGCAGGATAATGGTGAGAGCGGTCGTGAGGGCCAATCGGAAGTCGACCGGAAACAGGCCGGCCTCCGATCCGCGGAGTGCGAACCAGGCGACGCCTGCCGGCACGATCGTCACCACCGATATCAACCAGCGCGCGGCAGTGGCCGCCACGCTTTCTCCGACGAGCAGGCCGAGCCATCCGCCTGTTGGACGGATCGCCAGCACCCCGATCGCGCTCGCGCCCAGCGCCGCGGCGGTCGGCACAGCGACCTGGGTGAAGCCCAGGATGCCGGTAAGCGGCGCGACCGCGAAGAGATGGCTCAACAGCGCGACGGTCACCAGCATGAGCACCGCGGTCACGCAGGCGGTGAGAATGACGCTTGAGCGACGCCCCGGACGGCATGCGAGCAGGATCGCGACCGCGATGAGGAGAAACGACGTCGCGGTCGGCTCCGCCATCCTGCCCGGGAAGGCGTAATACGCTGGCTGGGCGGCGGTCGCGCGTGGAAACAGAAGTCGATCGGTGCCGAGGTCGACCCCAAGAACATGCTGAATGAGCGACTGGATTGCGATCACCGCGACCGACAGGGCGGCCGTCAGCGCCACGCCGTTTTTCCGCGCCGCAGCGCCGAGGATGCCCGCGCCAGACAGGATGGCGCACGCCGCGGTCACGGGCTGCATCGCGCTGCGACCGATAAAGAACTGGGTGAGCGCCGAAGCATTCAACGCCCAGCCGAGCATCACGATAATGCCGATGACGAGCGAGACGGCTGCGCTACACGCTGCGAGAACATGAAGCCGGGAGGCCGACTCGGCCGCGTTCGGCCGCGACGTCGCTGTCGACTTGGTCGTGGACCTTGAAATCGCTCGCCCGGCCAGCTGTTGCCTCCTCCACAGACGTGAGACTATCCGCATCCGATCACCGGTGCCGAGTGCTGCTCGGATCGCCGATCCAACGTAAACGAAGGACACCTACCTCGTGTCCCTGGCCGGCGCTTCATCGTGGAGGGCGCCAATGCGCACCATGAGTTCGTACGGGCGATCGCTGCCGGCAGGCAAATTCTCGTCACCCGCGCCGATCGCGCGATCGCACTGGACGAACAGGCGCCTGACCGACGCGAAGGCGCGCGGCGCCGGGATACCGTTGGCGGGGGCCGTCGCGCTGGCACGACAGCCGTGAGCCATGCGTCCACACCCGCGACGCCCGCCGCTGTGTCGGCCGCCGCAGCGACGTCGACCGACGCGACCGCGCCGGGCAAGAGTCATTATGTCGTGCTCGACGGCCTACGCGGCATCGCAGCGCTGATGGTGGTCATGTTCCACACATTTGAGGCCTATGCCGGGGGCGATCCGACGCGCCAGATCATCAATCACGGCTATCTCGCGGTCGATTTCTTCTTCCTGCTGTCGGGCTTCGTCATCGCCTACGCCTATGACGACCGCTGGGGCGAGATGGAGCGGGGCGAGTTCTACCTGCGCCGACTGATACGACTCCAGCCTATGGTGGTGCTGGGAAGCCTGTTCGGCGCGGCGCTCTTCTATCTTCAGGCAGGAGGACTGTTCCCGAAGATCGCGGTCCCCCCGGTGTGGCAGATGCTGCTGGTGATGATGCTCGGCTGCACGCTGCTACCGCTCCCCAAACAGCTCGACATTCGCGGTTGGGACGAGATCCACCCGATCAACGGCCCGGCCTGGTCGCTGTTCTACGAATATGTCGCGAACGTCGCTTATGCGCTGGTGCTGCGGCGGCTGTCGACGCGCGCGCTGACCGTGCTCGCGGTGCTCGCGGCGGCGCTGCTGCTCGAGGTCGCGCTGCTCGGCGAGCGGCGTGATCTCATCGGCGGCTGGTCGCTCGACGCCGCGGGCGTGCATATCGGCCTGGCGCGGCTGTGTTATCCCTTTATCGCCGGCATGCTGCTGATGCGCTCGGGCTGGCGGCTGCATAGCCGGCACGCCTTCGCGATCAGCGCCGCGCTGCTGATCGTCGCGCTGGCGCTGCCACGCATGGGCGACACGCCGCACCATTGGAGCAACGGCCTGTACGACGCCGCATGCGTGCTGCTGCTCTTCCCGCTGGTCGTCGCGATCGGCGCCGGCGACAAGGCCGCGACGGGGAAGGGCGTGCGCGTGGCGCGCTTCTTCGGAGACCTGTCATTCCCGCTCTACATCACGCATTACCCGCTGATCTACCTCTACACCGCCTGGGTGGTCGATCAGAAGGTACCTGCGCGCGTCGGCGCGCCCATGGGCGTTGCGCTCGTCATCGCCGCGGTGGTGGTCGCTTATGTCAGCCTTAAGCTCTACGACGAGCCGGTCCGACGGTGGTTAGGTCGACGTCTGCGCGATCACGTCGCGCGCCACGCGCGGGCGGGAGAGCCCGCGGCCGCGCCGAGCGTGATCACGCATACACGCTAAGAAGGGGTGGCGTTTTCGACCGCGAGGGGTGCGCTCCGGGCCTTGATCAGCGCTGTTTCTTGGACGGAGCGGCGTGGAAATCGGGGTCTTTTTTGGCAACCCAGTCCACGAACTTGCGGACGGTGGGGTCGGCGAGCAGCCCGTCGACGTTCATGCCATGCCGCTGCAGCTCGGAATTGGAGAAATGCGCGACCAACGTCTGCTGGCAGATCGGATGCATCGGCACGACGTCACGACCTCCGCGGCTTTTGGGCACGGGATGATGCCAGACAATAGTGGTGCCAAGCACGCGGCCACACAGCCAGCAGGGTGCGACCGTTGCCGAACCTTCCGCTTCGTCCTGCTGCGGCTCGTCCAGCGGGCCACGTTTCGAATATTTACGGGCCATGCGTTGTTATCGGATCCCTGACAGTAGTTCCGCCAACCGGCGGCACGCTAAGCGCCACTACACATGTGACGGCCAGGATTGCTACAGCATACGCGGCTGACAAGAGAGGCGTGTGTCAGCCCCTGAGTTTCGCCAGGAGCATCGTCGCCGAAGAGCGGTGCGTGCCCAGAATGATGCTGCCGGCCGATATGTTCGGCTGACGGACAACGGCTGCGCCGCTCCCCCGCGAAGGGGAGCGGTGAGCCGATGATCAGAGGGTAGTAAGCACCACACCGACCACCAGCGCTTGCGCCGCAATCGCCAGCGCGGTGCTGGCGGCGGTCTCGAACATACGCATCGATAGTCTCCGAAGCCGGAGTTGCCGGCAGGACGAGAGATGGCCATTGTTGCGCGTTCGCGCAATAATCTATCTCGGCAATCACGCATGCACGGATTGCAAGCGTACTCCTCCTCTGCATAGGAAGGCAGGCCGCATGTCCCGGCCAGGCGAACGTAATGCTCAGACGCGGGAGGGAGCCAGAAGGGTTCGATCGCGCGAACGATGCAGGTCGCTGGACCGTTTAACGACCGTGACGGTATCGCGTATAAGTGGACGCGGAGCGCTGCCATATACGCATCGGTCCCGAGACGGCCACTCAGGGCAAGAGGAGCGACGAACGCGCATGTTGAGCCGCCGCGAAGCGTTGTTGGCGAGCATCGCCACCGCTGCCTTGCCATCGCCCGCCCGCGCGGCCACGCCCGGCTCGTGGCCGACCTCTCCGGCCGAGGAGATCGAGCTGTGGCCCGGTACGCCGCCCGGCGCGCCTGCTGTCTTGCCGGTCGAGCAGGTGATCGAAAACGGCACCGCACAGCGTCACGGCCGGATGGTCAAAGGCATCGCCCGTCCGCGCATGAAGGTGTTTCGGCCCGCCCGGCCGAACGGGGCGGCGTTGTTGGTGACGCCGGGCGGGGGCTATTCCGTGATCGTCATCGACGCCGAAGGCTATCAGATCGGGCCATGGCTCAGCGAGCGCGGCTGGACCGTGTTTGTGCTCTACTATCGCCTGCCCGGGGAGGGCTGGGCCGACCGGGCGGATGTGCCGCTCGCCGACGCGCAGCGCGCCTTGCGGCTGATCCGCTCGCGCGCGGCGCAATATGGCGTCGACCCCGACAAGGTGGGCGCGCTCGGCTTCTCCGCCGGCGGCCATGTCTGCGGCGATCTCGCCACGCGATATGACGCGGCCGTCTACCGGCCGGTCGATGCCGCTGACCGCCTGAGCGCAAGGCCCGTGATCGCGGCACCGATCTACGCGGTCCAGTCGATGAGCCAGCCGCTCGCGCATCAGGGATCGCGCGACTTGCTGCTCGGTGCCGATCCGTCGCCGATGATTCAGCGCGCGCACAGCCCGTCACATAACGTCACCGCGGCCACGCCGCCCATCTTCATGGCGCATGCCGAGGACGACACAATTGTCTCGGCCGAGAACACGATCGAGATGCGGGCGGCGCTCAAGGCGGCAGGCGTGAGCGTCGAGACGCACCTGTTTGCCGCCGGTCAGCACGGTCTTGGCCTGCCCGGGCCCGCGGGAGAGCCCGCGCGGCGCTGGAAGGACATGTTCGTCAGCTGGGCGCAGGCGCACGGGCTTGGGTGACGGCTTGCTGCAATTGAGCCCTGACGCCGGGTGCGGTGACAGTCGGGCGGCGCTTCCGGTCATGCCGTCAGCAGGCGACGACACTGCGCGGCACCTGCCGCCGACACCGGATTGTAGAAGCTCAGCCGAACTGGCGCCGGCGTTCGCGGTGCCGCGCCAGCGGGTCGCCATCGGCACGCCGTTCGACTTGCGCTGACGTCGCCGGGGGGCCGCAATGGCGAGCACGAACTACGATTGCGATGGTGGGGCCGTCCCTGCCGCGATCGCGGGCGGGAAGGATCGGGCGAGATGGTCAATCAGGGCGCGGACTGCCGGCGGCAGGCCCCGCCGGGTCGTGAAGACGAGGTGCACGATCCCGATCTGGCCGTGCCACGCCGGCAGCACACGCGCCAATCGCCCGGCGTCCAGCAGCGGACGGCAGACGCGATCCGGCAGAAGCGCGATGCCCAGGCCGGCAACGGCCGCGCTGAGCAACTGCTCCATGTCGGCGCAGCCCAGGCGCGGCTCGACCCGAACCGTCTGCTTGCGCCCGTCCCGCGTCTCCAGGTTCCACTCGACCAGATCGTGCTCGTCGTTGGTGGACAGGATCGGCACGGCCGCGAGCTGATCCAATGCGCCGATCTGGCTCGCGAGCTGCGGACTGGCGACCAAAATCCGCGTCGACTGACCGAGCGTCCGAACCGTCAGCTCGGCGTCCGTGTCGAGACGGGTGCGTACCCGTAGCGCCACGTCGATGCGCTCCTCGATGAGATCAACCGCGCGGTCGGTGGCGACGAGCTGAAGCCGCACCCTGGGAAAGCGGGAGAGGAACGAAGCGACTGGCGCCGACACCGGCCCGATCATCCCGGTCGGACAGCTGAAGCGGATTCGGCCGTGCGGCTCCGCTTGCGCCTCCAGGATGAGCGCCTCCGCGCGCTCGGCCTCGATCAGCATCGCGCGGCAACGCTCGTAGAAGGCCTGTCCGGTGTCGGTCACGCGGAAACGCCGGCTGGAACGTTCGATCAGGCGCAGGCCGAGCCGCCCCTCCAGCCCGGCGACGCGCCGACTGAGCTTCGACTTGGGCTCGCGCAGTGCCCGCCCCGCGGCGGCGAACCCGCCGTGGCTCACCACCTCGGCGAAATAGGCGAGGTCGTTCAGATCGGTGTGGCGCATCGTTCCTCCATTGGAACGCTGCGTGCCGAAATCCTCGGCTACAAGCAACAGCGCAGCGCCGGCATTTAGCGGGGGCAGCGGCGCTCCGCCGCAGAGCCACAGGAGACAGACAATGACGGCCCGGTTTGAGGACAAGGTGGTGATCGTGACGGGCGGGACCAGCGGTATCGGCCTCGCCACCGCCAAGGCGTTCGCCGCGGAGGGCGCGGCGGTGTTCGTCACGGGACGGCGTCAGGATGTGCTGGACGCCGCGGTAAAGCAGATCGGCGGCCGCGTGACCGGCGTGCGCGGCGACATGGCCGATCTGCACGACATCGACCGCCTCTATGACGCCGTGCAGCAGCAGCACAACCAGATCGACGTCCTGTTCGCCAATGCGGGCGGTGGCGAGATGCTGCCGCTCGGCGCCATCACCGAAGAGCATTACCAGCGGACGTTCGACACCAATGTGAAGGGCGTGCTCTTCACCGTGCAGAAGGCGCTGCCGCTGCTAAGGGACGGCGCGTCGGTGGTTCTCACCAGCTCGAACGCCGGCGCCTCAGGTACGCCTGCGTTCAGCGTGTACGCGGCGAGCAAGGCGGCGGTCCGCAATTTTGCACGCAACTGGATTCTCGATCTGAAAGATCGTCGCATCCGGGTGAACGCGGTGAGCCCGGGACCGATCGAGACAATCGGACTCAACGATGTGTTCGGCGGGGGCGAGCAGGCCGAAGGGATCAAGACCTTCCTGGCTGGTCAGATTCCTGCGGGGCGGGTCGGTCAACCTGAAGACGTCGCCAACGCCGTGCTGTTCCTGGCCTCGCCCGAGGCGAGCTTCGTCAACGGCATCGAACTGTTCGTTGACGGGGGTCTGACCCAGATCTGAGCCACGATACGGACGCTGCGACGCGCCATCCCTGTCCGCGTGAGCGACGATGGCTGCAGTGGACGAGGTCGCCGCGCCGACGATGAGCCGGCGCGGCGTTGGCTCAGGCCTTCAAACCCTTGGCCATGTTGAGGTGCGCGGTCACGGTCGGCACCAGGCCCTGCGCAAAGGTCTTGAGCTCGGGCACGTCGCCCGTCGCGGCATAGGCCTTGAGCACGTCGAGCGTCTGCTGGTGCGCCGCGGTCTGCGCGGCGGCATAGGCCTTGTCGAAGTCTGCGCCCTTCGCGGCCTGAAGCTGGTCAACCTGCTGCTGCTGCTCCGGGCTGAGCGCCGGAACGGGCTGAAGTGCGGGCGAGAGCCCGGCAGCAACCGTCTTGAGCTTGGCGGTCGAGGCGGTGTGCGCGTCGATCATCTTTTGTGCATAGCTCTTGATCGCCGACGACGATGCGTTCGTGAGCGCCAGCTTCGATGTCGCGATCTCGAAGGCATCGCTGGCCGCGGCGGTATTGGCGAAACTCTGTCCGGCGCTGACGGTGGCGGTCGGGCTTGGCGTAACCATCCCGGTGGTGCCGAGATCGCCGGCGTTGGCGGTAGTGTTCTGCGTCGCCTCATTGCCGCGGCTGCACGCGCCGAGCGCCAGCACCGCGGCGGAAGCGAGGATCGTCAAACGAAGGCTCATGGTGTCACACCTCTCCAACCAGTCCGGCCTAAGCGTCTTCGCGCGCGCAACGTTCCGGCGACGAGCCCGATCGAGCGCGATCGTCGTTATGGGTGCGCGCGGCAGCGCCGTGTCTTACGTTCCAGGAGCGATCCAGCATGAGCATCTTCGGCAACATCATGGGCAAGATCTTCCATCACAAGGCGGCCACGCCGGCCACCCCGCCGGCGCAGCCCGGTGCGAGCGTGGCGCCGGCGCCCGCCACCCCCACGCCGCCCGCCGCGGCGGCGCCCGCCCCGGCTCCGGCGCAAAGCGTCGACGTTGGTGCGGTGCTGTCGGAGATGGCATCGCTCAAGGGCGGCGGTGGCAATTACCAGTCGTCGATCGTCGACCTGCTCAAACTGCTCGACCTCGACTCGAGCCTGACCGCCCGCAAGGAGCTTGCCAACGAACTGGGCGTCCACGCCGCGGAGGACGGCAGCGCGGAGCAGAATATCGCGCTGCACAAGGCCGTGATGGCCAAGCTGGCGGAGAATGGCGGCGTCGTGCCGGACAGCCTGCGCGGCTGACCGATCGCGTCCTGCCGCGCGGGTCGCGCGGCAGGACCGGCGGCGCTATTCCGTCGCGAGCGGGCCGGGCGCGGCGTCCGGGTGCGCGTCAGTCGGCTCGTAGTCCACGACCCACTTGGGATAACCCTCTGGGCTCATGACGATGTCGGGATGTCCGATCGGGTCGTCGCCGGTTTCCACCCAGCCGGCACCAAGGCAATGCGGACAGATCGCGCGTTGGCAGCGAAAACTGACCAGATCAATCTCGACGTTCCACTGACCATGGCCGTGACAGACCGGGCAGCGCGCATCGAGCGCACCGTTGCGCGGCTGGAGCGGGACGAGGTCGAGCGCGTGTGGCGCGTCAGGACCGGCACATCGGACCACATGGCTGGGGTGGGGCATCGCTCGTCTCCTCGGCGGCTCAACCTTCCAGGCAGCGGCCCGGTTGCCCACGCGCACGGTTCGGCGGCCCGGCATGAGCGCTCGACCCGACGTGCAGCGCCTTGTGCTCGCAGAGCGACAGCACGCTGTCGATCGCGAAGTGCAATTCATTGATCCACCGCAGTGGCGATCGTTTCGCCATAGCCTTGCCTCGCTCTGCCGACTAGGTGGCGCCGGTGCATGTCCAGGTAGGTTCGCTCGCCCCGGCGGCGGCTCGTATTCGCGTCTCGCCTGACGGTCCGTACTTCGTGACGGAAGACGGGCTCCCCTGGACCCCGATCGGGCACAACGACGCGATCACCTGGCCCGACCTTGCTCCCTTGTTCCGTCGTCGCGACCTGGCAGCGGTGGAGCGGCATCTGCTCGACCTGCGCGCGCACGGGGTAACCTGCATCCGGCTCATGCTGGAATATTGCCACGGCGAGCACCGCTATTTCGAGCGACCGGCCGGCCGTTTCGCGGCGAACATGGTGAAGCTGTGGGACGACCTGTTCGACCTGCTCGAGCGCGTCGGCCTGCGCGTGCTGCTCACGCCTTATGATACCTTCTTCATGTGGATACGCTGGCACCGGCATCCTTATGCCAGCGCGAACGGTGGTCCGTGCGCCAGCCGCGACACCTGGCTGACCTGTCCCGACACGCGGCGTGCGATCAAGCATCGCCTGGCGTTCGCGAGCGATCGCTGGGGCGCGCGCCCGGCCTTATTCGCCTGGGACCTGTGGAACGAGATCCACCCGGCGCATGGCGGCAATGATGCTGCGACGATCACGCCCTTCATCGACGATCTATCGACATGGCTGCGGGCCCGCGAGCGCGCGCGTCACGGCTATGCCAATCTCCAGACCGTCTCGATCTTCGGTCCCGAACTGATCCGCCATCCCGAACTGGCTGACCCGATCTTCCGCCACCCGACGCTCGATTTCGCCAACACGCACCTCTACGAACACGGCACGATCGACGATCCGCGTGACACCGTCGCGCCCGCGCTCGCCGCGGCGCGGCTGATGCGCGCCGCCGTGCTCGCGGCCGGGTCGTCGCGACCGGTGTTCGATTCGGAGCATGGTCCGATCCACAGTTTCAAGGATCGCCGGCGAACGCTGCCCAGCGCGTTTGACGACGAATATTTTCGTCACATCCAATGGGCGCATCTTGCCAGCGGTGGGGCAGGGGGCGGCATGCGCTGGCCCAACCGCCACCCGCACGTCCTCACCCCCGGCATGCGCGACGCTCAGCGCGCACTGGCGGACTTTCTGCCGCTGGTCGACTGGTGCAGCTTCCGCCGTCGCAACCTCACGCCGGACCTGCGCTGCGACGATTGCGGCGTCGCCGCAGTCGGCTGCGGCGACACGCGGCAGGCGCTCGCATGGCTCGTGCGCACCGACGCGACCGCGGGCGACGGCACCCTGAGCGGGCGCGACGACGCGGTCGCCACCTTCCTCCATGTGCCCGGCCTGGCGGACGGCGCGTACACTGTCGCCACCTTCGACACGCGCGCGGGCGTGGTCCTCTCGCGCGCGGTCGCCGAGAGCGCCGGTGGTGCGCTCGTCGTACCGGTCGGCGCGATCCGCCGCGATCTGGCCGTCGTCGTGCGCGCCGCCGCGTGACCGCGCCCGACGAGCCGCGCGCGGGCGAGTGGCGGGAGACGGCGCTTTATGCGCCCGTCAAAGCCTTTCTCGAGGCGCAGGGTTTCGCGGTGAAGGGCGAGGTCTGCGGTTGTGATGTGGTGGGGCTATGCGAGGGCGAGCCGCCGCTGCTGGTGATCGCCGAGCTCAAGCTCTCCTTCACGCTCGAACTGGTGCTCCAGGCGGTCGACCGGCTTCGCGGCGCCGACAGCGTGTATCTCGCCGTCGCCGCGTCGCGCCGCGGGCGCGATCAGGATCCGCGGGTCACACGTTTGTGCCGTCTGCTTGGCGTCGGCTTGCTCGCCGTCGACCTTCGTCTCGGGGCCGTCGCGGTGCTCTGCGAGCCGTCCCCCTATCGTCCGCGTCCGAACCTGCCGCTGCGGCGTCGCCTGCTGCGCGAGCATCGCTCGCGACGCGGCGATCCGAGCACTGGCGGCTCGACGCGCCAGCCGATCATGACCGCTTATCGCCAGCGCGCGATCGCGTGCGCGGCGGCGATGCGTGACGGAACGGCGCGGCCGCGTGACCTGCGACACCTGGCGGAGGACGCCGGCACGATCCTGTCGCGCAACGTCTATGGCTGGTTCGAGCGCGTGCGTCCCGGCCATTATCAGTTGACGGAGCGCGGACAAAAGGTCGTGGTGGAACGTGACGCGGAGAGCGCGTGACCGCCCGCGGCAAGCGCGTCCTCCGCACGCTTATCCGGCGCGCATCTCCGCCTCGATACCGCTGCGGTCGACCGCTACCGCGTCCTCGTTGCGCAGGCGCTCCGCCCGCCGCGTCTCCAGCGCGCCGCGAAGCGCGCGCACGGCGGCGAGCGACAGTGCGCCGGCCGCACCGGCGAGCAGCAGGCTCGGCCGCACCCCCGATGCCCGCGCGGCACGGTCGAGCGCCACCTCGGCGCCGCCAGCCGCGTCCACCAGCCGCGGCACGACCTGGGTGTCGAGGAAAAATTTGGGCGCGGACGGCCCGCCGCGCTTGCGGAGCATGTAGTCGCGATCGACCGTCATCAGAAATCTCCTCTATCAACCGCGTCTTAATCGAGGTGGTCGACGCGGCGGGGTGATGCGGTGTCAACGTGAGGCCGCGGCGAATGTTGCCCCCTGCCACCCGTCGCCGCCACCGGAGGTGCCCCGTGAAGCCCACGTTCAAACCCTATCGTCTTCCCTCCGGCGGCTGGGGATCGGCACGATCGGTTGGCAACATCCTGCGGCGCGAAGGCGTGGTCGGCAGCGCGGGCATCGCACTGTCGCGCCACAACAAGGTCGATGGTTATCAGTGCAACAGCTGCGCCTGGGTAAAGCCCGCCACGCCGCTGCCGTTCGAGTTCTGCGAGAACGGCGTCAAGGCGGTCGCCTGGGAGCTAACCGCGCACCGCTGCACCCCCGCCTTCTTCGCCGAGCATACGATCACCGAGCTGCTTGGCTGGGACGACTACCATCTCGAACAGCCCGGGCGCCTGACCCATCCGCTGCGCTACAATGCCGCGACGGACAAATATGTGCCCGTTTCGTGGGGCCATGCCATCGAGGAGATCGCGCGCGAGCTCCGCGCCGTGGACGACAAGCGGAAAGGCACCGTCTTCTACAGCTCGGGCCGGCTCTCCAACGAGGCGAGCTATCTCTATCAATTGTTCGCCCGGCTGTACGGCAACAACAACCTGCCCGACAGTTCGAACATGTGCCACGAGACCACCTCGGTGGCGCTGCCGGTCAGCATCGGTCAGGGCGTCGGCACGGTCGACCTCGGCGACTTCGCCGAGGCCGAATGCATCATGTTTTTCGGCCAGAACCCGGGCAGCAACTCGCCGCGCATGCTCCACCCGCTGCAGGAGGCGAGCCAGCGCGGCGTGCCGATCATCACCTACAATCCGTTGCGCGAGCGCGGGCTGGAGCGCTTCCTCAACCCGCAGTCGCCGACCGAGATGCTGACGGGCAAGGAGACGCGGATCAGCTCGCAATATCATCAGGTGAAGAATGGCGGCGACCTCGCCGCGCTGGCCGGCATCGGCAAGGCGGTGCTGAGCGCGCATGACAAGGCGATCGCCAGCGGCGGTGCGCCGGTGCTCGACCTCGCATTCATCGCCGAGCACACCACGGGTTTCGATCGCTACGCCGACTGGCTGCGCGCGCAGGACTGGGACGAGCTCGAGCGCCGCTCCGGGCTGCACCGCGCCGATATGGAGGCCACCGCGCGCGTCTATGCCGCGGCGGGGCCGACGATCGGCATCTACGGCATGGGGCTGACGCAGCATCGCGCCGGGGTCGAGACCGTGCAGATGCTGGTCAACCTGCTGCTGATGCGCGGCAACATCGGCCGGCGCGGCGCCGGCATCTGCCCGGTGCGCGGCCATTCCAACGTCCAGGGCCAGCGCACCATGGGGGTCACCGAAAAGCCCGAGCTGTTCCCGCTCGATCGTCTCGGCGAGCAGTTCGATTTCGTCGCACCCAAGGAGCCGGGCTACAACACGGTTGAGGCGTGCGAGGCGATCCTGAAGGGCGAGGTGAAGGCGTTCTTCATGCTCGGCGGCAATTTCGTCCGCGCAATCCCCGACCACGGCCAGATGGAGCCGGCATGGCGTACGCTGCGGCTGACCGTCAATGTGCTGACCAAGCTCAACCGCAGCGCGCTGCTGCCGGGCGAGGTGAGCTACATCCTTCCCGTGATCGGGCGGCTGGAGAAGGACGAGACCGCCGCGGGGCAGCAGGTGCTGTCGATGGAGGACACGTCGGGCTGCGTCCACGGCAACCGCGGTCTGCGCGCGCCCGCGTCGCCGCACCTGATCAGCGAGATCCGCCTGCTTTGCGAGCTCGCCAAGCAGGTGCTCCCGACCAACGTGCGCGTTCGCTGGGACGATTACATGACCGACTATGCCGAGATCCGGAGGGAGATCGCGACCACGCTGCCCGACAACTTCCACGATTATGAGACCCGGATGTGGGAGCCGGGCGGCTTCCAGCGCGACCTGCCCGCCAAGCGACGCGAGTGGCACACCGAAAGCGGCCGCGCACAGTTCGTCACACCCGAGGCGCTCGACGAGGATCTCGACATGCCAGCGGTCGGCCATGACGTGCTCAGGCTGATGACGCTGCGATCGAACGATCAGTTCAACACCACGGTGTATGGCTATGACGATCGCTTTCGCGGCATCAACGGCATCCGCGCGGTGGTGCTGATGAACCGGTCGGATATCGACCGGCTCGGGCTCAAGGTCGGCCAGGCGGTGACGCTGCGCACGGTCGCGGACGACGGCGTCGATCGCCATCTCTCCGGACTGATCGTGGTCGCCTATGACATTCCGATCGGCTGCATTGGCGGCTATTATCCCGAGTGCAACGTGCTGATGCCGGTGTGGCATCATGCGGTGGGCAGCAAGACCCCGGCGGCCAAGTCGATCCCGGTGACGATCCACAGCGACGGTGACGCGGTGCTGGAGCCGCAAATGGAATATGCCACCGGGTGAACCAATTGCCCGCGCCACGTCATGCAGCCGCACGCGATCGGACGCCTTGAACAGCCCGATGTCTCGGCCGTTGGTCACCAGCGGCCGGCGTGGCGGCCGAGCGGAAGATCGAGATGACGGCACCTGATCTGCTCCCGATGGAGGCGAAGTTGGTGGCGGAGCTGCCGGCCGACGGCGGCTGGCAGTACGAGCCCAAATGGGACGGCTTTCGTGCGCTCGTCTTTCGGAGCGACGACACCGTCGAGCTCATGTCCAAGTCGGGCAAGCCGTTGAGCCGCTACTTTCCTGAGATCGTGGCGATGTTCCGGGCGGTGGATTGCCGCGACTTCACGCTCGACGGCGAGCTGATCCTGCCGATCGGCGACGTGCTCTCGTTCGACGCACTGCAGGCCCGGCTTCATCCTGCGGCGAGCCGCATCGACCGGCTGTCGCGCGCGACGCCCGCGCAGATCATGCTGTTCGACTGCCTGAGGGTCGCGGGCACGGACTTGCTGGAGGCACCGCTGGCCGCGCGCCGGCCACGCCTGGAAGCGTTTCACCGCGCTTATGGCGGACCCTCCATGCTGCTGTCCGATCGGACGGACGACATCGCGGTCGCCGAGGGCTGGCTGGCGCGTGCCGGCGGCGCGCTCGACGGTGTCGTCGCCAAGCGGCTGGACTCGCCCTATCAGCCCGGCCAGCGCGCGATGTTGAAGGTGAAGCAGCATCGCTCCGCCGACTGCGTCGTGGGCGGCTTCCGCCGCAGCAAGGACGGCGGAGGCGTGGCCTCGCTTCTGCTGGGGTTGTACGACGATGCCGGCCGGCTGGATCACGTGGGCTTTACCTCGGGCATCGCCGCAGCCGAGCGAAGTGAGGTACTTGGCCGGTTAGAGTCGCTGATCGAGCCGCCTGGCTTCACTGGCAAGGCGCCCGGCGGTCCGAGCCGGTGGAACGACGGGCGAGAAAGCGAATGGACCCCGCTCAGAAGCGAGCTGGTGGTGGAAGTCAGCTACGATCAGGTCACCGGCGCGCGCTTCCGCCATGGCACGCGGCTATTGCGCTGGCGCCCCGACAAGAGCCCGAGCCAGTGCCGCATGGACCAGCTCATCCACGAGTTGCGCCCGGCCGAGCTCGCCACGATGAACGACTTGGCCGGGGCGAGCTGACACGCCAGTGGCACGGTGTGGCGCTCACCGGTACGAGCAACCGCGATCATTGAACCAGATTGGTCAACGCTCGTTCGAAGGGTTCGAAGTTGAATCGCTCGTCTTGGCGAGCGCGACGAGGAGGCCATCGTGGCGGAACTGACACCGCATGAGCTGTCCAAGAAGATGGCCAAGCTGGATTTCGCCGTGCTGGCGACGCGTGACGACGACGGCACGATCACCGCGCGGCCGATGAGCAACAACGGCGACGTCGAATATGACGGCGACAGCTTCTTCTTCGCCTATCGTGACTCGCGCAAGGTCAGCGACATCTCCGCTCAGCCCCAGGTCGGGCTGAGCTACACCGGCGCCGCCGGCATGCTCGGCGGGCCGCCGCTGTTCGTCGCGGTCGAGGGCAAGGCCGCTCTGATCGACGACAAGGCACAATTCGAGGCGCATTGGACCAAGGATCTCGACCGCTACTTCCCGCAGGGCATCGACACGCCGGGTGTGGTCATGATCAAGGTCGTGGCGGATCGGATCCGATATAGGGATGGTGGCGACGAGGGCGAGCTGCGCGCGTGAGCGCGTCGCCGCGATCGTGCAATCAGCGAATAGAGAGCGCGCGTCATGAGTGATCTCGTCAACGTTAACGTCGCCACCGCGGACGAGCTCGACGGTCTGCCGGGGTTGCGTGGACATGGTTTCGACATCGTCCGCTATCGCGAGGAACGCGGCGGCTTCACAGACCTTCGCCAGCTCGACGAAGTTCCGGGTCTGGCCGGTAAGGCGGATGGGGCAAGCGCGGCGCTGACGACCGGAGCCGCTTAACGCAGCGCGGTGACCGGAGCGGGACGACGGCGCCCGTCTGCGATCGTCGGTCGCATTGTACCGCGTCCTTGCTCCCGACGGCCAGGCCGGCGCTACGTTTCCCGGCCGGGCGCCGCGACATCGTCGCCCATCCCGGCACTCGCGGCGAACCATTCGGCATAAGCGGTGTTGCGGACCATGCGCCGGTTCTGGTCGGGGGCACCGTCGCGCCACCAGACCGCGCCGCGCTCGCCGAGGCCGACCTTGGCTTCATGTACCCGCGCCCGCGCGGCAACGAGCGCCGCATCGTCGCCGTCGCGCAACGCCGCGCCGACTGCTCGGCGCGCGCTCATCAGGTCCGCGACCAGTTCGGTACGGCGCGCCTCGCTCAGGTTTGGGTTGGCGCGCCGCCATAGCCGGCCGCGGACGACGATGTAGCGACCGTCCGGAGTGACCAGGGGCACGTCGCTGCGGGTTGGTGCGGCGCGCTGCGGCCGGTCACGGGATGATACGGCGTCGGCTGCCATGTCGCGACGACGCCCCGCGCACGCGCGTGTTCCGCGACCGAACGTGGTGATGCCGCGCGCCGACACCATATCGAGCCCATGCCGCTGCCCCACACGCTCATCGATCTGCGTCGGATCTACCTGGAGCCCGAGGTCCGCACGTTCCCACGCGGGCGCGAGGTGCTGGCGCGCTTTCCCGGTGCCGAGCTGATCGAGGTGGCGAGCCACTGGAAGATCCCCGACCTGTCCGATCCGGCGCTCGCCGACGATTGGTTGCGGGTGAAGCGCGAGATCCTGGTGCTCGGCGTCAAGAAGGGCCTGGCGATGCGCCCCAACGGCCGGTCGGCCGACTTCATCGCGCCCTCCTCCTCCAATGGCTGCGCCATGGCCTGCGCTTATTGTTATGTCGGACGGAGGAAAGGCTATGCCAATCCGATCAGCGTCTTCGTCAATATCGACGCGGTAACGCGCGCGATCGCGCGCCATGCGGCCAAGCTCGGGCGCAAGACCGAGCCGAACAGCATCGACCCGGTCGATTGGGTCTACGACCTGGGCGAGAACGGTGACCTGTCGATCGACGCGGCGCTGTCCGACAACGTACGCGATCTCGTCGCTGCGTTCCGCGCGCTGCCGAACGCCAAGGGGTCGTTCGCGACGAAGTTCGTCAACCGCGATCTGCTCGATTATGACCCGCAAGGGCGCACGCGCGTCCGTTTCAGCCTGATGCCCGAAACGATCGCCAAAGTGGTCGATGTGCGGACGTCGCCGATGCGCGAGCGCATCGCCGCGATCAACGATTTCGTCGCCGCGGGGTATGAGGTTCACGTCAACTTTTCGCCCGTGATCGTCCATGAGGGTTGGGAGGCGGACTGGAAGGCGCTGTTCGCCGAACTGGACGCGGCGCTCTCGCCCGCCGCGCGCGCGCAGCTCAAATGCGAGATCATCTTTCTGACGCACAACGAGGGGCTGCACGATCTGAACCTGCGCTGGCACCCGCGCGCCGAGGAGTGGCTATGGCGCCCCGACCTGCAGGAGCCCAAGTGGAGCCAGTCGGGCATGCGCAACCTGCGCTACAGGGCGGGCTGGAAGCGCCAGTGGCTGGATCGCTTCATCGGATGGTTGCGTGAGGCGCTGCCTTATTGCGAGGTCCGCTACGCGTTCTGAGCGCAGGCGGGTGTGCATGATCGCGGCGGCGTACGCGCGCAGGCGTCCGACCGGCGCGGCGTCGCACCGCGCTCACTCTTCGATGCCGAGCAGGTCGCGCCCCGCAGCCTGGAGCAGTTCCTCCACCGTCGGATGGTACCAGGGCTGGTCCGCGAAGGTGGCGACGTCGGTGTCGTGGTCGATTGCGAGCGCGACGAGATGGCCGAGGTGCTCGCCGCCGGGCGCCGCGATCTCGGCGCCGATCAGCCGGCCGGCAGCATCGCCATAAAGTCGGACCAGGCCCTGATCCTCGCCGTCGATCGTGGCGCGACCGTTGTCCTTGACCGCCGCCGTGCCGGTTTGCGCGTCCTCGGGCAGCGCGCCGAAGCCGCAGCCGACCGTCACCAGGTTGGGCTCGGTGAAGGCGATCGCCAGCGGCGGCAGCACGCGCGGCGACTCGCCCCCGGCCGCGACGTCGCCGGCGATGCGGCCGCCGCGCGCGGCCTCGTGCAGCACCGGTCGCCACGCCGTCGCATCACCGGCGAGGAAGATCGCGCTGGTGCCGCAGCGGCGCGAGTGCTGGTCAAACAGCGGTGTGCCGTGGTCGTCGAGCGCGAGCCCGGTCGTCTCGAGCGCGAGGCCGGCGAGGTTGGGCGGGCAACCGGTCGCCGCCAGGATCAGGTCGACCGTGACGCTTCCGTCCGCCCAGTCGAGCCGCGCGCGTCCGTCCTCGGTGGGCGCCGCGGTGAGGGAGACACCGAGCGCGATCGTCATCTCCCGCCCGAGCGCGTCGCGTGCCGCATCGCTGACCGCCGGATCGTGCAGGCCGCCGACCTGTTCGCCCTCGTCGAGTACGGTAACCGCGACGCCGAGCCGCGCGAACGCCTGCCCGAGCTCCAGCCCCAGCGGCCCGGCGCCGAGCACGGCGAGCGCGCGCGGCAGATCGCCAAGCTCGAAGATCGTCTCGTGCGTATGCACCAGATCCGCTACCGGCTCGAGCACGTCCGGGACGATCGGGTGGCCGCCCGTGGCGATGACGATCCCGCGTCGCGCGGTGACCCGCTGCCCGTCCACCAAGACCGCATCGGGCGCGCAGAAGCGCGCTGTCCCGTGTAGCCTGTGATCGTCCGGGATCGCGTGATAGTCTGCCAACACCGCGTCGACGAAGCGATCGCGCTCCGCACGCACGCGCCGCCACAAGCGCTGGCCGTCGATCGTCACCGCACCGACGTCCACGCCGAACTCGGCCGCGCCGCGCGCCTGATGCGCAGTGCGCGCGGCAGCGAGCAGCAGCTTGGACGGCATGCAGCCGACGCGCGTGCAGGTCGAGCCGCCCGGTCCCCGTTCCACGATCATCGTCTCGGCGCCGCGCGCGACCGCGGCCTTGTACGCCTTCAGCCCCGCCGTGCCCGCTCCCAGGATCAGTACGTCACAGTCGCGCTCGGTCATCGGCTATCCTCCGCCAGCTGGAAGGCGTGCATCGGATCGCCACGCTGCCGTGCCGAACGTGTTGCCCCGTCGTTCGTTGCACATAGGTTAGTGGCGGTGATGCGCCGGCGAGCAGAGCGACGTGGCCCGGGACGGAGCGGTGCGACGCTAGCGCGTCGCATGGGCCTCGGCGTGACGGACGACCGCCTCGCAGAGCGCGTGCGTCTGCAGGATCGACGCGGCGTCCACCGGTCGCCGCTCGCGGGCATCGTCGAGGAAGGCGTCGCACATGGCCTCGAAGCCACGTTGTCGCGCGACCGAGGTCCAGTCGCCGCGCCGCTGGCGCCGCTGAGCGCCGGCCGATTCGACCTGCTCGGCGAGGTCGAGGACCGTATGGCGCGCGCCGCCACCGATGACGTCGAGCCGTTCCTCGTCTAGCCCGCTATGACGATGCATCGTGCCAATCGCGCTGAAGCCGTCGCCCGCGAGCGTGAGCGTCACGGCGTGGAGCTTGCCGTCCGTGACCTGGGTCTCGATCGTGTGTCGCCGCACCGGAGCGGGCACGAGGAACAGCAAGGTGTCGACCACGTGGATGAAGTCGTCGAACACCACCCGTCGGATCGCGTCGGGCTGACGATGCCGATGCTTCTCCATCGTGATGAGGTTGGCACCGTGCTGGCGCAGCGCTGCATAGGCCGGGGCGAAACGGCGGTTAAAGCCGAGCGCGAGCGGGGTGCCGTGGCGCTCCGCCAGCTCAACCAGCGCTTCAACCCCGCTCAGCGTGTCCGCCAGCGGCTTGTCGACGAAGGTGGGTATACCGCGGCGTAGCAGGGCGTCCGCGATCTCGGCGTGGGCGCTCGTCGCAGTATGGACGAAGGCGGCGTCGAATGTCGCGGCGGCGAGTGCTTCCGCAACCGTGGCGTAGCGATGCGGGAGGCGCAGCCTGTTTCCGACTTGGTCGCGCACCGTGCGGTTCCGCGTTGCCACGTGGAGCTCGATGTCGGCGCGGTTCGCCAGCACCGGCAAATACGCCTTCTGCGCGATGTCGCCTAAACCCACCATCAGCACGCGCATGTCCGTCTCCATCATCTCTCCAGCCCGCGCGGCCGTGCGCGGCCTATCCGAGGCAGCGCCGTCGCGCCACCGCCTCTCGATTGGCCGGGCGATCTAGCGCTTTGACCACGCGACCGAGCATGCGCGCGCATCCGCCGCCTGTCCGGCACGCGCCACGCAACGGCCAGCATCTGGGTAAATGACCAGACTGCGGAGGGGGCACAATCTAGCTGCATCACTTGGCCGAGGACCGACGGCGCGCACGCGCGTTCCTGCGGCGCAGCTGATCGTCGCCATGAAGCGCCGCGTGCCAGCGCCGCGCCGGTGACGGTGCCCGGCGCGGCGGGTATCACTAAACTACTCTGCTCTACCGTTCGGACCGGCGATCCGCCGCCGCTGCCTCTTGCCGCATCTGCGCCTTGACCCGCTCGGCCGCCTCCATCACGCGCAGCACGTTGCCGCCGGCTAGCTTGGCGACGTCCGCGTCGGACCAGCCGCGGCGCATCATCTCGGCAAGCAGCGCGGGATAGGTTGAGACGTCGCCAAGCCCTTGTGGCAACGTCTCGCCGACACCGTCGAAGTCCGAGCCGAGCCCGACGTGATCGACGCCCGCCACCTTGGCGACGTGGACGATATGGTCTGCCACCTGCGCCAACGTCACCGTCGGGGCGGGATGCGCGCGGAGCCAGGTGGCGTAATCGGCTGCGGCTTTCTCCGGCTGGCCGATGTCGAGCCCGTTGTACGGTGGCGAGTTGAGCCGCGCCTTCTCGGCCAGCGAGTCGGCAGACCAGCGGCGGTAGGCGTCGGCGACATAGCCCGGCGCATAATCCACCATCACCACCCCGCCATTGCGCGCCACCAGCCGCAGCACGTCGTCCGAGACGTTGCGCGGATGGTCGTTGAGCGCACGTGCGCCCGAGTGCGAGAAGACCACCGGCGCACGCGTCACCGCCAGCGCGTCGCGCATCACCTTTTCGCTGACATGCGACAGGTCGACCAGCATGCCGAGCCGGTTGAGTTCGGTGACTACCTGCCGGCCGAAGACGGTGAGCCCATTGTGCCGCGGGTCGTCGGTGGCGGAATCGGCCCAGTCGATCGTGCGCGAGTGGGTGAGGGTGAGATAGCCCGCGCCCAGCGCGGCATAAGCGCGTAGTACCGAGAGACTGCCGTCGATCTGCCCGCCGCCTTCCACGCCGATGAGGCAGGCGATCCGCCCAGCAGCGTGCGCGCGCCGCACGTCGGCGGCGGTGCGCGCCAGCGCGAACGTGTCAGGGTACCGGTCGGCGAGCGAGCGGACGAGATCGATCTGCTCGAGCGTCTGCTCCACCTGCTCCTTGCCGGGCAGATCGGGCGAGACCCACACCGACCAGAACTGTCCGCCGACCAGCCCGCGCCGCAGCCGCGCGATGTCGGTGTTATAGGCAGGATCGCTCGCGCCGAGGTCGCCCAGGTCCATCGTCCAGCGTTTGTCGCCCTCGCGTTCGCGCAGCGCCTCGGGCCAGTCGTTGTGCCCGTCAATCAGCGGGGTCGCCTTGAGCACGCGCGCGACGCGGGCGGCATCGTCCTGCGCAACGGCGGGCGTGGTGGCGAGCAGAGCGGCCGCGGCGAGCAGGGCGGCCCTCATCGTGCGCCTCCGCTGCGGCGCGGGCGAGCCGGCGAGTCGTTCTCATTCTCCGCGCCGGGGCCGCGCTGGCCGTGGTGGAGCGTCAGCAGCGACTCCATCAATTCCTCCTCGGCGCTCGACATCACCGCGAGCACCTCGGCCTCCTCGCAGCCCGACGCGGCGAGATAGGCGTGGCCCATGCTCGAATCGATGTAGATCGCCTGACCGGGCTCCAGCGTAACCGGATCGTAGAATTCGGTCTGCACTTCCACCCGCCCGCTCAGCACGTAAAGGAACTCCTCGCCGGAGTGGCGCACCAGCTCGCCAAACTGCTCGGCCGAGCGTGCACGGATCTTGGTGACGACCGGAATCATCCGCTTCCGCCGCAGCTCGGTGCAGAGGTAATAATAGTCGTAGTTGGGCGTTTCCACGCGCACGGAATGCGCGACGTCGCCGAGGCTGCGCCGCGCGGTGACGGGCTGTGTCGCTTCCTGGCTCTCCTCGGCGAACAGGTCAGTCATGCGCATGCCGAGCCGCCGGGCGAGGGCCTGCAACTTGTCATAGGTAAGCGTCAGGCGATCGTGCTCGATCTTCGAGAGGGTCGAGACCGGGATGCCGGACTTGGCGCTCATCTCCTTGAGCGTCCAGCCCTCGCGCGCGCGAAGCCCCTTGAGGAGCGCGCCCAGGGTCGGCGGCGATGTCGGCAAGGCGGCGTCCTCCGTGAGGCCATTGACGAAGCGCCTAAACAGGATAACCTTGTCCTGATCAGGATGATACCTGAGGATAACGACAAGCGGAGGCGGCGGCAATGGGGACGGGACGGATGCTCGCGTGGCTGTCGGCGGCGCTCGGCGCGGTGGCGATCGCGGCGCTGGCGCCAGCACAGGCGCCGGTGAAACCGGGCGCACCGACGGTGGTGCGGCCCGCCGCGCCCGCCGCACCGGTCACGCCCCCGAGCGGTCGCGCGCTCACCGGTGACGACGTCACCGCCTGGCTCGACGGCTACATGCCCTATGCGCTGCACAGCGGCGACATCGCGGGCGCGGTGGTGACGGTGGTGCGCGACGGCCAGGTCATCGCGGCGCGCGGCTACGGCTATGCCGACGTGGCGAAGCGCCGCCCGGTCGACCCGAGCCTCACGCTCTTCCGCCCCGGCTCGGTGTCCAAGCTCGTCACCTGGACCGCGGTGATGCAGCAGGTCGAGGCCGGCAGGCTCGACCTCGACGCCGACGTCAACCGCTACCTCGATTTCGCCATCCCCGCCTATCGCGGCCAGCCGATCACGCTGCGCCAGATCATGACCCACACCGCCGGGTTCGAGGAGGCGAACAAGAAGCTGATCACCTATGACGCGCGCGACGTCGAGCCGATCGGCGCCTATCTCAAGCGCCACGTCCCCGCGCGGGTCTACGCGCCCGGCACCACCCCGGCCTATTCCAACTGGGCGACGACGCTGGCAGGCTATATCGTCGAGCGCGTCAGCGGCACGCCGTTCGACGATTATGTCGAGCAGCGCATCTTCCGGCCGCTCGACATGCGCACCGCCAGCTTCCGCCAGCCGCTGCCGCGGCGGCTCCGCGGGCTGATGGCTGAGGGCTATCCGCTCGGCTCGGGCGAGCCCAAGCCGTTCGAGATCGTCGTGCCCGGCCCGGCGGGATCGCTCTCGGCCTCGGGGCTCGACATGGCCAAGTTCATGATCGCGCACCTCGACGGCGGGCGCGGCGTGCTGCGCCTAGAGACCGCGGCGCTGATGCACGACAGCCCGCGCGCCAAGGTGAACCCGCGCTCGCTGATCCCGCCGCTCAACCGCATGGAGCTGGGCTTCTTCGAGACCAACATCAACGGCCGCCGCGTAATCGCGCACCTGGGCGACACCAACCAGATGCACACCTCGCTCCACCTCTTCCTGGCGGAGCGCACCGGGCTGTACGTCTCGTTCAACTCGGCCGGACGCGACGGCGCGGCGCATGTCGCGCGCGGGCAGCTGTTCCAGGACTTCGCCGACCGCTACTTCCCCGACGCGACGCTGCCGGCCGGGCGCGTCGACACGGCCACCGCGCGCCGGCACGCCGCGGCGCTGGCCGGCCACTGGCAGGTGAGCCGCTCGTCCTTCACCAACTTCGTCGACATCGCCAACCTGTTCGGCCAAGCCGAGGTGGGCGCCGACCCGCAGGGGCGGCTCGTCATCCCCTCGGTCAAGGGCGCCAACGGCGTGCCGGTCACCTGGGTCGAGGTCGCGCCCTATGTGTGGCGCGATCCCGCCGGACACGACCGGCTCGCGGCGCAGCTCGTCGACGGGCAGCCGGCGCGCTGGAGCTTCGACCTCGTCTCGCCCTTCATGGTGTGGGACCGCGTGCCCGCCTACCGCGACGCCGCCTGGCTGCTCCCCGCGCTCTACGCCAGCCTCGCCGTGCTGCTGCTGACCGCGCTGTTCTGGCCCGCCAACTGGTACCTGCGACGCCGCTATCAGGCGGCCGCGCCGCTCGCCGGGGTGCCGCTGCGCGCGGCCCGCGCGGCGCGGGTGATGGCGCTGGCGGTGCTGCTGGTGCTGGGCGGCTGGTTCTGGCTGATCTCGGTGCTGTTCGGCGACAGCGTGCCGGGCGACGGCTGGCTGACGCTGCTGCAGCTCGCCAGCATTGTCGTGTTCGTCGGCGCGGTCGGAATCGCGGGCTGGAACGCCGTCGTGACGTGGCGCGGCGACCGGCCGTGGACGCGCAAGCTGTGGGCGGTGCTGCTGCTGCTCGCCACCATGGTGGTGCTGTGGGTTGCCGTGGTCTTCCACCTGCTCGCGCTGACGGTGCATTACTGATGCTGCGGCTCTCCACCGAAACAGCGACGCTGCGGCTGGCACAGCCCTTCCGCATCTCGGGCTATGTCTTCGAAACCGCCGAAGTGTTGGTCGTCACGCTCGACGACGGCGCGCATCAGGGGCGCGGCGAGGGGGCCGGTGCCTATTATCTCGGCGACGATCTCGCGAAGATGCTGGCCGATGTCGAGGCGGCACGCGCGGCGATCGAGGCGGGGCCGACGCGCGAGCAGCTGCGCGCGCTGATGCCGGCGGGTGGTGCGCGCAACGCAGTCGACGCTGCTCTGTGGGAGCTGGAGGCGCGGCGGAGCGGCACGCCGGTGTGGCGTCTCGCCGGGCTGAGCGCGTCGCCGCGCCCGATCGTCACCACCTTCACCGTCAGCGCCGACACGCCCGAGGCGATGGCGGCGGTGGCACGCGGCTATGCGCGGGCGCGCTCGATCAAGGTGAAGCTGACCGGCGAGCTGGACCTCGACCTCGCGCGGGTCGCCGCGATCCGCGCGGCGCGTCCGGACGTGTGGCTCGGCGTCGACGGCAACCAAGGCTTTGCACGCGGCGAGCTCGACGCGCTGGTCGCGGGGCTGCTGCCGCACCGCGTGTCGCTGCTGGAGCAACCGCTCGCGCGCGGCGCCGAGGCGGAGCTAGACGGCTATCGCTCCGCCATTGCGATCGCGGGCGACGAGAGTCTGCTGACGCTCGACGACGTCGCGGGCGCGGTCGGGCGGTTCGACGTGGTCAACATCAAGCTCGACAAGTGCGGCGGGCTCACCGAGGGGCTGCTGATGGCGACCGAGGCGCGCCGGCTCGGGCTGGGCGTGATGGTGGGGACCATGATCGGCACCAGCCTTGCCACCGCGCCGGGCTTCGTGCTGGGCCAGCTTGCCGATCTGGTCGACCTCGACGGCCCGACCTTCCTCGCCGAGGATCGCGCGCCGGGCGTGCGCTACGACGACGGCCTGCTCTACGCCGGTGCCGAGGTGTGGGGCGGGTGAGCGCCGCCGCGCCGCCCGCGCCGACCTGGTTCGGTCAGCCGCGGGGGCTGACGGTGTTGTTCCTCACCAACATGTGGGAGCAATTCTCCTACTACGGGATGCGCGCGCTGCTGGTCTATTACATGACCAAGCAGCTGATGCTGGGGCAGGCACAGGCCTCGCTGATCTACGGCGCCTACACCGCCTGCGCCTATTTCACCCCGATCCTCGGCGGCGTGATCGCCGACCGGCTACTGGGCAAAAGGCGCGCGATCGTGCTCGGCGGCGCGATCATGGCGCTGGGCCATTTCATGATGGCGTTCGAGCCGCTCTTCTACGTCGCGCTGATGACGATCGCGCTTGGCAACGGGCTGTTCCTGCCGAGCCTGCCGAGCCAGATCGACGACCTTTACGCGCCCGGCGACCCGCGCGTTGGCTGGGCGTACAACGTCTATTACGTCGGCGTGAACATCGGCGGCTTCCTCGCGCCGCTGCTGTGCGGGACGCTGGGCGAGCTGTACGGCTGGCATTACGGCTTCGGCGCGGCCGGCATCGGCATGGTGGCGGGGCTGGGCATCTACCTCTGGGGGCAACGCTACCTGCCCGCCTCGGCGCGCGCCGCGCCGGTGCGCCACGCCACGCCGCGCGGCCGCTTCACGCGCGAGGTGGCGCTGCTGCTGGTGGCGGTGGCGCTGTGCGTCACCGTGTTCCGCGCCGCCTATGAGCAGGTCGGCAACACCGTGGCGCTCTGGGCCGATACCGGAGTCGATCGCCGCGCGGGCGATGCCATTGTGCCGATGACCTGGTTCCAGTCGCTCAACCCGTTGTTCGTGATGGCGCTGACGCCGCCGCTGCTGGCACGCTGGCGGCGCCGGGCCGAGCGCGGCGGTGCGGAGCGGCCGGTGCGGCGCATGGCGGTGGGCGCGCTGATCGTGGCGGGCGCCTATCTCCTGCTCGCCGCCCTGGCGGCACGCGGAGGCGCCTCGCACTGGCTGTGGCTCGCGCTGTTCTTCGCGCTGCTCACGGCGGGCGAGCTGCACATCCTGCCGACCGGGCTCGGGCTGTTCGCGCGGCTCGCCCCTGCTGGCCTGGGCGCCACCACCGTGGCGGCCTGGTACCTCGCCACCTTCGCGGGCAGCCTCGCCGCCGGGCTGGTCGGCACCGCCTGGACCGCGCTGGGGCACGGGGCCTTCTTCCTCTTGCTCGCCGGGCTGGCCGCGCTCGCCGCGGCGCTGCTGGCGGCGATCGACCCCGCGTCCCTCGCGGTGATCAGGGCGGGCGAGCGGCGTTGATTTTCGGTTGACTATTCTCCGATCAGGACATTAGCATCCTGATTGGCAACATCGAGGGGGAAGCGATGAGGAACATTCGTCGTGGCGCGTCGGTCGCGAGTGCGCTGGCGCTCTTCCTCTGCGGGGCCGCGGCGGCGCAGCAGGCGTCGCCCGACGACGCGTCGCCCGAGCGCGAGGCCGCACAGGTCGGCGACATCATCGTCACGGCGCAGAAGCGCGAGCAGCTCCTGTCCGACGTGCCGCAGTCGATGTCGGTGCTCGGCGGCGAGGCGCTGGAGCAGCGCCAGGCGCGCACCATCGCCGACTATGCCGCTTTGGTCCCCGGCCTGTCGTTCGAGTCGGGCAATCCCGGCCAGACCCGCGTCGTGCTGCGCGGCATCAACGCTGGCGGCGCGAGCCCGACGGTCGCGGTTTATCTCGACGACACGCCGTTCGGTTCGAGCACCGGCCAGACCAACGGCGCGACGCTGGCGGGCGACTTCGACACGTTCGACATCGAGCGGCTGGAGGTGCTGCGCGGGCCGCAGGGCACGCTCTACGGCGCCAACTCGCTGGGCGGCGTGGTAAAATATGTCACCGTCGCGCCGAAGCTGGGCGAGTGGGAGGCGCGCGGGCAGGGCGGCGTCGAGACGGTGCGCGACGGCGGCACCGGCTATTACGGAAATGCATTGGTCAACGTGCCGCTCGGCGACGCTGTGGCGCTGCGCGCGAGCGGCTTCTACCGTCGCACCGCGGGCTATATTGACGCGATCGGCATCGCCGACGAGGACGTCAACCGCGCGCGAAGCTACGGCGGCCGCGCCTCGCTGCTGCTCAAGCCGAGCGACCGGCTGTCGCTGCGGCTCACTGCGGTGTTGCAGAACATCGAGGTCGACTCGCGCAATGCCTTCGATGCGGATGCGGCGACGCTGCGCCCGATCACCGCCGACCCGTTCACCGGCGCGAGTGCCGGCGGACGCGAGGTGCGCTACCAGCTCTTCCCGGATCGCAATGAAGTGAGCTACCGCCTGTACACCGGCACGATCGACTATGACCTGGGCTTCGCCAGTTTCACCTCGGTCACCAGCTACAGCCGCCAGGTCGCGACCGATCGCAGCGACGTCTCGTACAACGCGGTCGGCGACGGCGTGACGCTGGCGCAGGCGGCGTCGGCAGGCGTGTATGGCGTCGCGCCCGACGCTTATGGCATCTATTATCCCAATCGCTCGACGCAGAAGAAGTTTACTCAGGAAGTTCGGCTGGCGTCCAACGACACGGCGACGCTGGAGTGGCTGGTCGGGGGCTATTACACGCGTGAGCCGGGGCAGCTGTACCAGCGTTATTTCCCGTTCGACACCGCGACCGGTCGCCCGATCACCCCGGTGCCGGAAATCCCCGGCTTTAACGGTCTGGTGCTGGCGCAGCTCGACTCGACCTACAAGGAATACGCCGGTTTCGGCAGCGCGACCTTGCACCTCAGCGACACGTTCGATCTTACCGCGGGCGCGCGCTACAGCCATAACGATCAGCGCACTACCCAGACGCTCGACGGCGCGCTGTTTGGCGGTCCATCGCAGAATCGCGCCACGTCCAACGAGGGCGTGTTCACCTGGTCGGTCGCGCCGCGCTATGAGTTCGCGCCACACAGCGAGGTCTATGCGCGCTTCGCCAAGGGCTATCGCCCGGGCGGCCCCAACGTCGTACCCCCGGGCGCGGGCGCCGACTATCCGACGCAGACCGATGCCGACACGCTGATGAGCTACGAGGCCGGCATCCGCGCCGAGACCGCCGACCGGACCTTCGGCATCGACCTGTCGGGCTATTACCTCGACTGGGACAAGACGCTGATCGTCGCGACCTTCCAGACCGACGCCGGGCCGATCTCAGCCGACGCCAACGGCCGCGGTGCGCGCAGCTACGGCGTCGAGGCGACCGCGACGTTGCGCCCGACGCGCGGCTTCATTGTCACCACCACCGTCGCCTACAACAACACGCGGCTGCGCGGCGACACCTCGAACGGCGGACGCGACGGCGACCAGCTGCCGTTCGCGCCGACCTGGAACGCCAATGTCTCGGCCGAATACAGCTGGGACTGGGATGGCGCACGGCCCTATGTCGGCGCCGATCTCGCGACCGTGAGCGACCGGCTCGGCAATTTCGACGCGGCCTATCGCGACGTCTACGGCCGGCGCATCACCTTTGATGGCTATACCACCGCCAGCCTGCGCGCTGGCGTGTCTCTGGGGCGCTTCGACCTGTCGGTCTACGCTCGCAACGTCGCCGACTCGCGCGGGCTGGTCTCGGCGGGGACGTTCCAGACGCGCCCCAACGGCGGGATCGAGGTGAGCCCGATCCAGCCGCGCACGATCGGTGCCACATTGGGCGTCGGGTTCTGACCGTGCGCCACGCTCCCGCCTCTCCCCCTCCCGCGGTGCACGGGCTGGCGGCGCCGTACCTGCTGTTCCTCGGCGACGCGACCGAGCCTGGGTTCGCCAAGACCGCGCTCGGGCTGCGTGACTGGGCGGCGGACAAGTGCCTCGCCGAGCACGCGCTGCCCGCCGCAACCGTCTCCACCGGCCTGCCGCGGATGAGCCCCGCCGCGGCCGCTGCGGCGGGAGCGCGCTCCATGGTGATCGGAGTCGCCAACCAGGGCGGCGTGATCCCCGCCTCTTGGATGCCCGAACTGCTCGCCGCGGCCGAGGCGGGGCTCGACCTCGTCGCCGGGCTGCATACGCGGTTGCGCGAGATCCCCGTGCTCAGCGAGGCGGCGGCGCGCGCGGGCACGCGGCTGGTCGACGTGCGCGAGCCGCCCGCGGCGCTGCCGATCGCGACCGGCGCGAAGCGCACCGGGCAGCGTCTGCTCACCGTCGGCACCGACTGCGCGCTCGGCAAGAAATACACCGCGCTGGCGATCGCGCGCGGGCTACAGGCGCGCGGGCGAGACGCGACCTTCCGCGCCAGCGGGCAGACCGGCGTCATGATCGCGGGTGAGGGGATCGCGATCGACGCGGTGGTCGCCGACTTCGCCGCCGGCGCCGCCGAGCTGCTCAGCCCCGCGAACGCGCCGACGCATCTCGACGTGATCGAAGGGCAGGGCTCGCTGTTCCATCCCTCCTACGCCGCAGTGTCGCTGGCGCTGCTCCACGGCAGCCAGCCCGATCTGTTCGTCGTCTGCCACCAGCCGACGCGCGCGCAGATCCTTGGCACGCCGGGCTATAGCGTCCCGTCGATCGAGGCGGTAATCGAGCAGACGATCGCGGTCGGGCGGCTGACCAACCCCGCGATCCGCTGCGCCGGTGTCAGCCTCAACACCGCGGGCATGGCGGAGCCGGACGCGGCGGCGGAGATCGCTTACACGGCGGAGCGGCTGGGCCTGCCCGCGGCCGACCCGATCCGCGGCGGCGACGCCTTCGAGCGACTGCTCGACGCATGCGCGGCCTGAGTCCCGCCGCGGCCGACTGCTTCCGGCGGTACGTGCTGCCCGGGCTCGCGTTCAAGGCGGTGGTGATCGGCGGCGGCTATGCCACCGGGCGCGAGCTCGCCGAGTTCTTCCTGCCCGCGGGCGCCTGGGGCGGGGTGCTGGCGATGGCGCTGGCGACGCTGATCTGGGGCGTCGTCGCCGCCGCCACCTTCCGGTTCGCGCATGCGGTCGGCGCGCGCGATTATCGCACCTTCTTCCAGGCGCTGCTGGGGCGCTATTGGGTGCTGTTCGAGGCCGCCTACGCGCTGTTCGTCGTGGTCGTGCTCGCGGTGTTCGGCGCCGCGGCGGGCGAGATCGGCGCGGCGACGCTGGGGTTGCCCCCACTGGCGGGGACGCTGGCGCTGCTCGCCGGCATCACCGCCTGCGTCGCCTGGGGCAACGCCGGGGTCGAGCGCGTCTTCCTCTGGGTCTCGGTGCTGCTCTACGCCACCTACGCGCTGTTCCTGCTGCTCGCGCTCACGAGCGTGGGCGGGCGGATCGGCGAGGCCTTCGCCGCGGCCGGGCCGCCCGCACCGGGCTGGGCGCTCGGCGGGCTGACCTATGCGGGCTACAATATCGTCGGCGCGGTGATCGTGCTGCCGGTGACGCGCCACTTCCGCTCCGGCCGCGACGCGGTGATCGCGGGCGCGCTGGCAGCGCCGCTGGCGATGCTCCCGGCGCTACTGTTCTTCGTCACGATGGCGGCGTTCCTGCCCGAGATCGCGAACGCGGTGCTGCCGTCCGACTATATTCTCGCGCGGCTCGGCCACCCGCTGTTCCACCTCGGCTTCCAGCTGATGATCTTCGCCGCCCTGCTGGAGAGTGGCACCGGCGCGGTCCACGCCGTTAACGAGCGGGTCGCGCGCGCGAGCGGGCGGGACACGCTCTCGCCCGCGGCGCGCGCGCTGCTCGCGCTGGCGCTGCTGGCGCCGTGCATGCTGCTGGCCGAGCGCGTCGGCTTGGTCGGGCTGATAGCGGGTGGCTACCGGCTGCTCGCGGCTTTGCTGATCCTGATCTACGTCGTGCCATTGCTGCTGCTTACCCTGACCGGGCGGAGCGGGTCGGCCCAGCCGGAGCCAACCGCATGAGATCCGCCGCACCCGTCGTGCTCGCCGCGCTTGCCGCCGCGCCCGCATCCGCCGCGCCGCCCAAGGGCTTCGACGCGCGCGTCGAGCAGGTGATGCGCGCCTCGGGCACGCCGGGCATAGCGGTGGCGATCGTCGAGGACGGCAAGGTCACGCTCGCCAGAGGCTATGGCGTGCGGCGGCAGGGCGCGCCCGAGCGTGTCGACGCGGACACCGCCTTCTTGATCGGCTCCACCGCCAAGGCGATGACAGCGGCAGCGATCGCCACGCTGGTGGATGCGGGCACGCTCGGCTGGGACGACCGTGTCGTCGACCATCTCCCCGGCTTCCAGATGTACGATGCCTGGGTGACGCGCGAGATGACGGTGCGCGACCTGCTGGTGCATCGCAGCGGGCTCGGGCTCGGCGCGGGCGACCTGCTGTATGTGCCGCGCGGCAGCTACGCGCGCGCCGAGATCGTGCGGCGGCTGCGCTACATCGCGCCCGCGACCAGCTTCCGCAGCGGCTATGCCTATGACAACGTCCTTTACACCGTGGCCGGGCAGCTGATCGAGGCGGTCAGCGGGCAGCGGTGGGAGGACTATGTCCGCGCGCACGTGCTGGGTCCAGCGGGCATGGCGGGCGCGACCGGCGAGCTGGCTACCTTTTGGGCGACGCCCAACCGCGCGCTGCCGCACGCGCGCTTTGGCGGCGCGGTGCGCGGCACCGGCGCGATGCGCGCGCTCGACGAGCGCGATCAGCTGCCGCAGGCCGCCGCGCCCGCCGGGCTGATCGCGGCGAGCGCCATCGACATGGCGCGCTGGCTCCAGGTGCAGCTGGGCGGCGGCGTGGCGGCGGACGGCACGCGCGTCTTCTCCGCCACGGCGGGGCGCGAGATGTGGGCGCCGGTGACGCCGATGCCGATCACCCCGCTACCCGAGCCGGTCGCCGCGACCACGCCGACCTTCGACGCCTATGCGCTCGGCTGGGAGGTGCGCGACTATCGCGGCGAGCGGATCGTGTGGCACGCCGGCGGGCTGTTCGGCATGACCTCAGTGGTAGTGCTGATCCCCGCGCGCCACGTCGGCTTCGCGATCGAGCTCAACAGCGAGGAGGCCGCGCCGCGGCACGGGCTGATGTGGGAGCTGATCGACCATTATCTCGGGGCGAAGCGGCAGGACTGGCCGGCGCGCTTCACGCGCTATCGCGCGCAGCGGATCGCCGCGGCCGAGGCCGCGGTGCGCGCCAAGGCGGCGACGCCCGCCCAGGTCGGCCCGTCGCTGCCGCTGGCGCGCTACGCCGGGCGCTACGTCGACCGCTGGTACGGCCCGATCGAGGTCGGCGGTGACGCCGCCGGGCTGACGGTGCGCTTCGTGCCGACACCGCGCATGGCGGGGCGGCTCGAGCATTATCAATACGATACCTTCGTCGCGCGCTTCGACGATCCCGCCATCGAGCCGGCCTATCTCACCTTCGCGCTCGACGCGGCGGGCAGGGTGGCGCGGATCACGGCGCGGCCGGTGTCGCCGATCGCCGACTTCAGCTTCGATTATGCCGACCTGCTGTTCGAGCCCGAGCCCGCGAGGTGAGAGGATGACGATGAAGACGCTTCTGCTGGCGCTCCTCCCCGCGCTGCTCGTCGCCGCGACGCCGGCCGCGCGCCCGCCCGTCGCGCCGCCCGCGGCACCCGGCACCGAGACGCCGCCGGCCCCCGCCCCGCCTGCGACCGCGCCGCAGCTCACCGCCGCCGACGTCGGCGCCTGGCTCGATGGCTACGTGCCCGCCGCGCTTCAGGCCGGGAAGATCGCGGGCGCGCAGGTCGCGATCGTCAAGGACGGCGCGATCCTGTTCGAGAAGGGCTATGGCTATGCCGACGTCGCCGCCAAGACGCCGATGGACCCGCGCCGCTCGCTGATGCGGATCGGCTCGACCTCCAAGCTGCTGACCTGGACCGCGGTGATGCAGCTGGTGGAGGCGGGCAGGATCGACCTGAACGCCGACGTCAACCGCTACCTCGACTTCCGCATCACCCCGCCGGGGCGCGCGGTGACGATCAACGACCTGATGCAGCATCGCGGCGGCTTCGAGGAGGGGCTCAAGGACCTGCTCGCCAGCGACCCCAAGCTGCTCAAGACCACCGAGCGCTACCTTAAGGAGAACACGCGCCCGTTCCTGTTCAAGCCGGGCGAGGCGCCGGCCTATTCCAACTATGGCGTCGCGCTGGCGGGCTATATCGTCCAGCGCGTCTCGGGCGAGCCGTTCGAGGCCTATGTGGCGCGCCACATCACCGGGCCGTTGGGCATGGCGCACACCACCTTCGTCCAGCCGCTGCCGCCCGCGCTCGCGCCGCTCGCCGCGAAGGGCTACGCCACCAGCGACGGGCCGCCGCACGCTTATGAGCTGGTCGGCACCGCGCCGGCGGGCAGCGTCGCCTCCACCGCGGACGACATGGCGCGCTTCATGCTCGCGCATCTCGGCGGCGGCCGCTACGGCGGCGCGCGCATCCTGCGTCCCGAGACGGTCGCGTTCATGCACCGCCCGCCGACGCCGCCGCCCGCGGGCTTCGACACGATGGCGCACGGCTTCTTCTGGATGCAGCGCAACGGCACGACCGTGATCGGCCACGGCGGCGACACGATCGTCTTCCACACTGACCTGGCGCTGCTCCCCGAGAAGAACGTCGGCCTGTTCATGAGCTTCAGCAGTCGCGGCGAGCGCGACGCGGTCTATGGCGCGCGCGAGCGGCTGTTCGACCTGTTCATGGACCGCTACTTTCCCGCCAAGCCCGCGGCGCTGCCGCCTGCGATCGCCAGCGCCGCGGCGGACGCGCGCGCGCTGGCGGGCCATTACGAGAGCTCGCGCCGCGTCGAGACCGGCTTCATCAGCCTGTTCTACCTGCTCCAGCAGGATGTGGTCAGCGCCAACGACGACGGCACGATCAGCGTCTCCTCGATCGAGGGCAAGCGCTTCCGCGAGATCGCGCCGGGGCTGTGGCGCGCGGTCGACGGCACGCGGCTGCTGCGCGTGACCGAGCTGCGCGGTCGGCGCACGCTCGTCGACAGCCAGAATCCGGTAGGCGTGCTCCAGGCGGTGCCGGCGGCGCGGAACTCGACGATGTTCCAGACGGTGGCGGGCCTGTCGTTGTTGGTGCTGCTGCTCACCGTGATCGCTTGGCCGGCGGGCTGGTGGATCCGCCGCCGCTACGCCGCGCCGCCGGTGGCGACCGGGCGCGCCGCGCGCGCGCGGCTGCTGGTGCGCGTCGCCGCCGTCGCCGACCTCGCCTATGTCGCGGGCTGGTACACCGTCGTGGCGCCGATCCTGAGCCAGCAGGTCGACGCCTACAATGCCACGCTCGACGGCATGATCCGGCTGCTCCAGCTGGCCGCGGTGATCCCGATCGCGGCGGCGCTGATCGGGGTGTGGAACCTGGTGGAGGCGTTCCGCGGCCCGTTCGGCTGGGGCGTGCGGCTGCGCGCCGCGCTGGTCGCGCTGGCGTTCCTTGGGCTGCTGGGGGTCGCCGCGATGGCGCATCTGATCGGCTGGAGCCTCAACTACTGAGCGTGGCACTCTCCACCAGCACCAGCGCGCGCATCTTGGCGAGGAGCAGCTCGGCGGCGCCGTCCTCCAGCCCGCTCACCGCGACGCCGATGCGATACGTGTCGCCGTCGCGCTCGACCGACGCCGCGTCGAACGCGATCGAGCGCAGCGCGAGCAGGTTGAGCACGCGCAGCGGCAGGTCGGGCGAGGCCTCGCCGGCGACGAGGAAGCGGACGGTCATGCGGGGAAACCTTCGTCGGATCGTTGGCGCACAGGATGGCAGCGGCGCGGCGGAAAAGGTCTCCTCATCCGCGCCGTGGCCGCTACGCTGGGGCATGATCGTCCCAGAAATGGCCGAATCGCGGCACGAATGACCCAGCTCGACGATTATGAGCGCCGCATCCTGCGCGAATTGCAACGCGACGGGCAGCAGACCGTCGCCGAGCTCGCCGCCAAGGTCGGCCTGTCCGCCTCGCCGTGCTGGCGCCGCATCGACCGGCTCGAGCGCGAGGGCGTGATCCGCGGCCGCGTCGCGCTGGTCGATCGCCGCAAGGTCGGGCTCAGCGCGCATATCTTCGCGCAGGTGCGGCTCAACGCGCACGGCCGCGCCAACCTCGACGAGTTCGCCGAGGCGATCCGCGGCTTCCCCGAGGTGCTCGACGCCTATGTGCTGATGGGCACGACCGACTTCATGCTGCGCATCGTCGCACGCGACATCGACGCCTACGAGCGCTTCTTCTTCGACAAGCTGAGCCGGCTGCCCGGCGTGCAGGAGATCACCTCCACCGTCGCGCTGTCCGAGATCAAGTCCACGTCCGAGCTGCCGATCTGACCCGATCTCCCCGAGGAGCCGCCATGAAGCGCCTGATATCGCTCGCTGCCCTGTTGCTCGCGCCGCTGCCACTGGCAGGTGCCGCGTCGCCGCCGCGCTACGATGTCGTGATCCGCGGCGGCACGATCTACGACGGCTCGGGCGGCACGCCCTTCGTCGGCGACGTCGCCATCACGGGTGACCGGATCGCGGCGGTCGCGCCGCATGTCGCGGAGCGCGGCGCGACCGAGCTGGACGCGCGCGGCAAGGCGGTGTCGCCGGGCTTCGTCAACATGCTCGCACACCCGGAGGAGAGCCTGCTCGTCGACGGCCGCGCGCTGTCCGATCTGGCGCAGGGTGTCACGCTGGAGGTGATGGGCGAGTTCTCGATGGGTCCGCTCAGCCCGGCGATGCGGCGCGACATGGTCAAGGAGCAGGGCGACGTCCGCTATCCCGTCACCTGGACGACGCTCGGCGGCTATCTCGACGTGCTGTCGCGCCGCGCGATCGCGCCCAACGTCGCCTCCTTCGTCGGCGCGGGCACGGTGCGCGAGGCGGTGCTGGGTGCCGACGACGTCCAGCCGACGCCGGCGCAGCTCGAGCAGATGCGCGGGCTCGTGCGCGCGGCGATGGAGCAGGGCGCGCTCGGGCTGACCGACATGCTGATCTACACGCCGGCCACTTTCGCCAAGACGCCCGAGCTGATCGCGCTGGCCAAGGTGTCGGCGGCGTGCGGCGGCATCTACACCGTCCATATGCGCAGCGAGGGCGACCGGCTGGAGGAGGGCGTCGCCGAGACGATTGCCATCGCCGAGGCCTCGGGCGCGCCCGCCGAGATCTACCATTTCAAACAGGCGGGCCGCGACAATTGGGGCAAGATCGACCGCGTCATCGCCGCCATCGAGGCGGCGCGCGCGCGCGGCGTGCGCGTCTCCGCCAATATGTACACCTATACCGCCGGCGCCACCGGGCTCGACGCGGCGATGCCGCCCTGGGTGCAGGCGGGCGGGCTCGACGCATGGATCGCACGGCTGAAGGATCCGGCGACGCGCGCCAAGGTCGCCGCGGCGATGCGCGACCCGCACCCGAAGGACTGGGAAAATCTGCTCGCCGGCGCCGGGGCGGAGGGCACGTTGCTGCTCGGCTTCAAGAACCCGAAGCTAAAGCCGCTCGCGGGCAAGACGCTGGCCGCGGTGGCGCGCGAGCGCGGTAGCTCGCCCGAGGAGACCGCGATGGACCTTGTGGTCGAGGACGGCTCGCGCGTCGGCATCGCCTATTTCCTGATGAGCGAGGACAACGTCCGCAAGGCGATCCGCCAGCCGTGGATGAGCTTCGGTTCGGACGAGGCCGCGCCCGCGCCCGAGGGCGTGTTCCTGCGCACAAGGGATCATCCGCGTGCCTACGGCAACTTCGCGCGGCTGCTCGGCCATTACGTCCGCGACACGCATGACCTGACGCTGGCCGAGGCGGTGCGGCGGCTGACCAGTCTGCCCGCCGACCATCTCGCGATCACCGACCGTGGCCGGCTGCGCGCCGGGCAGTTCGCCGACGTGGTGGTGTTCGATCCTGCCACTATCGGCGATCGCGCCACCTATGAGCGACCCGCGCAGCTGGCTACCGGCGTCAGCTCCGTGCTGGTGAACGGCCGCTTCGCGCTGCGCGACGGTCGCCCGACGGGCGCCGCGACCGGCCGCGTGCTGCGCGGCCGTGCCTTCAAGCGCGAGGAAGGCGGGGGATGCAGGCGTGCGGCTGCCGACTGGCGGTGGTGAGGGGCGCGACGTCTCAGAGGGGCCGTGACCGCTCGCGATGGGGCGTTGGTGCGCGGGGTTGCGAGTAACGCCAGTCCGGCGCGCGCGTCAGGAGCGCCGCGCCCGCACCAGCGCATAGCCGGCGACGCTACATAGCGCGAGCGCGATGACGAAGCCGATCGCGGCGCCGCCCGCCGCCCCGCGCGGGCCGCCCGCCAGCCCGCCCAGCGTGACGCCCACCAGCGGAAGGACGAGCAGCGCGAGGCAACCAAGTACGGCCATGACGTCGAGGTAGGTGGGGAGGCTTCGAGGTCAACGACTTCATGTTGGCGGCTGGGTGAAGCATCGTGCCGCATTACCCTGGACAGCCGACCACATAGGCTCGCCGGAGCCGGGGTCGTGTGGCACGACCCCGGCCCCTGTCTCACAGCCGCAGCGAGACGCCCGCGACGATCTGTCGGCCCAGCAGATCGTAGGCCATGATCGTGTTGCCGCGCAGCAGCCCGATGGTCGAGCGGCTGTCGGGCACGATCGGGGGATCGCGATCGAGCAGATTGTTGGCGGCGATGCGGAACGTCATCTGCTTGCTGACGTCAAACGCGACCGCGAGGTCGATCCAATTGTACGAGCCGATGCCGGAGAACTGGTCGCGCCGCGCACTCTCGTCCTGCCGGGGGATGCCGGTGTCCTCGGGCGAGTAGAAGGTCAGCGGCATGGCACCGCGATGGCGCCAGTTGACCGACACGCTGGTGCTATTGTCCGGCGCAGTCCAGGTGGTGCGCAGCTGATGCGCCCAGCGCGGCATGCTCTCGCCGCAGCCCGCGCCGTAATAGCCCGTGCAATTGCGCCGGATCGCGGCGGGCGAGGCCTGGCCGCCGTTGCGTGTCATCAGCGTGCCGTTGAAGCTCATGTCGAGCTTGCCATAGCCGCCCAGCGCGAGGTTGTACTGGCCCTGGAAATCCCAGCCGTACGACTGTTCGGTATAGCCGTTGGACGAGCCGCGCGCGACCCAGCCGGCTGCCGGGCTGGTTGCGGGCGAGCTCGACAGCGTGCCCGTGCTCGGGTTGCGGATGATGCCCCGGCAGAAATACTCCAGCCCGGTATTGAGGCACTCGTTGATGATGTCCTGCGGCTGAAGGAATACCAGCTGGTCCTTGAGGTCGATGAGCCAGCGGTCGACCGAGACGGTTAGCCCCGGCAGGAAGCGCGGCCGCAACACGACGCCGAACGTCTTGGTGAAGGCGGTTTCCGGCGTCAGGTTGAAGCCGCCCTCGCGCACGGTGCAGCGCTCGTCGGGGCAGATCAGCGTCGCGCTGCCGTAAAGGTTGGCGGGCAGGCCGGTGTTGGCGCATTGCGTCGGGCTGCCGAGCGGGGCGAGGCGCGGGCCGTTCGGATTGCTGGGGTCGATCCGCGGCGCGCACGGGTCGGAATAGAAACCCTGGTTCCAGGTGATGTTGCTCGCGCCCGCCGCGGCGCCCACGCCCGGCGCGGCCTGCGACTTGTTGTACGAGGCGCGGAAGGTGATGTCCGCCACCGGCGACCACAGCCCCTCGATCTTCCACGTATCGAACTTGCCCGCGAGCCGGTTGTACTTGGAGACGCGATAGCCACCGTTGACCTGCAGCAGCCGCGTCCACGACTGGTCTTCGACCAGCGGCGCCTGGATCTCGGCGTTGGCCTCGAAGATGTTCTGCGTGACGCGTTGGTTCTGGCCGCCGTTGTTCTGGACGAAGATCTCGTTGACGATCGTCCGCTCCATCTCCTCGCGATATTCGGCGCCGAGCGCGAGCGCGACGCCCTGCTGCGCCAGCGGCGAGGTGATGCCGTATTTGCCGAGATCGCCGCTGACCGTGCCGATGAACTGGAGCAGCCGCGGGATGCGGGTGCTGATCCCGCCGGTGGCGCCGCCGTAGAGATAGTCGTTGGTCGCCTGGTCGCGGTTGAACGGGATGAAGGCGTTGAACGGGACGCAGCTCGGATCGGTGCCGTTGACCACCGAGCGGCAGGTCGGGGTGCCGCCCACATTGATCACGTCGAGCGAGCGGTTGATCCGGTCGAAGCGCGCGAACGGCACGTCGATCGTGTCGAGCCGCGCACGCGAGACCATGCCGGCGATGTCATAGGACCAGACGTCGTCAAAGCCCTTGCCGCGCAGGCCGGCGACGATGCGATACCCCTCGTTGGTAAACTGCTGGCGGGTGAGCGGCAGGCCATCGAAACGGTAGCGCACGTCGAGTGGCGCATAGGCGCCCGCGTTGCCCGCATTGGCGCCGCACAGGTCGCCCGCCTGCGATGCCGAGAGGAACGGATTGTCGCAGTTCACACGGAACGGATCGGTGCCATAGAAGCCGAAGTTGAATGTGCGGTTGAGCTGGGTGTTGTACGACTTGTCGCGATAGAACAGCACGTTGCTGTACAGCTCGATATCGTCGGCCAGTTCGGCGGTCAGGAAGCCGCCGACGTTGACGCGGTTGAACGGGCGCTGGAAGGCCCAGTCGTCATACGGATTGGCCGAGCTGCCAGGTGGCCCACTGTTGATCGGGATGAAGGTGCCATTGCCGGTCGGATTGTTGACCAGGATCTGGCCGGCGCGTGGCCCCGCCTGTGGGATGATCGTGCCGGCGGGCGTGAAGCTGGCGCGCGTGCACGCCAGTGGCGCGGTGTTGCTCGGCTGGGTCACCTCGCAGACGCTGTTCGCACGGTCGACCAGCCGCACCAGGTTCGACTGGCGGTAATTGACGAAGCCGGTGAGGTTGACGCGCCCGTCGAACAGATCGGCGCCGGCGGCGAGGCTGACGTCGGCGCGGCCGCCGTCGTTGCTCATCCCGTTGACCGCGTTGAAGCCGGCGCGCTCGGCCGCGGCGGTGATCGCGCTGTCGCGGTTGTTGTGGTTGAAGAAGCTATAATTGCCGTCGATGCGGACGCCGGTGAAGTTCTTCTTCAGCACGAAATTGACCACGCCAGAGACCGCGTCGGAGCCGTACACCGACGAGGCACCGCCGGTCAGCACGTCGATCCGCTCGACCAGCGCGTTGGGGATGATGCCGACATCGACCGTGTTGGGCAGGCCGATGCGGAGTCCGTCGATCAGCATCAGCGTGCGCTCATAACCCAGGCTGCGCAGCTTGATCCGCTGGCGACCCTCGGAGTCGCTGAAGTTCTGCTCGGAATTGACCTGCACCTGCGGGAGGCGGTTGACCACCTCCTCGATCGTGGTGGCGCCCTGTGCGACGATGTCGGCGGCGGTGGTGGTGACGATCGGCGCGGCCGAGCGATTGTTCGGGCGCACGATCCGCGTGCCGGTGACGACCACGTCGTCGCTTGAGGTGTTGCCCTCCGCCGCGCCGGCGCGCTGGACGTCGGCGGCGAGCTTGGCGGAGGCGACCGGATCGCCGATCGCCGGCGTGCCGCCCTGCGCGCTGTCCGCCGCGCCATCGGTGGTGACCTGCGCGGCGGCCGGCAGCGCCAGCAGCGCCGCCACACAGCAGGACGTGGCGAGCATTCCCCTGAACATCATTATGTCTTCCCCTTCGTTTACCAACGAGCGTGGGTGAGACATGTCCGCGTGGTGGTCGCTGTGGTGCGACCTTCCCGCCTCGGCATGCACGCAGCAGGCTCCTGCCTTTACCGCGCGGCGACCCGCTCCCTCCCAGTTGGTAAGCATCATGCTGTCACGATGCTGGGGCCGAAACAATACCAATTTAGCATTTGATCCGTTGATGGTGCGGCACTTTGTTGCCATGGATCAACAAGTCTCCGGCGGACGCCGTTTAGGCCTTCGTGTTTGCCCATGGCGCATGGTCTTGGCACGGCGGATCGGTGTGCGACTAGCCAAGCAGCCCCGTCCTTCTATGATCCCCGCCATAAAGGGGAGGAACTGACATGAACGTGGACCCGATCGCGTGGGAGCAGGTGGCGGATGATCCGCGCTACCGTCGGCTGGTGCGGCGACGGGGGCGCCTGAGCGGCGCGCTGACCGCGACGATGCTGGCGGCCTATTTCGGCTACATCCTCCTGGTCGCGTTCGATAAGCCGCTGCTGGCACGATCGCTGTCCGGCGGCGCGACGTCGATCGGGATCCCGGTCGGGCTCGGCGTCATCCTGCTCGCGATCGCGCTGACCGGCCTCTACGTCCATCGCGCCAACCGCGAGTTCGACGCCGAGGTGGCAGCGATCGTCGCGGAGGCCGGCCGGTGAGCGGCGGCACCGGATGGTCCGCCCTGGCGATGTTCGCCAGCTTCGTGCTGCTGACGCTCGGCATCACCCGCTGGGCGGCACGGCGGACCCGCACCGCGGACGATTTCTACGCCGCCGGGGGCGGTATCACGGGCTTCCAGAACGGACTGGCGATCGCGGGCGACTTCATGTCGGCGGCGTCGTTCCTCGGCATCTCGGCGCAGATCTACGCCGATGGCTATGACGGCCTCATCTACTCGATCGGCTTTCTGGTGGGCTGGCCGATCGTGCTGTTCCTGATCGCCGAACGGCTGCGCAACCTCGGCCGCTACACCTTCGCCGATGTCGCCTCGTTCCGCTTCGCGCAGGCGCCCGTGCGCACGCTGGCGGCGATCTCAACGCTGATGGTCGTGCTATTCTACCTCATCGCGCAAATGGTCGGGGCAGGGCAGCTGATCCGGCTGCTGTTCGGGCTACCTTACCCCTATGCGGTGGCTATCGTCGGCGTGATGATGACGCTGTACGTGCTGTTCGGCGGCATGTTGGCGACCACCTGGGTGCAGATCGTCAAGGCCGTGCTGCTGCTCGGCGCGGCCAGCTTCATGGCGGCGGCGGTGCTGTGGCGCTTCGGCTCGCCCGAGGCGCTGTTCGCGCGCGCGGTCGCGGTGAAAGCGGCGGCGGCCGCTGCGAACGGTGCGTCCGCGACGGAGGCCGCCGCGGCCGGACGCGCGATCATGGGGCCGGGCGGCTTCATCAAGGATCCGGTGTCGGCGCTCTCGCTCGGACTGGCGCTGATGTTCGGCACCGCCGGACTGCCGCACATCCTGATGCGCTTCTTCACGGTCGCCGACGCGAAGGCGGCGCGCACCTCGGTGCTGTGGGCGACGGGCTGGATCGGCTATTTCTACCTGCTCACCTTTGTGATCGGGTTCGGTGCGATCGTGCTGGTCGGCACCGCGCCGGCCTATCTCGATCCCGGCGGCGCGCTGCGCGGCGGGGGCAACATGGCGGCGGTGCATCTGGCGCATGCAGTCGGCGGCGACCTGTTCCTCGGCTTCGTGTCCGCGGTGGCGTTCGCGACCATCCTCGCAGTGGTGGCCGGGCTGACGTTGTCGGGCGCCTCGGCGGTGAGCCACGATCTCTACGCCAGTGTGTTCCGGCGTGGACGTGCGGACCAGGCGGCAGAACTGCGCGTATCGCGCGTCACCGTGCTGGTGCTGGCGCTGGTGGCAATCGGGCTCGGCGTGCTGTTCGAGCGGCAGAATGTCGCCTTCATGGTCAGTCTCGCCTTCGCGCTCGCGGCGTCGGCCAACTTCCCGGTGCTGCTGCTATCGATCCTATGGCGCGGGTGCACCACACGGGGCGTCGTCGCGGGCGGGTCGGTGGGGCTGGTGACGGCGCTGACGCTGACGCTGCTCTCGCCGGCGATCTGGGTGAGCGTCCTCGGTCATGCGGCACCGATCTTCCCGTACGGCTCGCCGGCGCTGTTCTCCATGCCCGCGGCATTCGTCACTATCTGGCTCGTGTCGCTGCTCGATCGCAGCGGACGGGCGGCTGTGGACCGCGGCGGGTATCTGGCGCAGCGGGTCCGGTCAGAGACGGGCATCGGCGCCGCGCGGGCGAGCGGGCATTGACCGGGGCACACGCGCGACCTGCGATGCCGGGCTGCTCGGCGGAGCATTTTGCGCGCCGGCACGGCGATGGCGTCAGTCGCCGTCGCTTCGCGCGGCGGTCGCCTCCGGCGGCTCCGCCCAGCCGGCACACGGCGAGGAAGCGGCATAGGCGTTGACGATCGCCGGCAGCAGCCCGGGGAAGCGCTCCTCCACCTCTTCCCAGCGCGGATGATTGCGCACCTCGACACCGTGCCGCTCGCTGCGGATCAGGCCGGCCTCGCGCAAGACCTTGACGTGGTTGGAGAGCGAGGACTTCGGAATAATCCGATCGCCGACGGAAGCGACCGCCGAACAGGCCTGGCCGCAGCCCGCGCGCATGATCGCCGCGAAGATGGCGGCGCGCTGCGGGTCCGCGAGCGCGTGCAGGATCGCCTCGGGGCGAACCTCCTCCAACGTAGGGTGAAACAACGGCCTCATACGATCGCCATATAGGGTCTTGATCCGCGATGCATTAGTTCCGAAATGCCGAACTATGGGAGGAAGGCGCCACGGCGGCGTCTTGCCCATGTCGGAGGCAGAACAGATGGGTAAGCTCAGCGGTAAGGTCGCGGTGGTGACCGGGGCGTCGAAGGGCATCGGGGCGGCGATCGCGGCCGACCTCGCGCGCGAGGGTGCCGCCGTGGTTGTCAATTATGCATCGAGTCAGGAAGGCGCGGACGCGGTGGTTGCCGCCATCAGCGCCAGCGGCGGCACCGCCGCCGCGGTGCGTGCCGACGTGTCGAAGGAGGACGAGGCCGCGGCCCTGATCGACGCCGCGGTGTCGCGGTTCGGCCGGCTCGACGTGCTGGTCAACAACTCGGGCGTCTACGCTTTCGCGCCGATCGGTGAGGTCACCGAGGAGCATTACCGGCGCCAGTTCGACATCAACGTCCTGGGCGTCCTGTTCGCGACAAAGGCGGCGTCGGCGCATCTCGGCGAGGGGGCGAGCGTTATCAACATCTCGTCCGCGATCACGAACGTGAACACGCCCAATGCGGCGGTGTATGCCGGCACCAAGGGCGCGGTGAACGCGATCACGGGCGTGCTCGCCAACGAGCTGGCGCCGCGCGGCATCCGCGTCAACGTGGTGAGCCCCGGCTTTGTGGTCACCGAGGGCACGCATACCGCCGGTATCGTCGGCTCGGACATGGAGGCGGGCATCGTCGCGCAGACGCCGCTCGGTCGCGCCGGTCGACCCGATGATATCGCGTCGGTGGTCACCTTCCTCGCTTCCGACGACGCGCGCTGGCTCACCGGCGAGAACATCAGCGCCAGCGGCGGGATCAACTGACCCCCGCGCGCCGTGCTCGCGCCGCCATCAAGCGGCGGGCGAGCACGGCGTCGCGCTTCGACCCGGGCCGGGCGCGATGTGCTCGTCGTCCTCACGCCGATCAACCGCGAGTGCAAGGTCAGGCGAACATTTAAAAATGGCGCCTCGCCTCTCGGCAGTCAGGGTCTGGCGGCTCGCTTGCTCGAGACAATCCGCGCATTATCTTGCGATCGTGGTCGGCAGGCCGCGCGCGCGGTGCCGCCTCATTGGTGGAGCTTGGGACCGCCGCGCCTGCGAGTCACTGGCATGTGCGCTGCGCCGCTGCGCCCTTCAACCGCGGGTTTCGTCGTCGATCACGCCGCGGCACGGGTCTCGAGCGTGGCGGCGAACGCATCCGCCACCATCGGGCGACCGATTAAGTAGCCCTGCACGAGGTCGCAGCCGGCGTCGCGCAGCAAGGCGAGGCAGGCCGCGTCCTCGATCCCCTCCGCCACCACCTTCAGCCCCAGCCCGTGCGCCAGATCGATCGTAGAGCGCACCATCAGCGCGTCCGCCGGGTTGGTGTGCGCATGCTGGACGAAGCTGCGGTCGATCTTCAGCTCGGCGAGCGGCAGTTGGCGCAGATAGCTCAACGTCGATTGGCCGGTGCCGTAATCGTCCATCGAGATTGCCACGCCCTTGTCGCGGAAGTGGCGCAGATGCTCCGCGGCACGCTCGGGATCGGCCAACGCCGCGGATTCGGTCACCTCGAAGATCAATCGGTTGGCCGGCACCGCGTCGCGCTCGAGCAGCCGGTCGACAGCGGTGCGGAACGCGGGCTCAGCGATCAGCATCGCGGACAGGTTCACCGCCACGGACACGTCGTGCCCGCGCGCGCGCCATGCCGCGAGATCGGTGACCGCCTGAGCGAGCACGTGAAGCGTCAGCGCGGCGATCCGGTCGGCCTGCTCGGCCAGCGGGATGAAGAGGTCGGGGCGGATCATGCCGCGGCTGGGGTGACGCCAGCGCACCAGCGCCTCGGCGCTGACGATCCGGTCGGTCGCGAGCGCGAGCTTGGGCTGGTAATGAACCTCGATCTCGCCGCGTGCGATTGCCTGGTCGAGTTCGCCCATCAGCACCAGCCGGCGCTCGAGCGCTTCGGCATCGACATGAGCGTGGCGCCAGAATGCGCCGGCGGCAACGGCCGCGTCGGCCGCAAGCGTCGCGCTCACGAGGCGGTCGTGGATGTTGCCGTCGCTTGCCGACACGCCAAGATGCACCGCGGCATCGGCCCGGCGCCCAAGGATCTCCACCGGCTCGGTCAGCACGCTCCGCAGCGCCACCACGAGTGCCTCGACGTCGTCGGTCGCCGTTTCCACTGCGAGCAACCGCTCGCCGACGCGGTAGACCGTGCCGCCGACGCTGGCGCGCAGACGCTCGGCCAGACGCAGCACCAGATCGTGTCCGGCGCGCTCGCCGAGCAATGTGGTCAGCGCGTCGGCGTTGCCGATCGTCGCAACCAGCAGCGGCGCCTTCGTGGCGGCGGCACGGTGGCGCAGCAACGCGCGACGGTTCGGCAGGCCTGTGTCGTCGTCGATCTGGCGCTGCTGCTCGAAGCGGCGCGCGAGCGCGAGCCCGAAACGTGCCAGTGCCGCCAGCACCACCAACACCAGTGCCGGGGCGAGCGGGACGACCGCATGCCACGCTGCCTGGACATAAACCGCGGCGGCGACGAGCGCGACGGGCGCGGTCACCGCGAGCGCCACGGCCACGAAACGCCGTCGCGCCACCACGATCGGCGTGGCGAGCAGCAGCGCCAGCAGCAGCGGCAACGTCGCCCCGTATGCTGAAGGCACGCCGGCCATCAGCGTCTCCGCGGCGAGCGCCTGGACCAGCACGCCCGGGATCACGCCCCAGTGCGGCGTGGCATAACGATCCCCCATCTCGATCGCGGTCGCGCCGATCAGTACGTCACGCCCGCGCACCGCGCGCGGGTCGAACGCGCCGTCGCGCACTGCGACGAAGCTCAGTCGCGGTAGCCGCATCGGATCGATCCCGCCGTCAATCGGAAAGAACGTGTCCGCGGCGCCGGGCCGGCGCGCGATTAATGCCGAGAGCGACGGGCGCGGCATGCCCGCGGTGATCGTGCCGAACGGCGCGCGTCGCACCACCCCGTCGCTGTCCGGCTGCATGCTTACCGAGGCGAGTGCGGCGTTGGCGCGCAGGGCGGGGAGCGGCAGCGAGTCGATCGAGCGCCGCTCCCCCGAGCGCGCGCGCTGCGCGAAGGTGGGCAGCGCGACCAACCCCGGCGCGCGGGCGAGCGCCCGTGCCAGCGCCGCGTCGCCGCTCGGGGTGCCGGCGGACGAAAAGTCGACATCGAAGGTGATCGAGGCGGCGCCGGCGGCACGCAGTCGGTCGATCGCGCGCGCATAATGGTCGCGCGACCACGGCCATTCGCGAATCGCGGCGACGCTGGCGGCATCCATCTCGACCACCACGACCTGTCCGCTCGGCGCCCGCACCCAGGCGGCGGCACGCAGCGGATCGAGCAGCCGGTCGAGCCGCTCGCCGACACCGCTGGCGACCACCAGCAGCGCCATAGCCAGCGCGGCCGCGAGCGCGAGCAGCCGCGGGCGACGCAGCAGCGCGGCGACGCGACGGCGCGCATCCGCCCCAGCCATCGCCGTCGCGCCGTTCCGCCTCGTCAAGACGTCATGTCCGTGCATCAGAAGGTGCGCGACAGTCGCAGCGAGAGCCGCGGCGCCCGATTGCCGGTGTCGAAGCGATCGGCGTTGAGCGGATAGGCGAGCTCGACCATTCCGTCGAGCCGTCCCACGCCCGCGCGCACGCCCACGCCGGTTGAGGCCAAGGCGCCGCTTCCGGCGCCGTCACGCAGGTTGCTGACGCGTCCCGCGTCGGCGAAGGCATAGCCCTGCACGCGGTCGATGATCCCCGGCAGGACGCGGCCGACGTCGGCGCGCAGTTCGGCCGATGCCATGACACCTTGGTCGCCGGTGCGCTCGGCATAATCGTAGCCGCGCGCGAACCCTGGTCCACCGAGCCCGATCTCGGCAGTGGCGAGCAGCGGTCGCGAGGCGAGCTGCGCCGCGCCGGCGATCACCGCGCTGACGCGGCCGGTCAGCCGCCGCGTATAATCCATCTGCCAGGTCGCGGCGACGAACCGCGCGTCGCCGTCGGCGCGTGAGAGCAGCGCGTCGCCGGCGCGGCTTACCCCGGCGAGCGGCAGCCCGATCACGCCCGCCAGCTCACCGCGCATAGCGCCACCGGCGACACTCGCCTGTCCGCTCAGCGTCGCCGTCGCGGTGGCGAGCCGGTCGCGCCGCAGCCGCGCGCCCTTGAGCGTCTGGGTGACGGTGACCGCACGAAGCTCGGCACTGCCCCACAGGCTGCGCGCCCGCGTCCGCACCAGCGCGCGCGCATAGCTCACCGAGAGATCGCCGCTGCGTCCGACGACGTCGAGCGGCTTGAGCGCTGCGCCGGGATTGGAGCGCGCGATCGACCCCGCCACCGCCAGCACCGATCCCGCCGAGTCGACCGGCGCCGCATAGCGCGCGCGCAGGAAGGCGAACTCGCTCGGCTCGAACGGCGTCTGCGCGACGACCAGCGACAGCTCGTCGCCGTCGCCGGCGACGCCACGCAGCGCGGCGAGCAGGGTCGAGCGCACCGGCCCGACCTCGGTGCTGCCGCGGTTGTCGAGCTGCGCATAGGCGCTGGCGCGATCGGTCGCGATCGTCACCAGCAGGATGCCGAACCCGTCCTGGCGGACGTAGCGCGTGTCCGTGACACGGACGCCGGGCACGTCTCCGACCAGCAGCAGCGCGCGCTCGAGCATGGCCTGAGTCACCGCGCCGCGCCCGGTGAGCGCGTGTACCAGCAGCGTGTCGGCGGCCTCGCTGCGCGCGCCGATCACGCGCACCGCGTCGATCCGCCCCAGCTCGACGTCGACGTGGAGCGTGCCGTCCGCCATCGGCTGGGCGGCGACGGACGCGGTGGCGAAAGGATAGCCGCGTGCACGCACGACCCCGGCGATCTCGCCGGCAAAGGTCGCGAGCGTGCCGCGATCGAGTGCTCGACCGAGTCGCGGTGCGATCGCGGCATCAAAAGCGGACGCCGGGATTGCGTCGGCGCCTCGCACCGTCACCGCGCGCACCGGCGGCGTCACCGCGGCGCCAGCGGCGGCGCGGCTCGCCGCCTCCACCTCGGTGGCCGCAGCCCGCTCGGGCTGATCCAGCGAAGGCCGCGGCAACGCACGTGCGGCGATCGTCGGATCGGCCCGGTCAAGCGCGGTTTGCGCCAGCGCCGCCGGGGCGAGCGCGAGCGTCGCCGCACCGAGCAACAGAAGTCGGGTGGTGGTGTGAGATAGCATCGGGCGTCCCTGTTTGCGCGGCGGCCTAGGACGGAGCGGGTTCCGATTTGGTTACGAGCGTCGCGTCATCTCGCTAACCATTCGAGCTAAGCTCTTCGCAACGCTCAGCTTCTACCCCGCAGCTCGGCATGCCTGGGCGGCATGGGGAGATTAACATGCGTAAGCCGATCCTGGCGTTGCTGGCCGCATCCACCGCCACGCTGGCGCCCGCCGCCGGCGCGGCGCCGGCGGGATGGCGCATCAGCGAGGCGCAGGGCGAGGTGCAGGTCACGCGCGCGGGCATCACCAAGGTAGCGACGCGTGGCGCGGCGATCGCCGCGGGCGACACCGTGACCACCGCGAAGGGCGCCCGCGCGGTGCTGGTGCGCGGCACCGAGTTCATGCTGGTGGCGCCGGCCTCGCGGCTCACCCTGCCGGCTGCGACCGAGACCAAGGGCATGACCCGCATCGTCGAAGAGTTCGGCAACGTCGTCTTTATGATCAAAAAGAAGATGACGCCGCATTTTGAGGTGCAGACGCCGTATCTCGCCGCAGTGGTCAAGGGCACGACCTTCGGCGTCAGCGTCGGCGATACCGGCAGCTCGCTGCAGGTGATCGAAGGGGCGGTGGAGGTCGCTACCAGCGATGGCGGCGCGCATGATCTGCTCACCCCCGGCGCGGTGGCGCAGGTCGAGGCGGGCGATCGCTTCCGCATGGCGATCGAGCAAGGCGGCGTGCGCCGCGTGCTCGAGTCGCCGGCGCGGCCGAAAGAGGCGCCTGCCGCGCTACCGGTCGCGGTCGAAACCGCTGCGGTTGCCCCGGTCGCGGCCGCGCCCGCCGCTGCGATGCCGACGGAGACGGTGGCGGCAGTTGCTCCGGTGACCGCTGCGGCGGAGCCGGCCGTCGCCGCGGCGGCGCCCGTGGCGGCGCCAGAGACCGTCGTCGCGGTCGCCGAGACGGTTTACGCCGCGCCGGTCGCGCTCGCCGACACGACGGGCGGGCTGGTCCAGGGCACGCTCGGCCAGGGTAGCGCCGTTCCGGCCGCCGCCAACGTCGCGCTCGCCGCGGTGGCGAGTGCGGCCAAGACCGCCGCCGAGGCCTCCGTCGCGGCGGTCAAGGTGGTCGAGGTCGCCAGCGAGATCGCGGCGGCGCGCGGCGAGCAGGCCGTGGCGAGCGCGGCGGCGCAGCAGAGCGCGACCGAGGCGGCAGCGGCCGCCGCCGCCAACGCCGGGGCCGAGCGCGCCGCGGCAGAGGCGGCCGCCCGCGCGCAGGCGATCGAGGCGGCCGCGCAGGCCTCGTCGCTCGCGGCGGCGCAGGCGGACGTCGCGCATGAGCAAGCCGCGGCGGCACAACTCGCGGCGATGAGCCAGGCGGAGCAGAGCAGCAAGATGGCCGAGGCGGCGATCATGGCGCAGCAGCAGGCGGCGGCGCAGCAGGCGGCGATGACGCAAGCGCAGGTGACCGCTGCCGCGACCGAGGCGGCGGCTGCGGCAGCGCAGGCGCAGGCGGAGGCGAGCGCTTCCTCGCTCGAGCAGGCCGCCGAAGCAGCCCGCCAGGCCGCCGCCGCGGCGGAAGCAGCGGCGGACGCGCAGCACGGCGCCGACGAGGCGACTCGCGCAGCGGCGGCACAGGCGGCTGCCGCTGCGCGTGCGCAGGCAGCGCAGGCCGCTGGCGCGGCGGCGGCGGCCTCGAAGGGCGCGCGTGACGCTGCTGCGGCTGCGGCGCTCGCCGCGGCGGACAGGATCGCGCGCGACACCGCCAAGGCGCTGTCCGACGCTGCCGCGCAGCGCGCGGCGCAGGATGCCGCGAGAGCGGCGGACCAGGCGCAGAGAGCGGCCGATCAGGCGGCTCGCGCCGCGGCCGACAAAGCGGCGCGGGAGCAGGAGAAGGCCGCACGCGACGCGGAGAAGGCCGCGCGCGACCAGGCCAGGGCCGCGACCGACGCCGAGAAGCAGGCCGCCAAGGCAGCGGCGGATGCGGCCAAGGAGCAGGAGCGGATCGCCCGGGAGGCACAGAAAGCCGCGGACGACGCCGCTCGTGCAGCGCAGAAGGCCGCAGACGATGCAGCCAAGAAGGGCCATGTCGACGAGCAGGCGGTCAAGCACGTCGAGAAGATCGTCGGTCCCGGCAGGCCGTGACGCTTCCGGGCGACTAGGCTTCATGCGGCGCGGTGGCTGCTGCTTCTCGCGCTTTATCCTGCTAGCGCATCGCGAATGCTTAAGATTCGAAACAAGCGTCGCGTGGCCGAGTCCGGGCGAGCGCTCGAGCGCCTGGCCGCGGTACGCGCCGCGGTGATGGAACTCGGCGACGACGACCTGCTCGACTTCGCCGATATCTTCGTCGAACGCGATCCGTCCCCATTGCGCGAACTGGCGGAGGCCGAACTGCGGCGGCGGAATCTCAGCTTGTGAAGGCGTTGCCGTCGCGTTTTCGGCGCCTGGACGGTGCGCTTGCGGACCTGCCCGTGGCGGAGCCGATGCTCCTTACCGAGCTCGACGGCTTTCTCACCGGATTGCTGGTCTGCCCCGTGCCGATCGAGCAGGGCGAGTGGATGATGGTCGTGTGGGGAGCGGAGAGCGGGGGCGTTCCGCCCTTCGATGATCCGCTCGACGTGCATTGGTTCGCCACCGCCGTTGCCGCGCGGCGTGACGAGATCGCGCGCGATCTCGCGCGCGGCAAGCTTCAGCCGATCCTCGATGTGGACGATCGCGGCGGCGAGGTCCTGTGGGAATATTGGATCGACGGGTTCGCGGCGGCGATCGCGCTTCGCCCGGACGATTGGCAAGCGCTGGCCGACGAACCGCTGACGGCTGAGCCCTGTTCGCGCCTGGCGACGTTGATCGCGATCGCGCGCGAGGAGAGCGAACTCGACAGCGTGGAAATCAACGCGTTCGAGGAGCGGGCGGCGCGCGAGATGATCGACGCCGTTCAGCTGCTGTACGCGGCGCGCCCGTCTCCTCAGACTATCGGATCGCCTGCATCCACGCGCGCAGCGGAGGCCAAGAGGGGACGCAATGATCCGTGTCACTGCGGATCCGGGAAAAAGCACAAGCGCTGCTGCGGCTGAACGATTGTTCGTTCCGGCGATGAGTGCCGGCGCGACACAGCCGGGCGTGGCATCGGAGTAGACCGGCTCTTCCTTGACGCATGTTGCGACGTGAGGCGTCTTACATTGATGTAAGTGGCAAGTTTTAAAAAACGTCTTAATGACGTTTAAGATCAGAACCTTCTTTGTGCATGTCGAGTTGAGAACAGCATGCCGTGCTTTTCTCTCCGTTACATGGACAAGTCGAGCCACGTGATCGCGGATCAGCGGCTTCGCGTTCCCGATCTCTGGCACGCAATGGCCTGCGCCAATCGACGGCTCTGCCGCACCTTTGGCAGCAGCGGCGAACCGGCGTTGGACCCGAAGGGTCGCGTCGATGTGCTCGATCGCACCGGCGTCGTCGTCGCGCGCATCTATTGCGCCGAAGCGATCGCCGCGATGTCGTGACCGACGCTCCCGCTTCCGACGCCATCACCCTGCCGGGCCGCGACACCGACGTGTTCGACATCCCCGAGCCGCGCGACGAACCGTATGCAGGACCAATCGCGCTGAATGTGGACGCCAGCGACCGATGGCGCGGTATTCTCCGGGTGCGCGAGGTCATTCCGGTGACCCGGGCGGGGGAGCTGGTGCTGCTCTACCCCAAATGGCTGCCAGGCTTCCATGCACCGGTGGCGCCGATCGAGCTGCTCGCCGGCCTGTCGTTCACCGCCGCCGGCGAGCCGCTTCCGTGGCGGCGTCATCCCACGATGGTTCATGCCTTTGCGGTGACGGTGCCGCGCGAGGTCGATGCGATCACGGCGGAGTTCCAGTTCCTCTCGCCCACCGACCCGGCGCAAGGACGCCTCATCAGTTCGCCGGACATGCTGTTGCTGCCGTGGAATGCGGTGATCCTTTATCCCGCGGGCCATGCCGCCGCCGAAATCCGCGTCGACGCGCATCTCGCGCTTCCGGAAAAATGGGACGCAGCGTGCGCCATCGCGTTCGAGCGCGGTGACGGTGAGCGTCTGACGTTTGAGCGCAGCGCGCTCGACACGCTGGTCGACTCCCCCGTGCTCGCGGCGCAGCACTTTCGCACCGTTCCGCTGGACGAGCACGTCGACCTGCACCTCGCCGCCGACGAGGCGCGCCATCTCGCCGCCGCCGACGAACAGATCGCGCCGCATCGCGCGGTGGTGGCGGAGGCGTTGCTGCTGTTCGGCTCGCGTCCGTTCGATCGCTTTCATATGCTGTTCGCGCTCAGCGACACGCTCACCGCGGCGGGCGTGGAACATCACCGCTCGTTCGAAGCGGTGAGCGCGCCCGAATATTTCACCGGCTGGGACGCGCACGTGTCGCGCCGCGATACGATCCCGCACGAGTTCATCCACAGCTGGAACGGCAAGCACCGGCGCGGCGCGGATTCGTGTGCGCCCTCGTTCGATCGCCCGATCCGCAACAGCCTTTTGTGGGTCTATGAGGGGCAGACGCAATATTGGACCAACGTGCTGTGCGCGCGCTCGGGCCTGTGGTCGCGCGAGCTGACGCTGGGCGCGCTGGCGCTGACCGCGGCGCGCTACGAGGCGCGGCCCGGCAGCCGCTGGCGCCCGCTGCTCGACACCACGCGCGACCCGATCATCGCGGCGCGCAGCCCATTGCCATGGCCGAGCTGGCAGCGCAGCGAGGATTATTATGCCGAGGGCGCGCTGCTGTGGCTGGAGGTGGACACGCGCCTGCGCGAACTGTCTGGCGACACCCGGTCGCTCGACGATTTTGCACGATGCTTCTTCGGCGGCGCCGAGGGCGACTGGTCTACCCGGCCGTATCACCTGGACGACGTCGTGGCTGCGCTGACGCAATTGGTGCCGTTCGACTGGCATGCTTTTCTGTCGCAGGCGCTGGACGAGACACGGCCCGGAACGCTGCTGGGCGGTATCGAACGTGGCGGGTACCGACTCGATTATGGCGAGACGCCCAACCCCTATCAGCGCTGCCAGGAGGCGGAGTCGGGGATCACCGATCTCACGCACACCGTCGGTATCAGCGTCGCATCCGACGGTCGCATCAGCGATGTCCTCTGGGGCGGCGCGGGGTTCGACGCTGACCTCACGATCGGCTCGATCATCGTCGCGGTCGACGAACGTCCGTTCTCGGTGGAGCGTCTGCGCAGCGTACTGGAGAGCGGCGTCGACTCGCTCGCGCTACTGATCCGTCGCGGGGTGAGGGTGCGTTCCGTCCAGCTGCACACACCGGGGCGGCTACGCTATCCTCTTCTGGTCCGGCGCGACGATCGCGCCGATCGGCTCGGCGCCATCCTTCGACCGCGACGCTCGTCCTAGCGGCTGGTCCGCGCCGCGCGATGCGATGGTTTAGGGGCAAGACCCACCGCGATGCAGGCGCAGCGCGCGGCTGTCCGTTATCGTGTCAGCGTGCCAGCGGGGACGCGTCAAAGTCGGTGAGCAACGCCGCAACGTCGTCGTAGAGTGCGATCGCACCGGCGTCGCGCAGCGCCTGGTCGGCGAACGTGCCGGAGCGGACCGCCACCGCGGCGATGCCGCACCGTGCCGCAGCCTCGATGTCATAGGGGGTGTCACCCACGACGATCGTCTCGCTGGCGTGCAGCGGTGCCAGCTTCGCCAGCGCGGTGGCAAAGATGTCCGGCGCGGGCTTGGTCTTCTCGACGTCGTCCGATGTGGTCGTGCCGTCGATGAGTTCCTGTGCCTCGAGAAGCCCGACATAATGGTCGAGCTCTTCGCCGGAGGCGGAGGAGGCGAGCACCACTTTCCGGCCGCTGTCGCGGACGTGCCGCAGCAACGCGTGCGCGCGTGGAAACGGCGTCACCTTCGCGAGATAGCGCTCCTTGAAGATCCTGCCATGCGCCTCGCCGAGCCGCTGTTGTTCCGTCTCGCTCGCGCCCGGCAGCAAGGCCGGCACGAGCATGTCGGTGCCCTTGCCGATCTGATCATGGACAAGTTGGTCGTCGAATTTCGCGCCGACCGCGCGAAACGCCTCCTGCCACGCGGCGACATGATCGTCGTTGCTGTCGACGAGGGTGCCGTCGATATCGAACAGAACGGCCTTGATGATCATGGTGATGACGCTTTCGCTAGCAGGTGGTGCCCCAGTCTGCGCCGGCGTGGGCGGCGGGGGAAAGGGACGCCCCGCCGCCGCCGACTTACTTCTTGCTGCGCGCGCGCTTCGGGGCCGCGGCCGCCGCGGCGTCTTCTTCCTCGTCGGGCTGCTCTTCGCCCGCCTCGGTGAGCGCCTCGCCGAGCGCCTTCAGCTTGTCCTGCGACTTGTCCGACTTGTCGGCGATCTTCGTCGTGGCGGCGCCGAGGCGGTGCAGCAGGTCATGGACCCGATCCGCATCGGGCGAGTCCTTCTCGAGCTGTTTGCGCAGCGACGCGAGGTCGCGAAGGATGCCCTTGGCGCCGGGCGTGTCCACTTCCGCCAGCGCGGCCTCCCAATCCTCCACCATCGTGGCGCCCTTGGCCGGCTTAGTGTCCTCCAGGCCTCGGTTGATCGCGTTCATCGTTCCGGCGAATTTTACGGCCATCGCTTGATCCTCTCAGACGCCGGCGCATGCCGGCGGTCGTCAACGAGGCATGTCGCGAAAAGAACCCAGATAAATGAGCGAATTGAAAAGATCGCCTTTGCTGGCAACGCTTACGTGTCGCGGGGCGATCGGGGGTGGAGCGGGGTCGCCGGCTCGGTCCTCTGCCGTGCCGAGCACTCCCGTCACGCACGATTGGCGAGCTGTTCGGCGCGCAGTCGCGCTTCGACCAGACGCTGGACGATCCCTGCACCAGCGCGGCGGGCGGCCTGTTCCAGAGCAATCCGACGGTCCGCGCCAATTGCATCGCGAACGGCGTCCCCGCCGACGGCAGTTATACCGAGCCGCAGGGCGGGCAGATCAGCGTGCAGACCGGCGGCAACGCCGCGCTGCGCCCGGAGACGGCGCGCACCTGGGTGTTCGGTGGCGTGTACAGTCCGGCCTGGGCGCGGCAGGCCTTTGCCAGCGCGCTCAGCCTCGAGGTCAATTACTATGACATCAAGGTCGACGGCGCGATCGCGTCCATTCCCGCGGCGGTGCTGCTCAATCGCTGCGTCCAGACCGGTGATGCGCTGTCGTGCGGCGCGGTCGGGCGCACGCCGAACGGCTTCATCTCGGCAATCAACGGCGTGCTGCTCAACACCGGCGGCATCCGCACCCGCGGCATCGACGCCACCTTCAACCTGCGCACGCAGCCGACCGGCGCGGGCACCTTCGGCCTGTCGGTGAGCGGCAACTATCTGCTCCGGTACGAGGAGATCGTTCCCGCCACCGAGGGTACGACCAGCACCAACTATACCGGCACCGAGCGCGGCAGCCCCGACCAGGCCTATCCGCACTTCAAGGGCCAGGCGACGCTCGACTGGGATATCGGTCCGGTCGCGGCGGCGTTCACCGGCCGCTACATCGACGACGTGATCGAGACCTCGGGCGGCAACAAGCTGAAGAGCCGGTTCTACGGGGACGTGCAGCTGTCGTTCCGCCCGTCGTGGCTTGATGAAAAGATCGGGCTGACGCTCGGCGTCAACAATGTGTTCGACACCGATCCGCCGGCCTGCTTCTCGTGCAGCCTCAACAACTATGACCCGACGACCTATGATGTGCCGGGGCGGTTCGGCTATGCAGGTTTGAGCTACGGCTTCTGACGCGACGGCGGGAGCGGCCGCGGTCGCTCCCGCTGCTACGGAGATGGCGCACGGGCGTTGCAGTGGCGTCCAGACCCCGACAGCTTCCCGCGAAGACCCAAGTCCATGACCTGCCTTCACCCCTTCTCGCGCTATGTGCGGGAAAGGGGTTTTCTCGCGTGCGATGTCATCGGAACGTTGCTGTTGTCCGCTTCAAGTCATTGAGAACGTTCATCCGAATAAAATAAGTAAAAATGCAAAATGATCGTTGCGTGAATTCCGCATGCATCCTTATGCTCGCCTGCATGAGGCCTGGTGACGGCATCAGCCGACCGGTTTCGTTCAAGAGAAATGGGGCATGTACGATGCGGATGGGGATGAGGAAAACGACGCTGGCGCTGGTCGCGTCGACGATGCTGGCGACGCCGGCCTGGGCACAGCAGGCGCCCGCCGCGGAGCAGACCCCGCCCAACGTCACCACGCCGCAGCCTGAGACCGGCGGCACCGGTAGCACCACCGCGGAGGCGGTACCCTCCGAGGCGCAGGCCGAGCCGCAACGCGACGTCGTCGTCACGGGTTCGCGTATCGTGTCGAGCGGTTTCAACGCGCCGACGCCGACCCAGGTGCTCAGCTACGAGGCGATCACCAAGAACGCGCAGCCGAATGTCTTCACCACCGTCGCGCAGCTACCCGCGCTGCAGGGCTCGACCGGCGCCAGCGTCGGTGCCAACGGCACCTCGACCGGCGTGCAGGGGCTCAGCACGCTCAGCCTGCGCGGCCTCCAGCCAATCCGCACGCTGACGCTGATCGACGGTCAGCGCGTCGTCGGCGCCAATGTCACCGGCGTCGCGGACGTCAGCCTCTTCCCGCAGCTGCTGATCGAGCGCGTCGACGTGGTCACCGGCGGCGCCTCGGCCTCCTACGGCTCGGATGCGGTCGGCGGCGTGGTGAACTTCGTCACCAACACGCGCTTCACCGGTTTCCGCGCCAACGTGATGGGCGGCATCAGCACCTATGGCGACGACGCGAACTATACGGCGCAGGCGGCGGTGGGTAAGTCGCTCGCAGACGACCGGCTGCACCTGATCCTCAGCGGCGAGTACAGCCACGAGGACGGCATCCCCTCGGCCGGCTTCGGCGTGGGCAACGATCCCAACGGCGATGGGCCCAACGGCCGCACCTGGCTGGTGGCGCGCGGCGTGCAGAACCGCGGCATCGCCACGGACGGTCTGCCGCAATATCTCGTGCGCGATCACGTCCAGTCCACGTTGTTCGGCCGCTACGGGCTGATCAACGCCGGCCCGCTCGCCGGCACGGCGTTCGACAAGAACGGCAATCCGGTGCCCTTCCAATATGGCACCGGCTGTCTGCCAGGCTCGTGCATCGGCGGCGACCTGAGCGGCAGCGTCACCAACGGCAACAGCTTCAAGTCCGAGATCACGCGGATCAACAGCTACGCTCGGATCGGCTTCGACATCGCGCCCGATAACGAGATCTACGCCACCCTGAACGTCGCGCGGGTCGACACCAGCAACACGCCCAATCCGGGATCGGCGCAGGACAATCTGACGATCCAATGCTCGAACCCGTATGTACCGGCCGCGATCCAGGCGGCCTGCGCGACGAACGGTATCACCAGCTTCCGCTTCGGCACGGTCAACCCGATGTTCGATTTCATCGACGTCAACACGCGCCGGCACCAGTATCGCGGCGTGATCGGCGCCAAGGGCAAGGTCGCGGCGTTCGGTACCGACTGGCGCTACGATGCCTATTATGAGCACGGCACCGGCATCACCGACATCAACGTCAACAACATCCCGCTGATGCCGCGTTACCGCGCCGCGATCCAGGCGGTGCGCGGCGCCAACGGCGTGATCACCTGCGCTGATCCGGTCGCGGTGGCGAGCGGCTGTTCGCCGCTTAACGTGATCGGCGGGCAGACGCCGACTGACGCGGCGCGCTATTATGTCGAGCCGCAGAACGGGCCGTTCCAGCACACGCGCCAGACTCAGGATGTGGCGAGCTTCGCGGTCAGCGGCGAGCCGCTGGCGCTGCCGGCGGGTCCCTTGGCGGTCGCGTTCGGCGGCGAGTTCCGCCACGAATTCTACCGCGTCACTGCCGACCCCTACGGCAATGGCATCCTCACCGGCGACGGCTATAACGAGGATTACGCCGCTGATCCGCTGCTCAACCCCCAGGGCGGCAATTGGTATGCCGGCAATTACCGCAACGGCAGCGGCGGCTATGACGTTCTCGAATCGTACCTCGAGCTCAACGCGCCGCTGTTCAACAGCGACGCGATCGGTCGCGCGAACCTCAACGTCGCGGGCCGCGCGACCAACTACAGCACCTCCGGCACGGTCTACACCTGGAAGGTCGGCGGCACCTGGGACACCCCGGTCGATGGCTTCCGCCTGCGCGGCGTGACCTCGCGCGACATCCGCGCGCCCAACCTGTCCGAGCTGTTCGCCGCCCCGGTCACGAGCAACCGCACGGGGACGATCGACCCGTTCAACGGCAACCGCTCGATCACGGTGCTGCAGACCACCACCGGCAACCGTGCGCTCACCCCCGAGATCGCGCGCAACACCGAGGTTGGGTTCGTGCTGTCGCGCGCCAGCTGGCTCCCGGGTTTCAGCCTGTCGTTCGACTATTTCCGCATCAAGATCGACGATGCGATCTCGTCGCTCGACGCGCAGACGCAGATCAACCTCTGCTACGGCGGCGTGCAGTTCGCCTGCGGCTCGTTCGATCTGAGTAACCTCGATACCGCCTATGTCACGGTGCAGCCGTTCAACTTCGCGTCGATCTTCACCGACGGCTTCGATATCGAGACGAGCTACACCACCAAGCTGGACGGGATCGGCCTGCCGGGCCGGCTCAGCCTGCGCGGGCTGGCGACGCATACGATCAACTTCGTGCAGGACACGGGCCTGCCCGGCACGATCCCGCGGCAGCTCGCCGGCACCAACATCGAGGCCACCGCGGTGCCGCACTGGAAGGTGCTGGCGTCGCAGGACTGGAGCACCGACACGGTCAGCTTCACGGTGCAGGAGCGCTGGTTCAGCGCGGGCGTGTTCTCGAACGAGAACATCGTCTGCTCGACCAATTGCCCGGTTTCGACCGTCAACCGCCCGACGTACGATCACAACCGCGTGCCCGGCGCGCTCTACGTCGACCTCGCCGCGTCGTATCGCTTCACCCCCGCCTTCCAAGCCTATGCCAAGGTGGACAACGTCTTCAATCGCGACGGCGAGACGGTGCCCGGCAACATCACCACGCCGACGCTGTACGACGTGGTCGGTCGCGCCTTCCGCCTCGGTCTTCGCGCCAACTTCTGACCCACCCGATCCTCCCCGCTTGCCGGGGAGGGGGACCGCGCCCGCAGGGCATGGTGAAGGGGGCTCCCCACAGAGCAGCGCCTGCGGAAGCCCCCTCCGCCATGCTTCGCATGGTCCCCCTCCCCGCAAACGGGGAGGATCTGCGTGCGTTTGCTGAGAGGAACCAGGACCCGCCATGCTTTCTCTTCTGCTGATCGCGGCGCAGGCCGACACCTCCGCCGCGCCCGCGATCGAGCGCGCGATCGCCGCGATGACGCTGGAGGAGAAAGCCGCGCAACTCGGCAACGCTGCGCCGGCGCGGCCCGCGGCCGAGCTGCCCGCCTATGACTATTGGAGCGAGGGGCTGCACGGGCTCGCGCGCAACGGCGTCGCCACCGTCTTCCCGCAGGCGATCGGGATGGCGGCGAGTTGGGACGTCGACCTGCTGCGCCGCGTCGGCGACGTGGTCTCCACCGAAGCGCGCGCCAAGTTCAACGTGCGCCCGCGCGACGCGGACCGGCCGCGCTTCGCGGGGCTGCATATCTGGTCGCCCAACATCAACATCTTCCGTGATCCGCGCTGGGGCCGGGGGCAGGAGACCTATGGCGAGGACCCGTATCTCGCCGGGCGGCTCGGCGTCGCCTTCGTCCGCGGCATCCAAGGGCCTGACGCCGCCAACCCGAAAGCGATCGCGACGCCCAAGCATTTCGCGGTTCACTCCGGGCCGGAGGCAGGACGCAACGCCTTCGATGTCGACACGTCGCCGCGCGACATGGCGGAGACCTACACGCCCGCCTTCCGCCTCGCGCTGACCGAGGGCGGCGCGCTGTCGACGATGTGCGCGTACAATGCGATCCACGGGGTGCCCGCCTGTGCGTCGGAGACGCTGCTCAACGGCCGCGCGCGCGATCGCTGGGGTTTTCGCGGCATGATCGTCTCCGACTGCGACGCGGTCGGCTATATCGAGAGCTTCCACAATTACCGGCTGGACGTACCCTCGGCCGCCGCGGCCGCGCTGGCGGCGGGAACTGACCTCGACTGCGGGCCGAGCTATGACGCGCTGCCCGAGGCGGTTCGCCGCGGGCTCGTGTCCGAGACGAAGGTGGATGAGGCGCTGCGCCGGGTCTTCGCCTCGCGTGCCGCGCTCGGCATCGCGTTCGGCCGGCGCAGTCCGTGGGATCGGATCGGGCCGCATAGCGTCGACACCCCCGCACACCGCGACCTCGCGCTCGAAGCCGCCGAAAAGTCGCTGGTGCTGCTGACCAACAAGGACCGGCTGCCGCTCGCGTCCGGCACCCGGCTGGCGGTGATCGGCGCCAATGCCGACTCGCTCGACGTGCTCGAGGCCAATTACCACGGCACCGCCGCCGCGCCGGTCACCCCGCTGCAAGGCATCCGGGCGCGTTTCGGCGCCGCCAACGTGCGCTATGCGCAGGGCAGCGTGCTGGCGGAAGGGGTGGCGGTGCCGGTGCCCGAGACCGCGCTGTCAGCCGACGGGCGACCCGGCCTGCGCGGCGACTATTTCCGCGGGGCGACACCCGTCGGGCGGCCGCTGCTCACGCGCCAGGACCGCGTCATCGACTTCGACTGGGATCGCGCGCCGCCTGCGCGCGGGCTCCAGGACCGCCATTATGCGGTGCGCTGGACCGGTCAGCTGACGCCGCCCGCACCCGGCACCTACACGCTGCGCTTGGAAGTGCCGCGCTGCTTCGACTGCGACGGGCACGACGCGGTGCGGCTATGGGTCGATGGTCAGCCGGTGATCGCCGATCGCGGCAGCGACGAGGGAGTCGAGGCGAGCGTCGCCTTCGCCGATGCGCGCCCACGTGCGCTGCGCGTCGAGCTCGATCATGTCAGCGCCGACGGCGGCATCGGACTGCGCTGGGTCGCGCCCGCCGCGGCGCAGCTGGCCGAGGCGGTTGCGGCGGCGCGCGACACCGACGTGGTCGTCGCCTTCGCCGGCCTGTCGCCGACGCTCGAGGGCGAGGCGCTGCGGCTCGACGTGCCCGGCTTCGTCGGCGGCGACCGTACCAAGATCGAGCTGCCCGAGCCGCAACGCGCACTGCTCGCCGCGCTGGCCGCAACGGGCAAGCCGCTGGTGGTGGTGCAGATGACCGGCGCCGCAATCGCGGATCCCTGGACGAAGGACACAGCGGACGCGGCGGTTGCGGCCTGGTATCCCGGCCAGGCGGGCGGCACCGCGATCGCCGGGCTGCTCGCCGGCGACATCAGCCCGAGCGGCCGGCTGCCGGTGACCTTCTACGCCGCGACGCGCGATATGCCCGCCTTCATCGACTATAGCATGAAGAACCGGACCTACCGCTTCTTCACGGGCAAGCCCTTGTACCCGTTCGGTCACGGGCTGAGCTACACGCGCTTCGCCTACGCCGCCGCCACGCCCGCGGCGGTGCGTGTCGCCGCCGGCGGCGCGCTGGAGATGAACGTACGCGTCAGCAATCGCGGCACGCGCGCGGGCGAGGAGGTGGTGCAGGCGTACCTCGCACCGGTCGCATCGCAACCGCAGGGACGCACCGTGCCGGTGCTCCAGCGTCAGCTCGTCGGCTTCGCGCGCGTCGCGCTCCCGCCCGGCGCCACTCAGGACGTGCGGCTGCGGATCGATCCCCGCTCGCTCAGCCTGGTTGGGCGGGACGGCACGCGCACGATCGAGCCGGGGGCATATCGCCTGTTCGTCGGCGGCGGTCAGCCGGGCGACGCGGACGGGGTTTGGACCGAGGTGACGATCACGGGCACGCGGACGGTGCTGCCGGAGTGAGCCGCCGCGTCGCCGTCCGTCGGGCGATCCGCGCCACCAAGCCCCTCAGGCGATGATCCTGCCGCGCTCAGCGGCAGGCAGGCGTCGCGCATAGCAGGAGAATGTCTTGACCAGCCTTACCCTTCGCGCCGGTGTCGCGCTCATCGTGCTTGCCGCCGCCGGATCCGGGTTAGGGGCGGCCGCACAGCAGATCGAATGGCCGTCGTCGCGCATCGCGCATCCGAAGCGCGCCAGGATCGGCCCATACAGCGCCACCTTCCTGTCCGGTTCCGACGGCATCGAGTGGCTCGCGCAGGGCTATGCCGCTGACGAACGCCTGCCGGAGGCGCCACGCTGGACGTTCAGCGCCTGGATCAAGCCGACGCAGCTGGCCCGCGGGCGTGTCCCGGTGGCGGCGATCGGTCGCGTCGGCGACGCCGCGGCGCGCGTGCTGTCGCTCGACGACGGCCGCCCGATGTTCACTCTGGGCGACGTCACGATCGGCGCGTCGCGCCCGATCGCCGCCGGGCGGTGGCAGCTGCTCGCGGTCACCGCCGACGCCGGCACGTTGCGCCTCTACGTCGACGGACGCCTCGTCGGGAGCGCGCGTGGCACCGCGTCGGCGCCGCGCGCGTTGGTGGCGCTGGGGACGCGGGTCGCGGGAAGGGAAGGCTACGCCGGACTCATCGCCGAGGTCACGCTCGCGCCCGAGCTGGCCGATGTCGCCGCTTCGGCCAAGCGTCCGCCCAACGAGTCGCTCACCCGTTTCCAGGATGCCAGTCCGTCGTGGCCGCTCCAGGTGAAGACGCAATATGGCCTCACTACCCCGCAGCCCGCATGGGAGCTGCCGACGAGCAAGGCGCCGGCCGCGCGCCCGGTCGCGACGCCGGCGTCGGATGCACCCGCGCTGGCGCGTGCCGCGGCGGGACGCTGGGACGTCAATGGCTGGCGCATGGCGGCGGCGCCGGGCGTGCGCGCGGCGGGTGCGGCGATCTCGCGTCCGGGTTATGACGCGCGTGCCTGGCATGCCGCGACCGTGCCCGGCACTGTGCTCACCACGCTGGTCGATCGCGGCGTCTATCCCGATCCGACGATCGGGCTCAACAACATGGCCATCCCGGAGACGCTCGCGCGGCAATCCTATTGGTACCGCACCGAGTTCCACCTGCCCGCCGGCGCGAGCGAGCGGCTGACGCTCACCTTCAACGGCGTGAACTATGCCGCGCGGGTGTGGGTCAATGGCGAGGAGGTCGGCGAGATCAAGGGCGCGTTCATCCGCGGCAGCTTCGATGTCGGCGCGCGGATGCGCCGCGGCGCGCGCAACAGTGTCGCGGTGCTGGTCGCGCCGCCGCCGCACCCGGGGATCGCGCACGAGCAGTCGCTCGCCGGTGGTCGCGGCGACAATGGCGGCGCGCTGATGAGCGACGGCCCCACTTTCGGCGCAAGCGAGGGCTGGGACTGGATCCCCGCGGTGCGCGACCGCAACACCGGCCTGTGGCAGGGGGTCGAGCTGGCCGAGACCGGCGCGGTGACGCTCGGTGACCCCGCGATCTCGACGCGGCTGCCGCGCGCCGATCTGTCGCTCGCCGACGTGACGATCGAGGTGCCGGTGACCAACCATGGCGCCGGCGCGGTCGACACGTTGGTGCGCGCCGCGTTCGACGATGTGGTGGTGGAGCGCGCGGTGACGGTGGCGCCGGGCGCGACCGTGACGGTGCGCTTCACGCCGGAGGAGCAGCGGGCGCTCCACATCGCGCAGCCGCGGCTATGGTGGCCCAACGGCTATGGCGACCCCGCGCTCCACGCGCTGACGCTGACCGCGGCGAGCGGCGGTGCGACCTCGGATCGGCGCCAGCTCGATTTCGGCATGCGCACGGTGACGTACGAGCTCGGCTCGCTCAATGCCGCGGGCGCACTGCGGCGTGTGCTGGTCGACAACGACATGGCGCATCGCCTCGGTACGCCGGTGCTCGACGAACGGCACCCGGCGCTGCGCAAGGTGCGTGGCGGCTGGGCCAACTCGCTCATGCCGGGCGCCGAGCGCTCGCCCGCGGTGACGACTTTGCCCGACGACCCGCTCGGCACGCAGCTGGTGCTGCGCGTCAACGGCGTGCGCATCGCCGCGCGCGGCGGCAATTGGGGCATGGACGACATGATGAAACGCGTCGCCCCGGCGCGGCTCGACCCGTACTTCCGGCTCCATCGCGATGCCGGCATGAACGTGGTGCGCAACTGGATGGGGCAGAGCACCGAAGAGGCCTTCTACGCGCTGGCGGATCGCTATGGCCTGATGGTCCTCAACGATTTCTGGGAGTCGACGCAGGACAACGACGCCGAGGCACAGGACGTGCCGCTGTTCGTCGCCAACGCGCGCGACGTGGTGCGGCGCTACCGCACGCATCCCTCGATCGTGCTGTGGTTCGGCCGCAACGAGGGCGTGCCCCAGCCGGCGCTCCAGACCGCGCTGCAGGACATGGTGTGGGAAGAGGACGGTACGCGCCTCTACAAGGGCAATTCGCGGATCATCAACCTGGGTGGGTCCGGACCCTATGAGTGGCACCCGCCCGAGGATTATTTCACCAGCTATCCGCGCGGCTTCGCGGTGGAGGTGGGCACGTCGAGCTTCCCTACGCTCGAGTCGTGGCAGCGCACCGCGCCCGCCGCCGACCGCTGGCCGGTCAGCGACACCTGGGTGTACCACGACTGGCACCAGGAGCGCGGGGTCTCGATGGCGAGCTTCATGCGCGCGCTGGAGAGCGAGTTCGGGGCGGCGCGCAATCTCGCCGACTTCGAGCGCAAGGCGCAGATGCTCAACTATGAATCATACCGTGCGATTTTCGAAGGGTTCAACGCCGGGCTGTGGACGCAGAACAGCGCGCGCATGCTGTGGATGACGCACCCGGCCTGGCCGTCGACTGACTTCCAGATCTACTCGTCTGACTATGACACCCACGCCGCCTTCTACGGCACAATGAAGGGTGCCGAGCCGGTGCACGTCCAGCTCGACCAGCCCGAGCGCCGCGTGCTGATGGTCAACACCACGCGCGCACCGCTGTACGGCGTGCACGTGATCGCGCTCGTCACCGACGTCGCGGGACGCGAGGTACTGCGACGCGCGGCGCAGCTGGACGTGCCCGCGAACGCCACTGCCACCGCGTTGGCGCTGGGCGGCGACGCCGCGCTTACCGCGGCGCTGGCGCGCGGCCCGGTGCTGGTGCGGTTGCGCGCCGCGGGAGCGGATGGCGCGGCGCTGTCCGAGAACTTCTACTGGCAGTCGGCCAAGCCCGAGGACCTGCGCGCGCTCGCCGCCATGCCCGACGTAGCGCTGCGAGCGAGTGCCTCCGCGGCTGCGGGCAGCGATGGCGAGCGTGCGGTGGAGATCGCGCTGGCCAATGAGGCGACGACGCCCGCGCTTCAGGCCAAGCTGACGCTGTTCGACGCGCGCGGCGAGCAGATCCTGCCGGCCTATTTCAGCGACAATTACGTTTCACTGCTGCCCGGCGAGGCGCGGCGGGTCATGGTGCGCTATCCGGCGTCCCGTGGGGCGGCGACGGTGCGGCTGCGCGGCTGGAACATCACGGCAGCGGAGCTGCCATCGGCGCGGTGAGGGCATCGCCGCTCGCCGCGAGCGGGAATGTGGGTGGCGCCGTGGCGGCCGCGGGCAGCGGCACCATCTCGCCGGCGGGGGCGGGAGCCAAAGGCGTTGTGCGGCGCTCCCTCGCCTATACCAAGGCGGACAGGCCCAGCGTCAACAACAGCGCCACTACCGAGATCAGCGTCTCGCACACCGTCCAGCTGCGGATCGTATCGGCGACGCTCAGTCCGAAATATTCCTTCACCAGCCAGAAGCCGCCGTCGTTGACGTGGCTCAGCACCACCGACCCCGCGCCGGTGGCGAGCACGAGCAGTTCGGGCCGTACCCCCGGGTTGGCCGCGGCGAGCGGCGCGACGATCCCCGCCGCGGTCGCCATCGCCACCGTCGCCGAGCCGGTCGCGACGCGCATCAGCGCCGCAATCAGCCAGGCGAGCAGTACCACCGGCACATGCAGCTGTGCCGCCAGCGCGACGATCGCGTCGGAGACGCCGCTGTCGGTCAGCACGCGACCGAAGCCGGCGCCAACGCCGACCACCAGCGTGATCATCGCGGTGGGCGCGAGACACTCGTTGGTGTAGCGCTGGATCGTCGTCGCCGAGAGGCCGCGCGCCAACCCGAGCGTCCAGTAGCTCACCAGCACCGCGGCGAGCAGCGCGACCACGGGGGTGCCGAGGAAGCGCAGCGCCTGGTCGAGTGCGCTGCCCGGCACGGCGAGCGCGGGCGCGAGGCTGCCGAGCAGCATCAGCACGACCGGCAGCAGCAATGTCGCCAAGGTGATGCCGAAGCCGGGCAGCGCGTGCTCGGGCACCTCCTCGATCGCGGCGGACGCGGCGGCGGGCGCCAGCCGCGGTACTACCAGCCGGGCGTACAACGGCCCGGCGACCGCGGCGGTGGGGATGCCGACGAGCAGCGCGAACAGCACGGTCAGGCCGACGTCCGCGCCATAGGCTTGGGTGGCGAGCATCGCGGCGGGGTGGGGCGGCACCATCGCATGCACCACCGACAGTCCCGCCGCCATCGGCAACCCGAGCCGCAGCGGATGTTGGTGCAGCCGCGACGCCACCGCGAAGACGATCGGCACCAGCAGCACGAAGCCGACCTCGAAGAACACCGGCAGCCCGACGATCAGCGCAACCGTCATCGCCGCCCAGTCGGCGCGGCGCGGCCCGAAAAAGCCGATCACGCTGCGCGCGACGCGGTCCGCGCCGCCGGATTGGACCATCATCTTGCCGAGGATCGTGCCAAGGCCGACCACCAGTGCGATATGGCCGAGCGCGCCGCCGACCCCGGCCTCGAATCCCTTCACGATCGCCGCCGCGGGGATGCCCGCGACGAGCGCGAGGCCGAGCGACACCAGCGTGAGCGCGATGAACGGGCTGAGCCGCACGCGCACGATCAGCAGGATCAGGATCGCGACGGCGGCCGCCGCCTCGATCAGCAGCAGCGCGCCGCCACCCACTTAGGGCTGCTTCCAGGCGACGCAGTCGACCTCGACCTTGCAGTCGACCACCATCTGCGAGACGACGCACGCGCGTGCCGGCGGGTTGGCGCCGAAATATTCCTTGAAGATGCGATTGAACGACATGAAGTCGCGGGCGTCGTCGAGCCACACGCCGCAGCGCACCACATGCTCCGGCCCGTAGCCCGCTTCCGCAAGGATCGTGAGCACGTTGCGGATCGCCTGGTGAGTCTGCGGGATGATCCCGCCGTCGATGACTTCGCCGTTTACCATCGGCACCTGCCCCGAGACGTAGAGCCAGCCGTCGGCCTGGACCGCGCGCGCGAACGGCAGATGCTGCCCGCCGGTGCCGCTGCCGCCCTCGACGCCATAGCGCTTGATACCGTCCGTCATCGTTCACTTCCTTCGTTTTGGTTTCTTCTCAGGGCCACGCCCGCTATCGGCCTGAGTCGCGACCATCGGCCGCGTAGGTTAGGCTATCCTGTGCGCCGGGCCGCCATCGCCGGGCGCATCCGCGCGTCGCAACAGTCGGCCGCCGCGGGCGCCGGTGACGCCAGTCTCGTCGAGCGTGGCGACGCCGTTGACCCAGACGCCTCGCACGCCTTCGGCCGCCCGTACGGGGTCGTCGTAATCGGCCAGATCGAGGATGCGGGCCGGGTCGAACAGCACGAGATCGGCGGCCATCCCCTCCCGGACGTAGCCGCGATCGGTGAGTCCGAAGCGGTCGGCGGGGAGGCCGGTCATCTTGCGGATCGCCGCGGGCAGCGACAGCAGCCCGCGTTCGCGAACATAGTGCGCGAGCACGCGCGGAAAGCTGCCCCACAAGCGGGGATGCGGCCGCGGGTCGCATGGCAGCCCGTCCGAGCCGATCATGGTGAGCCGGTGCGCGAGGATGCGGTCGACGTCCGACTCCGCCATGCAGTGATACACGGCGCCCGCCGGCTGCAGCCGCACCGCCGCATCGCGCAGCGAAACGCCCCAGTCAGCGGCGATGTCGGCGAGCATCCGCCCCGCCTGCGCGGGTGCGGCGTCCGACCAGGTGATGAGGATCGGCGTCTCGGGCACCACCTGCTTGAGGTCGAGCGTGGAGGAGCTCGCGGTATAGGGATAGCAGTCGCATCCGACCGGATGCCGCTCGGCGGCCTGCTCGAGCCGGTGCAGGATCTCGCCACTGCGGCCATATTGGCTCGCGCCCGCGCACTTGAGGTGCGACACCACCAGCGGCGCGGCAGCGTGGCGCGCGATCGAAAGCGCCTCGTCGATAGCGGGAAGGATGTCGGCGCCCTCGCTGCGCAGATGCGTACAATAGAGGCCGCCGGTGCCGCGCAGCGCCTCTGCGACGGCGGTGACCTCCGCGGTCGAGGCGCTCGCCGCATTGGCGTAGGCGAGCCCGGTGGAAAAGCCGAACGCGCCGGCGTCCAGCGCGGTGGCAAGATCCGCACGCATCGCCGCCTGCTCCGCGGCGGTGGCGGCGCGGTCGAGTCGGTCGAGGTGGCGTGCGCGCAGCGCGGTATGGCCGACAAGCGCAACGACGTTGGTCGCCGGACGTGCCGCTTCGACCGCTTGCGCGTAAGCGGTGAAATCGTCGTACGCGAAATCACGAGGGGCGCCGAGCAGCACCATCGGATCGGGCAGCGTCGCGCCGCGCGGGCGCCCCGTGCCTGCGCTGATGCCGCAATTGCCGACCACCACGGTGGTCACTCCTTGGGTGATCTTGGGGAGCATCGCGGGCGCGGTGATGGCGACGAGGTCGTCATGCGTGTGCGCGTCGATGAAGCCCGGGGCGAGCGCCCATCGGCGCGCGTCGATCGCACCCTCCGACGGCACGTTCCGCGCCGGCGTCACCGCGGCGATTACACGGTCATCAATCGTCACGTCAGCGCGATACGCCTCGCCGCCGCCGCCGTCGTACAGCAGCGCGCCGGCGATGATCGTCTGTGTCATGGCGTCCTCTCCCGCGCGGCCGTGAACGCTACTGTCACGCGCGAAAAGAATAATGTAAACATCTTTTGTTATTTGGAGATTGGCAGTGGGAACCGGCGACATCGAACTGAACAAGGGCGTTGGCAGCCCCAGCGACGGCGCCGGCCCAGGCTGGGATCTGCTCGCCGGCGAGGTGCCGCTGCCCGCCGCGGTGCTGAGCGAATCGCGCATGGCGCACAACCTCGCCTGGATGCGCGCCTTTATCGCAGCCTATGGGATCGCGCTGGCGCCGCACGGCAAGACCACGATGGCGCCCGCGCTGTTCCGCCGCCAGCTCGACGCGGGCGCCTGGGGCATCACGGTCGCGACCAGCCAGCAGGCGCTCGTCGCCGCGGCGCATGGCGTCGAGCGGATCCTGATCGCCAATCAGGTGGTCGGCGCAGCCAATCTCGCCGCGGTCGCCGAGCTGGCGGCGCTGCCCGGGCTCGACCTGTTGTGCCTGGTGGACAGCCCCGCCGGCGTGGCGCTGCTCGGCGCGGCCTGCCGCGCGCGCGGCGCCACGCTGGACGTGCTGATCGAGCTCGCGCCCGAGCGCGACCAGCCCGGTCTGCGCTGTGGCGTGCGCGACGACGCGCAACTCGCCGCGGTGCTCGACGCGTTGGACGCATGGCGCGATGTGCTGCGGCTCGCCGGGATCGAGTTCTACGAAGGCGTACTGCCCGATGAGCAGGACGTGCGCCGTTTCGTCCGCCGCGCCGTGGCGGTGAGCGCGGCGCTGGTGGCGGACGGTCGCGTCGAGCGCGCGCCCGCGATCCTGACCGGCGCCGGCTCGGCCTGGTTCGACGTGGTAGCGGAAGAGAGCGCCGCGCTGGCGGACGCGGGTACGGTGCAGGTGGTGTTGCGCCCCGGCTGCTACATCAGCCACGACGACGGGCTGTACCGCGTCGCGCAGGAGCAGATCCTGCGCCGCAACCCGGTCGCGCCGCGACTGGGCGAACCGCTCCAGCCGGCGCTGCGGATCTGGGCGGCAGTACAGTCGATCCCCGATCCGGCGCGTGCAGTAGTGGCGATGGGCAAGCGCGACGTCGCGTTCGACGCCGGGCTGCCGCGCCCCGCAACGCTGTTCCGTCCCGGACGCGACGAGCGGCCGCACAGCGCGCCGGCGCATTGGGAGGTGACCGGGCTGATGGACCAGCACGCCTATCTCGCGATTGCGCCGGGAGACGATCTCGCGGTCGGCGACGTGGTGGCGTTCGACATCTCGCACCCGTGCCTCACCTTCGACAAATGGCGCCGCGTGCTGGTGGCGGACGACGATCACCGTGTGCTGGAGGTGGTCGAGACGTATTTCTGAGCCGGTTCGGCAGGGCGCCGCCGGTTAGCGACTTCGCCCTACGTGCGTTGTGGCGCTTCCGGCGCGTCCCGCGAGGTTGTGGGGCTGGTTCAGGGGATGAGCGGATGAGGTCGCTGGGCCCTTGCAGGATCCCTTTGCCAAACTCGTCCGTCATCCCGGACCACCACGCCAAATTCTTGCCTTACGGAGAGCGGCTCGGCGTGGATCGCGCGATGTGATCGCGCTGCAACTGCCCCGCCGCTGAAGAGACCTTTACGGTTGCGTGGCAAAGGTCTCACCGCCGCACCGCGGCGACGAGACCTCCGGACGGCTCAGCCCGCGTTCGACGGCGGGCGGTCCTCCTTCGCCGTGCCGAAGCGCGACGGGCGCGCGCCCATGACGAACTCCAGCTCGCCGCCCTGGATCAGGTCATGGTGCGCGATCCAGTTCTTGGTCCAAGGGCGGCCGTTCCATCGCACCGACTGGACATAGGGACGGTCGGGTGCGTTGCCGGTGGCGCGAACCCGCAACGTCCGCCCCGCACCGACGCGCAGCTCGGCCGTGTCGAACAGTGGCGAGCCGAATACATACACGCCGGTGGTCGGGTCGACCGGGTAGAAGCCGAGCGCGGAGAGGATGAACCAGGCGCTCATCTGGCCGCAATCGTCGTTGCCGATCACGCCGTCGGGATCGTCCTTGTACATCTCGGTGCACAAGCGGCGCACCATCGCCTGTGTCTTCCACGGTGCGCCGACATAGGCGTAGAGATAGGGCGCGTGCTGGTCGGGCTCGTTGCCATGCGCATACTGACCTACCAAACCGGCGATGTCCGGCGGCGCGTTGGCGGGCAGCGTCGATGGCGCCTCGAATAGCGAGTCGATCTTGCGCTCATAGGCGGCATCCCCGCCCATATGCGCGATCATGCCGTAAACGTCGTGCTGGTTGAGGAAGGTGGCCTGCCAGCCGTTGGCCTCGGTGTAATCGCGCCAGCGCGGCTCCGGCATGTGGCCGAGCTGGACCGGGTCATACGGCGTCCACCATGTACCGTCGGCGAAGCGCGGGCGCGCGAAGCCGATGCTGGGGTCGATCACGTTGCGCCAGTTGCGGCTGCGCTGGCGCAACCGTGCGGCATCGTCGCGCTCGCCGATCGCCTCGGCCAGCAGCGCCATGGCGTGATCGTCATACGCATATTCCTGGGTGCGACTTACGGACTCGCGGATCTTGTCCGCCGGGATATAGCCGAGCTTCATGTAATGGTCGCGCCCGAGCGTCGCGAGATTGTCCTTGTACGTCGGGTCAAAGGCGCGACGCTTCATATTGGGCCAGGCAGCGGCGTAATCGGCCGCGATCCCTTTGGCATGTGCCTCGGCGAGCACCACCACCGCGTGCCAGCCGTTCATGCAGCCGGTCTCGAAGCTCTGGAGCGGCCAGGTCGGCGGGCCGTAGGGGCTCTGCTGCGTCTGACGGATCAGGTCGTGGACGAAGCGCCGCGCCATGTCGGGACGCACCAACGTCATCAGCGGGTGCAGCGCCCGATACGTGTCCCACAGCGAGTAAGCGCTGTACGCAGAGTCGCCGGCGGGCAGGCGGTGCACCTGCTGGTCGAGCCCCATGTAGCGACCATCGCGATCGCTGAAGAGCGTCGGGCCTATGAAGGTGTGATACAGCGCGCTCGCCATGATTCGGCGCTGCGCCGGCGTGCCGCCCGACACCTTGACGGCGTCGAGCTCGCCCGCCCAGCGCCGCCGCGCCGCGGTGGCATAGCGGTCGAACTGCCAGTCCGGCGCCTCCGCCAGCGCCGCGCGCGCGCCGGCGACGTCGACCCCGGAGAGGCCGGTGCGGATCAGCAGCGGCGCCGCACCCGCATCGTCAAAGAACAGCGCCACCTTCAGCCGATGCCCGCGGACGCTGCGCGCGCCGGCCGCGGCGGGGCGGTCGTCGTCGCCGTAGAACTCGACCCGGTCGGGACGGCGCGACAGCTGCATCGCGAAGTGGATGCGGCGTCCTTCGGCCCAGCGGAACACTTGGCGGCTGCCGGTGAGCATGCCGTCGGCGTCGAGCGCGAGCGACGCGTCCTCGATCCGGATCAGCTCGTGCTCGCTCTCCTGCTTGCAGTGGGCGAAGTCGATCAGGACGTGCCCTGCGCCTTTGAGAAAGGTGTAGCGATGCAGTCCAGTTCGCTCGGTGGCGGTGAGCTCGGCGAGCACGCCGCTCTCGAGCCTGACGCGGTAATAGCCCGGCTCGGCATGTTCGTCGCTGTAGCGCTGGCGATAGCCGGCGTCGGGGGCCTGCGTCGTGCCGGGAACCAGCTTGAGCGGACCGCGCGTCGGCACCACCAGCACGTCGAGCATGTCACCGATCCCGGTGCCCGACAGATGCGTGTGGCTGAAGCCCATGATCGACCGGTCGGACTGGTGATAGCCGGAGCAGGCGTCCCAGCCGAAGTTGTTGGTGTCGGGCGAGAGCTGCACCATGCCGAACGGCAGCGTGGCGCCCGGAAAAGTATGGCCGTGGCCGCCGGTGCCGACGAACAGGTCGGGCGCGGTAGCGGCGGGAGCGCCGGCGCGCCCGGCGACGGCAGCGGTCGAGGCGCTCGCGCCGAGGGCGGCGAGGGCGGAGCCGGCGAGCAGCTCGCGGCGGTTGGCGCGGATCACGCGTTGGTCTCCCGATGAAGAGGGTGGATGAGAAGGGTCAGTAGCGGCGGGCGAGCAGGTCCGGCCGGCGCCGCTCGAGATCAAGGATGAGGTCGCCAAACAGGCCGTTCGCCCAGGCGAACCACGGGCGCGAGAAGCGCGTCGGATCGTCTTGGTCGAAGCTTTCGTGGATGAAGCCGGTGCCTGCGTGGGTGCGCTTGAGCCAGCCGAGGCACTCGACGATCTCGGCCTCGTCGTCGCTGGTCATGGCCCGAACGATGATCGACATCGGCCAGATCATGCCCAGGCCCTTGTGCGGTCCGCCTATCCCCGCGGCGGCCTTGCCACGGAAGAAATACGGGTTGCGCTCGCTCCACGCCAGCGCGCGGGTGCGGCGGTACAACGGATCGTCGCGGCGTGCGGCGCCGAGCAGCGGCAGCGCGGACAGGCTCGGCACGTTGGCATCGTCCATGAAGAAGGCGTTGCCGAACCCGTCGGTTTCGAACGCCCAGACCTCGCTGCCATCGGGCGCGCGGGTGCGGCCGTATGTGGCCAGGGCGGCGTCCACCTCGTCGGCGAGCGCGCGGCTGTCAGCCGCGGCGGCGCGGTCGCCCCGCGCCTCGTCCTGCACCTGCGCCAGCATGCGCAGCGCGGCAACGGCGAACAGGTTTGAGGGGATGAGGAAGGGCAGCGTGCAGGCGTCGTCCGACGGGCGGAACATCGAGTGGATCAGCCCGACCTTGGCGGTGGGCGCGCCGACGCCCTTGAGCATCAGCGTCTCGGTGGCGAAGCGATTGACCCGCTCGAACTGGTACGGACCATCGCCGTGCTTGCGCTGCTGCTCGCGCATCGTCGCCACCGCGCGCGCCATTGCCTCGCCCCAGCGCGCATCAAAGGGCGCCTTGTCGTGCGTGGCGGTCCAATAAGCGTGGGCGAGCCGCATCGGGTAACAGAGCGAGTCGAGCTCCCACTTACGCTCGGCGACGCCGGGTTTCATGTCGGTGAGATCGTCGATCGCGCCCAGATTCGACCTGGCGGCGGGATCGGCCATGAAGGCGTTCGCATAAGGATCGATCAGGATGCAGCGCGCCTGACGCTGGATCGCGCCGTGGAACAGCCGCCGCAACGCGGCGTCTCCCGGCGTGAGATGGACATAGGTTTGAAGCTGAGCCGAACTGTCGCGCAGCCACATCGCGTCGATGTCGCCGGTGATCACGAACGTGTCGGGCTGGCCCTCGGCCGTGCCCTGACGCACCGTGGTGTCGAGCGTGTTGGGATAGCAATTGGCGAACAGCCAGGCGAGCTCGGGATCCGCCAGCCGGCGCGTGACCCGGGCGATCTCGCGCTCCACCGCGACGCTGCGGAAGGCGCGTTTCGCCACCGGCGGCCGCTGACTCGAGAGCGCCGGCGCCGCGATGCCGCGCCCCGCGAAAGCCAATCCGGCGCCGGCGACCAGGCCGGTGCGGAGCACGTCACGCCGGGCGGGCTGGGGGGCTTCGTTGCGGACCATGGCTCTCCTCTCGCGTTCTCGGCGGCTTTTCTATGCGGTTGCAGGCTAGAAGCACGAAACGCGAGCGGCAAGGATAAACAAAATTGCTTTTAGTTTTTCGGGACAGGTCTGGTGAGGCGGTGCGTGCCGGGCGCGGGAGGGCAGGGTGGCGCTTGACCGTGATCGTGCGACCTGATCGAAGACAGCGATGAGTGAGCCATCGAAGCAGAGCAATGACGCCGGCACCCGCGCGGAGCAACGCGCGGTTGAGGCGGCGGCGATCCGGCGGCGCTGGATCACGCTGGGCGAGCTGCTGGCGCTGGTCGCGGTGATCATCTCGGCGCTGACGCTCTGGAGCAACTGGAGCGATCGCCGCGACGAGAAGGTCGCCAAGGCCGCGGAGGCGAGCCGTGCCTCGACTCGCGCGGCGACGCTGACGCTGGTGGCGGGCGAGGCGACCAAGCACCGCATCACGCTCAAGCCGGCGTCGGACACGCAGTCGGTGCAAAGCCAGACGATCCTCTTTCCCTCGTCGCTCAAGCTCGCTCCGGCGGAGACGACGGGCGAGCCGCGGATCGAGGGCGACTGGTTCGAGGACGCGCTCAAGAAGGCGCGCGCGGCGGCGCATCACCCCGACGACAGCCGCGGCGACGAGCAGATGCCGCTCGCGATCGTCACGCGTTACCTCGTCGACGGCGCGGCGCACGAGGATGTCGCGCTATACGATGTCGGCTATTCGATCAGCGGTCATCTGTTCAGCGGGCACACGATCAGCCTGCGCGGCATCTCGCTGGTGACGCACGTGCCGCGGGCGAGCGTCCAGGCGCGGCTCGACGCGCGCTGGGCAAAGCTGCTGCCGCCGCGCTGATCGGGCGATAACGCGCCCTAGCGGCGCCGCTCCTGCGCCTGCAGGAGCCTAGGGCCGCGGGTGCTGCGCTTTGTTGTTCTGGGCTCCTGCGCGCGCAGGAGCAGGTGGTCTCGCCATCTCGTCCATCGACAATCGCGCGCTCGAAAGGACGCGCACCGGCGCGGCCGCAGCGACCGCGCCCCGCCCCTGAAACCTCAGCGCGGCGGCACGTCATTCTGCGAGATCGGCACCACCTTGATCTCCACGCGACGGTTGGCGGCGCGGCCCTGCTCGGTGTCGTTGGTCTCGATCGGCTGGGTCTCGCCGAAGCCGCGCGTCGCGATCCGCGCCGCCTGCACGCCGTGGCTCGACAGATAGTCCGCCACCGAGGTCGCGCGCCGCTCGGACAGGTCCTGGTTGTACGCGTCGCTGCCGGTCGAGTCGGTGTGGCCGTACACGTCGATATAGGTCTGCGGGTAGTCCGCCAGCACGCTCGCCACCTTGTCGAGCGTGGCGCGGAACTGCGGCTGTACGTTCGCCGAATTGTAGGCGAAGTTGATCCCCGACGGGATGTTGAGCAGCAGGTCGTCGCCCTGTCGCGTCACCTGCACGTCGGTGCCGCGGGTGCGCTCGCGCATCTCGCGCTCCTGCTTGTCCATGTACGCGCCGACGCCCGCACCGGCGATGCCGCCGAGACCCGCGCCCAGGATCTTCTCGGTGCGATCGCGCCGGCCACCGACGAGGTCGCCGAGCAGATAGCCGCCCAGCGCGCCGCCCAGCCCGCCGATCGCGGTCTTCGACATGCGGCGCTCCCCCGTCTCCGGATCGGTGGTGCACGCGGTGACGGACACCAGCGACAGCGCTGACGCCGCGGCGACCAGCTTCGACGAGAGCTTCATGTTCTACCCTTTCCCCAGTCCACGCCCGGACAACCCGAGGCGCACGAGCATTGTTCCTGTCCCGCTGAATGCGGGCTGACGGAGCGATCCGCCACTTTGCGGATTGTCGCGCGAACGCTTTGCCGCCAAGAGAGACGATACGAACATGCTACCGCCGTTCCCCTGGATCGACGTCGTCATCATCCTGGCGCTGGTCGCGCTCAATGGCGTTTTCGCCATGAGCGAGTTGGCGATCGTGTCCGCGCGCAAGGCGCGGCTGGAGGCCATGGCGCGCAGCGGTCGTCGCGGTGCCGCTACGGCGATCGAGCTGGCGGCCGATCCGGGCAAGTTCCTGTCGACCGTGCAGATCGGCATCACCCTGATCGGTATCGTCGCGGGCGCCTATTCGGGCGCGAGCCTCGGCACCCCTACCGCGGCGCGGCTCGAGGCGCTGGGGCTGGGGCACGCCGCCGCGGAGCGGATGGGCTATATCCTCGTGATCGGGCTCACCACCTACGCGTCGCTGATCGTCGGCGAGCTCGTCCCCAAACAGTTCGCGCTGCGCAAGCCCGAGACGGTCGCGGCGTTGATCGCGCTGCCGATGGCGTATCTCGCGCGCTTCACCAAGCCGGTGGTGTGGATGCTCGATTCGACCAGCGCGCTGGCGTTCCGGTTGCTCGGGCTGACGCGCGAGAACGAGGATCAGGTCACCGCCGAGGAACTTCACCTGATCGTCGCGGAGGCGAGCAAGTCGGGGGTGATCGAGGAACATGAGCGCTCGATCATCTCGGGCGTGGTGCGGCTCGCCGATCGGCCGGTGCGTGAGGTGATGACGCCGCGTACCGAGGTCGAGTGGATCGACGTGTCGCTCGACGATGCCGCGGTGCGCGCCAAGCTGCTCGAGACCGCGCACAGCCGGCTGCCCGTGGCGGAGGGGTCGATCGATGCGGTAATCGGCGTGGTGCAGGCGCGCGATGTCGCGATGGCGCTGTTCCGCGGCGAGACGCTCGACCTGGCGCGGCTGATGCGTCGCGCGCCGGTGGTGGTGGATCAGATCGACGCGATGGACGCGCTCGACGCGCTGCGCCGCGCCGAGGTGCCGATGGCGCTGATCCATGACGAATACGGCCATTTCGAAGGAATCGTGACCCCGGCGGACCTGCTCGCCGCGATCGCGGGCGAGTTCGCCTCGGACGCCGATCCCGACGAGGCGCCCAACGTCGTCGAGCGCGACGACGGCTCGCTGCTGGTGGCGGGAACGATGGCGGCGGACGCGCTGGCGGAGCGGCTCGGCATCGATCTGCCCGAGGATCGTGATTATGCGACGGTGGCGGGGCTCGCGCTGGCGGCGTTCCGCAAACTGCCCGCGGAGGGCGAGAGCTTCGAGGAACAGGGCTGGAAGTTCGAGGTGGTCGATCTCGACGGGCGCCGCATCGACAAGCTGCTCGTCAGCGAGGCGTAAGCGCGGCGGCTCGGCGGATAGGCCGCCGCGCCGCCGATCGCTGCCGCCGATCAGAAGCGGTAGAGAGCGCTCGCCAGAACGGTGCGTCCCTGATCGCGGTAGCAATAGCCTGCGGCGCAGGTGACCGGCTCCGCGCCCAGCAGGTTGGTGGCGTTGAGTTGCAGCCGCAGCGGCGCGAGCGATGGCACGTCATAATGGATCACTGCGTCGACGAAGGTGCGTGCGCGGTTGCGGATGGTGTTGGCGTCCTCACCCCAGCTCGGCCCGAGGTAGCGCACACCAGCGCCGAACCCCAAGCCCCGAACCGGGGGCGCATAGTCGGCCCATAGCGACCCGCTGTGGCGCGGTGTCGCCGACAGGCGATTGCCGATCGTGCCCGTCGCGCCGCGCCGGATCCGCATGTCCGTGAGCGCATAGGCCGCGGTAAGGTCGAGCCCCGCGACGACGCGGGCGGAGGCTTCCAGCTCCACACCCTTGGAGCGGAGGTCGAGCTGGACCTGGCGGTTGATCCCGGTCGAGGCGTCGAACACCACGCCGTCGCGCTGGCGGATGTCGAATGCCGCGGCGCTGAGCAGCACGCCTGTCCGCGGCGTCCACTTGACGCCGCCTTCATATTGCCGCGCGCTGGTCGGCCGCGCCGGCGTGCCGTCGAGCAGCAGACCGACGTTGGGTTCGAACGACGTCGACCAATTGAGATACGGTACCACGCCCCCTGCTACGTGCAACGTTGCGCCGACGCGACCGCTCAGCCGCCGGTCGTCGCGCTCGATCGTCGGCGCGCCGGGCACGTCGGTGCGCGCGTCGAGCCAGTCGTGACGAAGGCCCGCGGTGATGCCGAGCGCTCCCGCCTCGACCTGGTCCTGCGCGTAGACGCCGACCTGTGCGAACCGCTGGCGCGTCGTCGGCACCAGCGCAGGCCGCGCCAGATTGGTGTCGCTCAGCGGCGCGGTGCCGAAGCCCTCGGCACTGCGGGAGCGGACATCATTATAGTCGAGCCCGATCAGCAGGCGGTGGCGCACCGTGCCGGTGGTCAGCTCGGCGCGCAGCTGATCGTCGAGATTGACGCTCTTGGTCCAGTCCGCCGCGCGCGCGCCCAGGCGGGTGACCGGCGCGGTCGGATCGGTGACGTAGGAATAGGCCATGTCGACGGTGACGTCCTGCACGCGCATGTTCTGATGCAGCGATACCGTGTCGCTCAGGCGGTGCTCGAGCGCGAGGCCGGCGCGCCACTGACGATGGGTCAGGTCGTTGAAGCGCGGGTCGCTCAGCGGGATCCTGGTCACGCCGCCGGCGTCGTTGAAGAAGGCGGCGCTCGCCCCCGTGCGCGACCGCATATATTCGCCAAGCAATGTCAGGTCAGTATCGTCGCCGAGCCGCACTGTGGCAGCGGGCGCGACGAAATAGCGATCGTCCTTGAACCCAGCGAGCGACGTGCCGCTATCGCGCGCCACGCCCGTGATCCGCAGCGCGACACCGTCGCCGACCGGTGCGGACACGTCGGCATTGAGCTGATAGCGGTCATAGCTGCCGACCATGCCTTGTATTTCGGCGAAGCGGTCGGCGCGCGGCCGCTTGCTGGTGACGTCGACCAGCCCGCCCGCGCCGCTGGCGCCGTACAGCACCGAGGCGGGGCCGCGCACCACCGCCACGCGCTCGATGCCATAGGGTTCGTTGCGCCACAGCGCGAGCGGACTGTTGAGCTGACGCAGCCCGTCGCGGAACACGCCGGTATAGGTCGCCTGGAAGCCGCGGATGAAGAAGGCGTCGAAGCGCGGGTCGAAGCCGTAGCTGGCCGTATTGACCCCGGGCACATACGCGAGCGCCTCGTTGAGCGAGCGCGAGGCACGATCCTCCAGCCGGCGGCGATCGAGCAGGGTGACCGATTGCGGTATGTCGGCGAGCGGCGTCGCGGTCTTGGTCGCGGTGGCGGTTGTGCCCGTTACGATAACGTCGTCGGCCGCCCCGTCCTGGGCGCGAGCGGTGAGCGGCGCGAGTGCGACGCCGACGATGAACGCGGCAAACAGGCGCTGGTTCATGCGGGATCCCCTTCGAAGGATCCCTATAGCAAGATGCGAATGCGTCGCAACAGCGGGCCGCTAAGCTGCTCGTCTTGTGCCGTTCCGCAGCATCGACTCAGCTTTGCCCGACGCTCAGCACCTCAATCGCGTCCTCGCGTCCGTTGAAGGTGACGAGATCGCCCTCGCTCGTTCCGAGCAATGCGCGCGCGAGCGGTGCGGAGAGCGCGATCAGCCCAGCGGTGGGGTCGGCCTCGTCGTCGCCGACGATCGTCACCCGCCGCTCGCGCCCGTCGAGCGTGAAGGTCACGGTGGTGCCGAAGCCCGCCACGCCGTCGCCGCGCGCGGCGGTCTCGATTGCGGTGGCGCGGCGCGTCTTCCAGTAGCGCAGATCGCGCGCGAGCGTCTTGCGCGCCTCTTCGTCGGACGTGCCTGCCAGCGACAGCTCAAGCGCGGCGACGCGCTCATCGATCAGCGTGCGGCCCCGCGCGGTGACGAGGTTGGGGCCCGGCGGGATCGGCAACTCGAACCGCGGCTCAAGATGCTCCTCGTCACTCTCGCGGCGAAAGGCGACGCTCATCCGATCCGTCCGAACTGCGCCTCGTAGGCGGCGCGGTCACCCTGCGCCAGCAGACGCGCCTGTTCGCGCCAGCGGTCGCGCTCCATGCGGCCGGTGAAGACACCCAATCGTGCGTCCAGCTGTGCTGCCTCGGCGTCATCCAGCCAGGCGAGCTGATCGACGCGGGTGATGCCGAGCTCGCCGAGGCGCGTCGCGATCTTGGGTCCGAGGCCCTTCAGCAGCGTGATCGGCTGCGCGCCGGGCGCGGCGTCGACGGACGTGGGTGCATCGGCCGCGGCGCTCGCGGGCGAGGCGTCGAGCGGGGCGGCGGCGGCGATCGGCTCGTCCGCGAGCGGGCGCTCGGGCGGCAGTTCGTCGGTGGAGGGGGGCGTCGGCGTCGGTGCGACCGCGGCTGGCGCCCCGCGCGAGCTGTCGACTGCACGCGGGGCCGCGGGCGCGTGCTCCGCAGGGCGGTTCGCCGCCTCCGCGCCGCCCAGGATCGGCGGCACGCCCCCGGCGGTGTTGGTCACCTCGACGCCGTCGGCGCGCAGTTCCTCGATGCGTTGCTGCTCTTCCGCCTCGGCGGCGCGGCGCTTGGCCTTTAGTCGCGCGCCCCAGATCATGCCGATCACGGTGACCACAGCGAGCAGCGCCGCCAGCGCCAGCGCGATCGTCACGAGCACCTGATCCTGCGAGATCGGCGCCAGGGCGTAGCCGGATGTGTTCATCGAATCGTCCTAGGGTCGGGCGTGATTGCCCGCTCAACCATCGGCGCGCGCCTTCGCTCCGATGTCGCGGCGGAAGAAGCCGGTGGGGAAGTCGATCGCGGCGACCGCGCGATAGGCCGCGGTCTGCGCAGTGCCGACGTCCTCGCCGATGGCGGTAACCGCGAGAACGCGACCGCCGCTCGCCACGAGCGCGTCGCCGTCCTGCCGCGTGCCCGCCTGAAACACGGTCGCGCCGGTCGCCTCCGCAGCGTCGATGCCGCCGATCGCGCCGCCGGTCTGCGGCGTGTCGGGATAGCCCTGCGCCGCCATCACCACCGTGAGCGCGGCGTTTCGGGCGAAGGCGGGGGCGGGCAGGTCGGCGAGGCGACCCTCGGCCACCGCCAGCAGTGTCTCGGCCAGATCGCCCTCGAAACGCGCCATCAGCACCTGGCACTCCGGATCGCCGAAGCGCACGTTATATTCGATCAGCTTGGGGCCGTCCGCGGTGAGCATCAGCCCGGCATAGAGCACGCCGACATAAGGCGTGCCCGCGGCGGCGAGCGCGTCGATCGTCGGGCGAACGATCTCGCCGAGCGCCTGCTCCTCCAGCTCGGGGGTGAGCACCAGCGCAGGGCTGTACGCACCCATGCCCCCGGTGTTGGGACCGGTGTCGCCGTCGCCGACCCGCTTGTGATCCTGCGCCGAGCCGAACGCGGCGGTGGTGGTGCCGTCGCTCAGCACGAACAGGCTCGCCTCGGGGCCCTCCAGCCGTTCCTCGATCACCGCCTCGACGGGGCCGTTGGCGTAGAGGTCGCGGATCGCCGCCTCGGCCTCGGCGCGCGACATCGCCACGACCACACCCTTGCCCGCAGCCAGGCCGTCCGCCTTGATCACGCAGGTGTCGCCGAAATCGTCGAGGCAGGCGAGCGCGCCGTCGCGCGAGGTCACCTTGAAATAGCGCGCGGTCGGGATGCCGACGCGCGCGCACAGGTCCTTGGTGAAACCCTTCGAGCCCTCCAGCCTCGCCGCCTCGCGCCCGGGGCCGAACACCGGCACGCCGATCGCGCGGATGTTGTCGGCCAGCCCGCGCACCAGCGGCACCTCGGGGCCGATCACCACGAGACCGATCTGGTGGCGCCGCACGAAGTCGATCACCGCGCGATGGTCGTCGATGTCCAGGTGCGCGATCGTGGCGTGCTGCGCGATGCCGGGGTTGCCCGGCGCGGCGAAGAGCGTATCGAGGCGGGAAGATTGCGCCAGTTTCCACGCAAGTGCGTGCTCGCGTCCCCCCGATCCCACCAGCAGGATGTTCATGGCCGACCCCCTCTACGATACTCAGGCGGGGCGGCTGGTAGCCGAGGCCACGCCCGGCGACAATGCGATGGCGGTCAGCGTCAGCGAGCTGTCGGGGCGGCTCAAGCGCATGGTCGAGGGTGAGTTCGGCAACGTCCGGCTGCGCGGCGAGATTTCGGGCTACAAACGCGCCGCCTCCGGCCATGCCTATCTGTGCCTCAAGGACGATGCCGCGGTAATCGACGGCGTGATGTGGAAGGGCAGCGCGGCGTGTCTGGCGTTCCGGCCCGAGGACGGGATCGAAGTGGTCGCGACCGGGCGGCTGACGACCTATCCCGGCCGTTCCAAATATCAGATCGTGATCGAGCGGATGGAGCTGGCCGGCGCGGGCGCGTTGATGGCGCTGCTCGAGAAGCTGCGGCTCAAGCTGGCGGGGGAGGGGCTGTTCGATCGCGAGCGCAAGAAGCCGCTGCCGTTCATGCCGCGCACCATCGGCGTCGTGACCTCGCCGACCGGAGCGGTGATCCGCGACATCCTTCATCGGCTCGAGGACCGCTGCCCAACGCACGTCATCGTCTGGCCGGTGAAGGTGCAGGGCGCGGGTGCGGCGGAGGAGGTGGCGGCGGCGGTGCGCGGCTTCGACGCGCTGCCGGCGGACGGTCCGGTGCGCCGCCCCGACCTGGTGATCGTCGCGCGCGGCGGCGGGTCGATCGAGGATCTGTGGGCCTTCAACGAGGAAGCGGTGGTGCGCGCGGTCGCAGCCTGCTCGATCCCGATCATCTCCGCCGTCGGGCACGAGACCGATACCAGCCTGTGCGACCATGCCGCCGACCTGCGCGCGCCGACCCCGACCGCCGCGGCCGAGATCGCGGTGCCGGTGCTTGCCGAGCTGCGGCTGTCGCTCGACTCGATGCGGCAGCGCACCGAGCGGTGCGCGCGACGCCACGTCGAGCGCGGGCGCGAGCGGCTCGACGCGCTTGCGCGGGTGATGCCGACGCGTGACCGGCTGCTCGGGCCGCAGCGCCAGCGGCTCGACGATCTCGGCGGCCGGCTCGATCGCGGACTGGAGCGCCGCACGACGCGCGCGCGGGGCGAGCTCGACCGGGTGGCGGGCGCGATCCGTCCCGCGGTGCTGGCGCGCCGGCTCGACGGCGCGCGTGCGCGGCTCGCCGATCTGGGTCGGCTAGTGGAGAGCCTCAATCCGGACAAGTTGCTGCAACGCGGCTATGTACGAGTCGAGGCGGCGGCGGGTGGCACCATCACCACCGCGGCGGCAGCGCGCGACGCGGGCGCGTTGCTGCTCCACTTCCGTGACGACGTAGTGGCGGCGCAGGTCGATGGCGCGCCGCGTCGTGTGCCCGCGGCGGCGGCCAAGCTTGAGCCCAAGCCGCCGCGTTCCTATCCTGAGAAGCCCGATCAGCCGCGTCTGTTCTGAAAGTGTCCCGATGTTGATGAGCCACACCGACCGCCCCGCCAAGCTCCATTACCTCGCCAACGGCTTCCGCGTCTTGGTGCCGGGCGATCACGTGGTCTGTGCGGTCTCGGGTGCGCGCGTGCCGATCGAGGACCTGCGCTATTGGGACGCCGCGACGCAGCGGCCGTTCGCCAGCGCCGCGATCGCTGGTGAGGCGCTGGCACCGCGGTGAGGCAGCCATCGCGCGCGGGCTGGTTGATCGCGCTGGCGGCGGGGGGATGCGTGCCGGCAGCCGCGCCCGTGACCTCCACTCCCATTGCAGTACCTCCCGCGATCGCGACTGCACCGACGCACCCGACCCTCCCGCCGCCGCCCGAACTGGTCACGCCGGCGCGGCTGGGTCTGCCTGCGGTGATCGCGCAGGGTGGCCTCGCGCTCGGCACCGCGCCGCCCGGCACCATGCGGCTGACGCTCGACGGTGCGGCCGTGCCGGTCGCGCCCGACGGACGATTTCTGATCGCCGTCGACCGCGACGCGACCGGCACGCTGACGCTCGTGGCGTTGCTCCCCGGCGCGCCCGCGCTCACGGTGTCATTGCCAGTGACGCCGCGTGCGTGGCGGCTCGAGCGGCTCGACCGCGTCGCCAAGGTGCCCGTACCCGATGCCGATTTCGCGCGCCGCCGTCCCGCCGAGCTGGCGCAGATCGCCGCCGCCCGCAGCGTCGGTTCGCCGAGCGCGGGGTGGCGCCAGCGCTTCCGCTGGCCGGTCACGGGGCGGATCTCCGGACTGTTCGGGGCGCAACGGATCTATCGCGGCGAGCCCGGCAGCTATCATGGCGGCGTCGACGTCGCGCGCGGCGAGGGCACGCCGGTGGTCGCGCCGGCGGACGGCGTGGTGACGCTCGCCGCAGACCCGCCGTTCACGCTCGAGGGTCGGTTGCTGATCCTCGATCATGGCGCGGGGCTGACCAGCGCCTTTCTCCATCTCTCCCGCATCGACGTGCGCGTCGGCCAGCACGTGCGCCAGGGCGAGCCGATCGGGCTGGTCGGCCGCACCGGGCGTGCCTCGGGGCCACACCTTCATTGGGCGATGACCTGGCGCGGCGCGCGGATCGATCCGCAGCCGGTCGCGGGCGCGATGCCGGCGGGGTAGCTTTATCTCCGCGCGGCCGACTCGGCGGCGCCGCGATCAGCGCACGCGCAGCGCGCGATAACCGCGTCCGTCGACGTTGAGGAAGAAGGCGCCCATCGCGCCCTTGCGGATCCGCACCTTGGCGCCGGGCTTGGGCGGGAAGTTCATCGGATCGGTGACCTGCCACACCGGCGTGCCCTCATCGGCCAGGGTGATGTCGACCCGGCCGTTGCTGCCGGCGCGGGCGCTGCGAACCGTCGTGTTGATCTCACTGAAGGCCTCGCGCTCGCCCTCGTCGCCGCGCTCGCCGCTGCCGCCGAACAGCCCGAGGTCCGGCACGTTGAGCCCGAACAGCGAGCGCCGGGCGCGGCGCACTTCGCTGCGGTCGACGATGCGCACGTCCTTGGCATTGACCGCCTGCTCCAGCGCAGCGCTCGCGCGATCGTAGCAGCCGAGGCGCGCCGCGCCGTCAGTGATCGCACGGCAGGCGGCGAAGCCATCGAGCACGCGCTGCGCGCCGCTGCCCTGCTGCGCGGCTACCGGCGCGCCGCTGAGCGCCGCTGCCACTGCCATCCACCGTCCCCACATCGCGCGTCTCCCACCTGCATCGCCGCCCAAGCAGCGAAGCGCCGGTTTTTCAATCTGTGTCGTTGAAGTTACACTCTTACAAAAACGCGCAGTCTCACGCGTGCCATGTTGCTGTGCAGCGCGGCTTCACGGTAGCCATCATGCATCCCGGGCGACCATGTCGCGCCGGAGCACGATCGGGGATGCCGGAAAACCGGCCCGAAAAAGGGGACCAAACTCAATGCTGAACGCCTATCGTTCGCGCCTGCTCGCCTCGACCCTGTTGGTCGGCGCGGTGATCGCCGCGCCGGCGACCGCGCAGACCGCGGATCCCGCCAGCCAGCCCGAGACGGGCGTCCAGAGCAACGATCCCAACGCGCCCGCGGCCGGCATCTCGAGCCAGGAAGCGGCTCCGCCGGCCGGCGAGAACAGCGCGGGCGACATCGTCGTCACCGGCACGCTGATCCGCAACCCCAACCTGGTGTCTTCCAGCCCGGTTGCGGTGGTCGGCGCGGAAGAGATCCAGCTGCGCCAGCGCAACACCGCGGAGGAGCTGCTGCGCGACCTTCCGGGCGTGGCGCCGTCGATCGGCTCGTCGGTCAACAACGGCAACGGCGGCTCCGCCTATGTCGATCTTCGCGGGCTCGGCAACTTCCGCAACATCGTGCTGCTCGACGGCGCGCGCATCACCCCGGCGAGCACAGTTGGTCGCGTCGACCTCAACAACATTCCGCTCGCGCTGGTGGAGCGCGTCGACACGCTGACGGGCGGCGCGGCGACCACCTATGGCGCCGACGCGGTGTCGGGCGTGGTCAACTTCATCACGCGCTCGGACTTCTCGGGCATGGAGGCAAACGTCTCGCAGGGCATCACCGAGCGCGGTGACGCTTCCTCGTTCCGCGCCGACCTGACGCTTGGGGCGAACTTCGACGACGGCCGCGGCAACGCGGTGGTGTCGTTCGGCTATCAGGACGTCGACCCGGTGTACCAGGGCGCGCGCGATTTCTCGCGCAATAACTACACCTCGACCTCGGGCGGCCGCGGCGGCTCGGGCACGACGGTGCCGGGCCGCTTCACCTTGGGCAACGCGTACAACACGATTGTGCCGGACACGGGCACGCTGCGCCCGTACGTCGGCGCGACCGACGGCTTCAACTTCAATCCGTACAACGTCTTCCAGACGCCCTTCAAGCGCTACAACATCTATGGTGCGGGGCATTACGAGCTGTCCGACCATATCGAGGTCTACGGCCGCGGGATGTTCTCGAAGAACACCGTGAGCACCATCATCGCGCCGTCGGGCGTGTTCGGTCAGCTGCTCACCATTCCGGTCAGCAACCCGTACCTGCCCGCCCCCGCGCGCGCGCGATTCTGCGCGAACAACGACTTCGATCCGAATACCGCGGGTATCCAGACGCTGACCGCGGCGCAGTGCGCGGCGGCGGCGACGGCGACCTCGCCGACCGACCCGAACTTCCGCACTTTCACCACCACCGCCGGACGCCGCTTCACCGAGGTCGGTCCGCGTGTGTCCGACTATGTTACCACGATGTTCGACTATCGTGCGGGCGTGAAGCTGGGCATTACCAACTCGATTTCGCTCGATCTGTCGGGCGCTTACGGCGAGTCGGAGAATCGCCAGACGCAGTCGGGCTACGTTCTGATCTCGCGGCTGCGGTCGGCGGTCTATGCCACCAACCCCAACACCTGCCTCGGTTCGTCGCCGGCGGTGCTCAACCCCGACCCACGACTCCCGCCACTCGCCAACGCGGGTGCGGGTACCAACGCGGGCTCGGGCTGCGTTCCGGTCAACGTCTTCGGGGCGGACGGTTCGATCTCGCCCAATCAGATCCCGTATCTGACCGCGGCGGCGACCACCTCGCAGAACACGTCGCTGGCACAGGCGCGCGCGCTGCTCAGCGGTGACATCGGCAAGACGCTGCCCTGGGCATCGGAGCCGATCGGCTTCGCGGTCGGTGCGGAATATCGCAAGTACACCGCCGAGCAGTTCGCCGACGAACTGTCGCAGACCGCGGGTGAACTCGGCGGCGCCGGCGGCGCCGTGCCGAACTATCGCGGCAGCTACGACGTCCGCGAGGGTTATGCGGAGATCATCGCCCCGCTCGTCAGCGACAAGCCGTTCTTCCACAGCCTGACGATCGAGGGCGGCGTGCGCTACTCGAGCTACAAGGTGCAGGCGGAGGGCAGCCCGGCCTATGACACCTGGACGTACAAGGGTGGTGGTAGCTGGGAGCCGGCAAGCGGGCTCAAGATCCGCGGCAACTACCAGCGCGCGGTGCGTGCGCCGAATATTGCTGAGTTGTTCTCACCGGTTAACACCGGGTTGACCTCTCTAGCGACTGATCCCTGCCGTACAACCCGTAATCCTACGACCGGTGCGATCACCTATGCAGGCCCGCTCGGCAACGCGAACTTGCAGGCTGTCTGCCTGGCTCAAGGGGCAGCACCGGAAACAATCGGCGGTATTGCCAACCCGACGGCTGGCCAAGCAAATGCTACGACTGCTGGCTCGACCACGCTGCGGCCAGAGACCTCGAACAGCTACACCATAGGCGCGGTGTTCCAGCCAAACTTCCTGCCCGGCTTCAGTATCTCGGTCGATTACTACAATATATCGATTCGAAACGCGATCTCGCAGCCTGTTCCTGGCGACCTCGTCTCGGGCTGCTTCGGCAACAGCAATGCTGGAGGAATCACCGCGACGAGCGTGAGCAATCCCATTTGCTCGTTGTTCCGGCGCAACTCGGTCACTGGTGGGCTCGATGGTGATCCGGCCACGACCCAGGGCCTTCTGTTCCCCGCGACCAACTCGGGCCGCATCCTGACCGATGGTATCGATCTCGGGATCAACTACCGTCGCGATCTCGGCTTCGCGAAGCTCAACCTGTCGTTCAACGGCAATTGGACGAACCGGTCGAAGTTCCAGGCTATCGTGGAAGGCTCCACCGTGCCGCTCGGCAACCCCATCGGCGCCGGGCTCGCGCTGCCGACGACGGTCTATCGCGAGTGCGTCGGCTTCTACAGCGGCAATTGCGGTTCGCCCGGTTCGGCTGGCCCGAGCTCGGCGGCGGGTTCGATCCAGCCGGAGTTCACCTGGAACCAGCGCACCACGCTCAGCATCGGCGACGTCGATCTGTCGGTGCTGTGGCGCCACCTTGACGGCGTCGAGGTCGAGCCGGGCGTGACCACCTTCTCGGGCACGATCGAGGCAGGTGCGCTCGCCGGTCGCGACGTCAATTTCGGGAAGATCCCGGCGTACAACTATTTCGACCTCGCCACCCGCTTCGGCGTCAGCGACAATTTCGACCTGACGGTGACCGTGACGAACCTGTTCGACAAGCAGCCGCCGCTCGTCGGTGGCACCGTGGGTGCGACCTCGTTCAACAGCGGCAATACCTATCCGTCGACCTATGACGCGCTGGGCCGCCGCTTCAACGTCGGCGCGCGCATCAAGTTCTGATCGCGCCCGGACGGACGTGAAACAGGGGGTGGGCTTCGGCCCGCCCCCTTTTTCGTGCGCGATGGCGTCGCACGCCGCCCTTGCGCCCTCGGCGGCACACCCGCACATCGCCTGCGATGGATCCCGTGGTCACCCGCTTCGCGCCATCGCCGACCGGGCGGCTGCACCTCGGCCACGCCTGTGCCGCGATACGCGCGCACGATCATGCGCGTGATCGCGGCGGGCGCTTCCTGCTGCGGATCGAGGACATCGACGGCACGCGCAGCCGCGCCGAGCATGTCGTGACGATCCTCGACGATCTCGCCTGGCTCGGCCTGACGTGGGACGGTGAGGTCGTCTTGCAGTCGCATCGGCTCGACCGCTACGCCGCCGCGCTTGATCAGTTGCGCGGGATGGGGTTGCTCTACCCCTGTTTCTGCACCCGCGCCGAGATCGCCGAGGCAATGAGCGCGCCGCATGCCGCCACGCCGATCTATCCGGGCACGTGCCGCGCGCAGCCCGCGCCCGATCTGTCGCGCCCGCACGCCTGGCGGCTCGACATGGCCGCGGCGGTGGCGCGCGCCGGCCCGCTCGCGTGGAGCGACAACGGCGGCTTCGTCCAAGCCGACCCGCTCGCGCTCGGCGACGTGGTGCTCGCGCGCAAGGATGCGCCGGCGAGCTATCACCTCGCGGTGACGGTGGACGACGCCGCGCAGGGGGTTACCGACGTCGTGCGCGGGGTCGACCTGTTCGAGGCGACCCACGTTCATCGCCTGCTCCAGGCGCTGCTCGGCCTGCCGGTGCCGCGCTGGCACCACCATGCGCTGCTCACCGGCGCGGACGGTCGGCGGCTCGCCAAGCGCGACGGCGCGCCGACGCTGGCAGCGCTGCGCGAACGTGGCGACGACGGTCGCGCGCTCGCGGCGCGACTGCGCGCGGGCGACTTCCCAAACGGCGATGGAGGTCCTACCTACCGGGCATGAACACCTTCCTCGTCATCCTGCTCGTCGCGGCGATGATCGCCACGGTGGTCGCGCTGGTCCGCGGCATCGTCTCCTTCCTCCAGGAGGCATCCGCCAACGCGCGCGGCGAGGGCGGCGGGCCGACCGCCGCGCAGCTGAAGAGCAACCGGATGATGCAGCAGCGCATCCTCTTCCAGGCGCTGGCGGTGCTGGTGGTGGTGGTGCTGCTGTTCGCCGCCGGGCGGACCTGATCCGCGGCGGTGGTCAAGCTCAACAAGATCTACACCCGCACCGGCGACGCGGGGACGACCGGGCTGGTCGACGGCAGCCGCGTGCGCAAGGACGACGCGCGAATGGCAGCGATCGGCGACGTCGACGAGGCGAACAGCGCGATCGGTGTCGCTGCCGAGACGATGGCTGACGCCGACATGCTGGCGGCGCTCCGTCGCATCCAGAACGACTTGTTCGATCTTGGCGCCGACCTCGCCACCCCCGGCGACGATTACGCGCCGTCCGCAATGGTCCTGCGCGTGGTGCCCGCCCAGGTCGAGCGGCTCGAGCGCGAGATCGATGCGCTCAACACCGATCTGCCGCCGCTCACAAGTTTTGTGCTGCCTGGCGGTGCGGCGGCCTCGCTGCATCTCGCGCGCGCGATCGTCCGCCGCGCCGAGCGGGCGGCGGTGGCGCTGCTGCCACATGCCAACCCGGTGGCGGTCATGTACCTCAACCGATTGTCGGATCTCCTCTTTGTCGCATGTCGCGCGGTGAACCAAAAGCGCGGTGGCGACGTTCTGTGGGTCGCGGGGGCAAATCGTTAACACAGGATAATCCCGCTGGCGTCGCGTGGGGCGGCGCGAGGAGCTGGTTGATGATAGCGCGTCTCGATCCACGGGCCGGCAGCGACGCGCTGGCCGAGCGCTATCGCCGGGTGCGCGCGTTGAGCGAGGCGCTGGTGGCGCCGCTCTCCGACGCCGATGCGACGGTGCAGTCGATGGACGACGCCTCCCCGGCGAAATGGCATCTGGCGCACACCAGCTGGTTTTTCGAGACCTTCGTGCTGCGCGATCATGTCGCCGGCTACCAGCGGCACGACGAGCGCTTCCCGTTCCTGTTCAACAGCTATTACGAGGCGGAGGGGCGACGTCACGCGCGCGGGCGGCGCGGCATGGTGACGCGTCCGACGCTGGCGGAAGTGCTGACCTATCGGGCCGCGGTGGACGCCGCGCTGCTTGCGGCACTGGCGACGCTGCCGGGCGCCGCGCGCGAGCTGATCGCACTCGGCTGCCATCACGAAGAGCAGCACCAGGAGCTGCTCGTCACCGACATGCTCCACCTTTTCTCGGAGAACCCGCTCGAGCCGGCGATCTGGCCGGCGGCGCGCAAGGTGCCGGTCGCGCTGCCGGGCGAGATCACGTGGATCGAACATGTCGGGGCGGTGGTGGAGGTCGGCCACGCCGGCGACGGGTTCGCGTTCGACTGCGAGGGGCCGCGGCATCGCGCGCTGCTGGCGCCGCACGCGCTGGCCGACCGCACCGTCACCAATGGCGAATGGGCTGCCTTCATCGGCGACGGCGGCTATCGTGATCCGCGCTGGTGGCTCTCCGACGGCTGGGCCTGGGTGCGCGGCGAAGGCGTCGCGGCGCCGCTCTACTGGGAGCAACGCGAGGGTGTGTGGACCCGCTTCGGGCTCGACGGGCGCCGCGCCATCGATCCCGCCGCGCCGGTCACGCACGTCAGCTTCTACGAGGCGGACGCCTATGCCAGCTGGGCGGGCGCGCGGCTGCCGACCGAATTCGAGTGGGAGGCGGCGGCCGCGGCGCATGATCCCCGCGCCGGTAACCAGCTCGACCTGGCGGGAGCGGTCGAGCCCCGCCCGGCGGAGGAGGGCCCCGCCTTCTTCGGAGATGTGTGGGAATGGACCGGCTCGGCTTATCGCCCTTACCCCGGCTTCCGCGCGGTCGAGGGTGCGGTCGGCGAGTATAACGGCAAGTTTATGAGCGGACAGTTCGTGCTGCGCGGCGGCAGCTGCGCCACTCCGCGGGGCCATGCCCGCGCGAGCTATCGCAACTTCTTCTATCCCCATCAGCGCTGGCAGTTCACCGGCGTCCGTCTCGCGAAGGATCTCTGATATGCTCAAGCCCGAGATCGCCGACGGTCAGGCCAGCCTCGCCGACCCGCAGTTCCGCGCCGACGTGCTGGCCGGCCTCGCGCGCCGGCCGCGCGCGATCCCGGCACGCTGGTTCTATGATCATCGCGGTTCGCAGCTGTTCGAGCAGATCACCGACCTGCCGGAATATTATCCGACCCGCACAGAGACCGCGCTGCTGCACGAACTTTGTCCCGAGCTGCATCGGCTGGCGGGGGCCGGCCGCGCCGTGGTCGAGTTCGGGTCGGGCTCCTCGACCAAGACGCCGACGCTGCTGCGCTGCCTGGAACCCGCGGCGTACGTGCCGATCGACATCTCGGGCGATTTTCTGCGCGAGTCGTCACAGGCGCTGGCACAGGCCTTTCCCGGGCTGCCGGTGCTGCCGTTCGAGGCGGACTTTACCCGGCCGCTGACGCTGCCGGCGCAGGTGACGGACGCGCCCAAACTCGGCTTCTTCCCCGGCTCGACGATCGGCAACCTGATCCCGCTCGCCGCGGTAGACCTGCTGCGCGCAATGCGTGCGTCGCTCGGCGAAGGGGCGATGCTGCTGATCGGGATGGACCGGATCAAACAATCTGATGTGCTGCTGCCCGCCTATGACGACGCGCAGGGTGTCACCGCGGCGTTCAACCTCAACCTGCTCGAGCGGATCAACCGCGAGCTGGGCGGCACGATCCCGGTCGACGCGTTCCGCCACTGCGCGCTGTGGAACGACGATCGCGCGCGCGTGGAGATGCACCTGGAAGCGCGGCGCGACGTGGCGTTCGAGGTCGATGGGCGCGATTTCGCCATCGGCGAGGGCGAGACGATCCACACCGAGAACAGCCATAAATATGGCGAGCGCGACGCGCGGATCCTGCTGCGGAGCGGTGGCTGGACGCCGATCCGCGAGTGGACCGACGAGAAGGGGCTGTTCGCGGTGATCCTCGCCGAGGCGCAGCCGGAACGGCCGGCGCCGTAGCGCCTAAGGCATGCGGTTCGAACGACCGGCGTGCTCCTGCGGAGCCGGGAGCCTAGAGCCACAGGCGTCGGTCCTTCGGCTTTGAGCTCCGGCGTTCGCCGGAGCACGTTCCAGCCTCAGTGCACCAGAGAGAGGCCAAAAGGCGTTACAGCAGCTCCAGCCACTGTCCGTACTTAGGGGAGAGCAGGGGTCGGGCGGATCCGCGCGCGCGGCACTGGAGGAGATGCCCCACCCCCGACCTCTCCCTTGCAGGGAGGGGAGAGTAGGGCCGATCTCCCTCACCAGCGACACGCTTAGCGGTTGGTGCGGATCCGCAGCGCCACCGACTGCGCATGTGCCGGCAGCCCCTCCGCGCGCGCCAGCGCGATAGTCGCGGGACCCAGCTCGTTGAGCGCGGTCTCGTCGAGCTGGAGGAAGCTGGTGCGCTTCATGAAGTCGGTCACGCCGAGTCCGCTGGCGAAACGCGCTCGGCGCCCCGTCGGCAGCACATGGTTCGGTCCCGCGACATAGTCGCCGATCGCCTCCGGCGTGTGCCGGCCGAGGAAGGCCGAGCCGGCGTGGCGCAATCGGTCGAACAGCGCGCGCGGGTCGTCGCAGGCGAGCTCGACATGCTCCGGCGCGAGGCGATCGACCAGTGGCATCGCGTCCGGCAGCGCGGGCACCACCACGATCGCGCCATTGTCCTCCCACGCGACGCGCGCCACCGCCTCGGTCGGCAGCACGGTGAGCTGGCGCTCGACGGCTGCGGCGACGCGCTCGGCGAAGCTGCTGTCGTCGGTGAAGAGGATCGATTGCGTGGTGGTGTCGTGCTCGGCCTGGCTGAGGAGGTCGGCGGCGATCCACTCGGGATCGTTGGCGCCGTCGGCGACGACGACGATCTCGCTGGGTCCCGCCACCATGTCGATGCCGACCACGCCATAGACCTGGCGCTTGGCCTCGGCGACCCAGGCGTTGCCCGGACCGGTGACGACGTCGACCCGCGCGATCCGCTCGGTGCCATAGGCGAGCGCCGCGATCGCCTGCGCGCCGCCGACGCGCCACACCTCGTCCGCGCCGGCGAGATGCGCCGCGGCGAGCACCAGCGGGTTGATCGCGCCGTCGGGTGTCGGCGTCACCACGACCAGCCGCTCCACCCCGGCGACGCGCGCAGGAATCGCGTTCATCAGCAGCGTCGACGGATAGGCTGCGCGCCCGCCCGGCACGTAGATGCCGGCGGCGTCCACCGCGCGCCAGCGCGCGCCGAGCCGCACGCCCGCGGCGTCGGTAAAGTCGGTGTCGGTGGGGCGCTGCTTTTCGTGATAGGCGCGGATGCGCGCGGCGGCGAGCTCGAGCGCGCTCCGCAGTTCCGGCTCGAGTGCCGCGAACGCCGCGGCGCAGGCGGCGCGTTCGATGCGCCAGCCGGTCTGGTTGAGGTCGTGGCGATCGAGCTTCTGCGTGAAGGCGTGAAGCGCGGCGTCGCCCTCGTCGCGCACGCTGCGCACGATCGTGGCGACGTCGCGCGCCACGTCCGTCGCGGCCTCGCGGCGTGCGTCGACCAGTGTGTCGAAGCGGGTGGCGAAATCGCCGTCGCGCGTGTCGAGCCGGATCATGCCGCCGCCTCCACCCGCATCGTCCCCACTGCGGCACGGAACGCCTCGACCAGCGGGAAGACGTGCGCGCGCGTCTTCATCGCGGCGCGGTTGACGACCAGTCGGGCCGAGACCGCCATGATCGGCTCGACCTCGACCAGACCGTTTTCCTTGAGCGTCCGCCCCGACGAGACGAGATCGACGATCCGCGCGGCTAGTCCCAGCGTCGGCGCCAGCTCCATCGCGCCGTTGAGCTTGATGCACTCGGCCTGCACGCCGCGGCGCGCGAAATGCTGTGCGGTGACGTGTGGATATTTGGTCGCGACGCGGACGTGGCTCCAACCGCGCGGATCGTCGCGCGCGGCCAACTCGGCGGGTTTGGCGACCGACAGGCGGCAATGGCCGATGTCGAGGTCGACCGGCGCGTACAGCTCGGGATAGTCGAACTCGGCGAGCACGTCCGAGCCGACGATGCCGAGCTGCGCCGCGCCGTGCGCGACGAAGGTGGCGACGTCGAAGGCGCGGACGCGGATCAGCTCTATACTGGGATCGGCGGTGCGGAAGCGCAGCGCGCGGCTGCTCTCGTCGCCGAAGGCGGGCTCGGGCACGATGCCGGCGCGCGCGAGCAGCGGCAGCGCCTCGCCGAGGATGCGGCCCTTGGGCACCGCGATGACGATCGGGTCGGAGGGGGCGGAGGGCTCGGACATGGCGGGGCTTTACGGCCGGCGCCACGCGGGAGCAACGGGTAGGGCAGGAGGTGACGGCGATGGGCGAGTCGGTGCGGGAGGCGTTCCGGATCCAGGCCTTTTATTGCGCGCGCATGGACGCGCCGATCTACGCGCGGCTGTGCGAGGTGATCGCCGACCGGCTCCAGCGCGACAGTGAGGTGGCCCGACGCGTGCTCGACTGGCCGGGCGAGCCCACGCGCGATGCCCTCCCGCTGCGGCTGATCGGCGGGCTGCACGCACTGGTGCTCGACCGTGCCGACGACGCGCTGGCGGCGGTGTTCGCGGGCATGGTGGCCGTGCCCGACGCGATCGCCGCGGTGCTCGCCGCAACCTTCGACCATCACGCAGCGCGGCTGCTGCCTTATCTCGACGGGCCCCCGCAGACCAACGAGCCCGGGCGCGCCGCGGCGCTGATGGTGGGGCTGATCGCGGTGGCGCGGCGGTTCGGACCGCGCGTGGAAACGCTGGAGATCGGCGCGAGCGCGGGGCTCAATCTGCTGATCGATCGCTACCGCTTCGATCTCGGCGGGACGGTGATCGGGCCCGCCGAAGCGCCGCTGACGCTCCGCCCCGAGTGGCGCGGCAACCCGCCCGAATCGCTCGCGCTCGACATCGTCGCGACGCGCGGCTGTGATGTCGCCCCGCTCGACGTGCGTGACGCGGCGCAGGCGCGTCGGCTCGAGTCTTACGTGTGGCCGGAGGCGCCGGAGCGGCTCGAGCGGCTGCGCGCGGCGGTGGCGATGGTGCGCGAACACGGCGTCGCGCTCGACCGCGCCGACGCCGCCGACTGGATCGAGGCGCGACTGGCCGAGCTGCAGGCGGCCGGCGTCACGCGCGTGCTGCTCCATTCGGTGGTGTGGCAGTATCTGCCGGTCGAGAGCGCCGACCGCGTGCGCGCAGCGATGGCCGCGGCCGGCGCGGGCGCCACACCCGAGCGCCCGCTCGCCTGGGTGATGATGGAGCCTGATCGTGCGAGCGCGCGCCAGCTGGTGCGCGTGCGCTCCTGGCCCGACGACCGCGGCTGGGAGACGGTGGCGAGCGCGCACGCCCATGCCGCCTGGATCGCGCCGGGCGCGCCGGCGGAGGAGGGGCCGGGGATCACGTTGCCGGAGGCGGCGGTGAGCGCGTCGGGGTGAGCGGCAATCCGGACGCAGCGGGCACGTTTTCATACGTGGCTGACTCGTGAACCCGTGGCGCAACCCGACGCCGTCATCCCGGGCTTGACCCGGGATCCATCGTGCCGCGAGCACGTGCCAGCGTTGCTCTCGCGGAGGAACGGATCCCGGCTCAAGGCCTGGATGACGACGCGGGATAGCGTAACGCTGGTGTTGCGACGTTCTCCGTGCGGTGACAACGCGGTGATTGTCACCAACGCCGTCGAACCGCGCTTACCGCAGCCGTCGCACGTCGATCGTGACGTGGCGGATGCGCTCGCGGTTCCAGCTGTAGGTCACGTGTACCACGCCGTCGCGGGCCTGGATCACCGCCGGGTACGCATAGCCGTCCGGTCGCGGCCGATCCTCCAGCGTCAGCACCTTGCGCCAGCGCACTCCGTCATCGGACAGCGCCACCGCGAGCGGCCAACGTGGCCCCGTGTCGCTGCCGGGCCGGTTGGTACTGTCGTTGTAGACCAGCAGCAGGCGTCCGTCGGCGAGCGTGACCGCGTCGGTGCCCGCGTTGGGATTGGGAAGCGCAAGCGCGGTCAGCGCTGACCAGTGCCGCCCCGCGTCGCGCGACCAGCTCGCCGCCATCACGCCCTGCCGTGTCCGCGCCACCGCCATCATACGTCCGTCGCGCAGCGTCAGCAGGCTCGGCTGGATCGCCTCGAGCCCGCGCGGCGAGGCGATCGCGGGCAACACGTGCCACGTCCGGCCGCGGTCGGTCGAGCGCTCGACCAGCGCGTACCAGCGGTTGTGCGCGGCGCTGCCGACCTCGCGGCTTGACGGCGCCAGCCACGCGCCATCACGCGCCACGACCGGCTTGTTCTTGATCGGCCCGAGCACGCCGGCGGGCAGGCGGCGCGGCGCGCTCCAATGGCGTCCGCCGTCGCGCGACTCGATCACCATGCCCCACCAGTCACGCGGGTTCGGTCCGACCTTGTAGAAGAGCTGGAGCGGCGCGCCCGGCGGCTGGAACAGCACTGGATTCCACGTCGGCTGGCCGTTCCCGGCGGCGACCGCGCGCGGCTTCTCCCAGCCCGCGGCGGTGCGGCGCGCGAACCAGATGCGGACGTCGCCGCGGCCCTCGCCGCTGCCGCCGAACCACGCCGCGGCGAGCGCGCCGTCGGCGAGCTGGACGATCGTCGAGGCATGCGCCTGCGGATAGGGCGGGGCGGGGTCGACGAACGCGCTGGCGAAGATCCCTGAGGGCGCGGTCTGGGCCAGCGTGGGAGCGGCGGCGAGCGCGAGCGCCAGCACGCGGAGGAGGGTCATGGTGGCGCCTCGGTGGTGAAGGCGTCGCGTGTAGGCGGCAAAGCAGGGCGCGTCACTGGTAGGGCTGAGCGTCTCCCCATCCTCCCGTCGCCCCGGCGGAGGCCGGGGCCCAGGTGGGGGACGCTGGTGAGCTTCACATGGGCTTTCCCAGCTGGACCCCGGCCTTCGCCGGGCCGACAGGTAGAGCGGGTGGCAGCCTCTCCTTCGCGCGCCTACCGACTCACCGCCGCTGCGCGCGCCTCACCGCCGCCGCGGGCCCCTCGGCCCAGACGCACCGCCGCCCGGCCGGCGCTGCGGCACGCGCGCCGCGCGCGGCGGCGCCGCGCCGTCCATCGGCTCGATGCGGACGCCGTTCTCGTCCTCGCCGTCGCTGTTCGCGGACGCACGCACCGCCGCGGCGAAGCGCGCGGCCAGCGCGCGCGGCACCTGGAACTGAGTCTCCATCGGCCCGATCCGGATCGCGCCGATCTCGCTCTTCGTCACGTGACCGCGGCGGCACAGCAGCGGCAGCACCCAGCGCGGGTCGGCGTTCTGGCGCCGGCCGATGTTCATGCGGAACCACACCACGTCGTCGAAGCCGTCGCGATGCCCCTTCTGCGCGCTCTCGCTCGGCGCCTGGCCGGTCAGCTCCTCGGGCGCGGGCAACGCGGCACGCTGCGCCGCTACCAGCGCGGCGGCGATGTCCTCGGGCGAGCGCTGCGCCAGCAGCTCGGCGGCGAGCGCGCGGTCGTCGTCGTCGAACTCGACCGGTGCGAGCAGGGTCTCGAGCAGGCGCTCGCGATCCTTGGCGCGGATCTCCTCGGCGCTCGGCACCTCGCCCCATTCGGTCGCGATGCGCGCGCCGCGCAGCATCATCTCGACGCGGCGCCGCCGCGGATAAGGCACGATCAGCACAGCGGTGCCCTTCTTGCCCGCGCGGCCGGTGCGACCCGAGCGGTGTTGAAGCACCTCGGCATCGCGCGGCATCTCGACGTGGATGACCAGGCTGAGCGTCGGCAGGTCGATCCCGCGCGCCGCCACGTCGGTCGCCACGCAGACGCGCGCGCGGCGGTCGCGCAGCGCCTGCAGCGCCTGGTTGCGCTCGTTCTGCGAATGCTCGCCCGACAGCGCCACGGCGGCGAAGCCGCGCTCGACCAGCCCGGCGTGAAGGTGGCGAACGTTGTCGCGCGTGGCGCAGAACAGCATCGCGGTCTCCGCCTCGTAGAAGCGCAGCAGGTTGATCACCGCATGCTCGATGTCCGCGGGCGAGACGGTGACGGCGCGATAGGCAATGTCGCCGTGGCCGCGCTGCTCGCTGACGGTGGAGATGCGCAGCGCGTCGCGCTGATAGGTCTTGGCGAGCTGGACGATCGGGCGCGGCAGCGTCGCGGAGAAGAGCAGGGTGCGGCGCTCGGTCGGAGTCTGGTCGAGCAGCGCCTCGAGATCGTCGCGGAAGCCCATGTCGAGCATCTCGTCGGCCTCATCGAGGATCGCGACGCGGAGTTGGCCGAGCTTGAGCGCGCCGCGCTCGGCATGGTCGCGCAACCGGCCCGGCGTGCCGACGACGATATGCGCGCCATGGTTGAGCGCGCGGCGCTCGCGGCTGGCGTCCATGCCGCCGACGCAGGTGGCGATGCGCGCGTCGGCGTAAAGCCACGCCAGCTCCTTGGCGACCTGGAGCGCGAGCTCGCGCGTCGGCGCGATCGCCAGGGCCAGCGGCGCCGCGGCGGGGGGCAGCGCACCGTCCTCGCCGAGAAGCTGCTCGGCCATGGCGAGGCCGAAGGCAACGGTCTTGCCCGAGCCGGTCTGCGCGGAGACGAGGAGGTCGCGGCCGTGCGCGGCCTCGGCCGTCACCTCGGACTGGACGGGAGTGAGCGCGGTATAGCCACGCGCGGCGAGCGCGCTGCCCAGCGCGGCAGGAAGATTCGGAAAGTCCATGAGGACTGCGCACATGGGCGCGATAGCGCAAAAATGCCAGTGGGAACGGTGCCGCAGCCGGGACGTTCGGCGCTTTTCTCCCTATCACGGCAGGATAGACGCGACATGGCGCTCGTCAACGACCCCGTATGGTTCATCACCGGCTGCTCCACCGGCTTCGGTCGCGAGCTCGCGCGGCTGGTGCTGGAGCGGGGCTGGCGCGCCGTGGTGACCGCGCGCGACTCGGACCGCGTCGCCGATCTCGTCGAGCAGTTCGGCGACCGCGCGCTCGCGCTGTCGCTCGACGTGGTCGATCAGGCGCAGATCGACAGCGCGGTGGCCGCGGCGACCGAGCGCTTCGGTCGGATCGACGTGCTCGTCAACAACGCGGGCTACGGCTATCAGTCGAGCATCGAGGAGGGCGAGGATCACGAAATCCGCGCGCAATTCGACGCCAACGTCTTCGGCCTGTTCGCGCTGACCCGCGCGGTGCTGCCCGGGATGCGGGAGCGCCGCGCCGGTGCGATCGTCAACATCACCTCGGTCGCGGGGCTCGTCGGCTTCCCGTCCTCGGGCTATTATGCCGCGTCGAAGCACGCGGTGGAGGGCTTCTCCGACTCGCTCGCCGCCGAGGTGGCGCCGCTCGGCATTGCGGTCACCTGCGTCGAGCCGGGCCCGTTCCGCACCGACTGGGCCGGCCGCTCGCTGCGCCAGACGCCGAGCACGATCGCTGATTATGCCGAAACCGCGGGCGCGCGGATGGCGTCCACCAAGGGTGTCTCGGGCAACCAGCCCGGTGATCCGGTGCGCGCGGCCGAGGCGATGATCGCGGCGGTCGAGCGCGACACGCCGCCGCGGCATCTCGTGCTCGGCAAATGGGGCTTTGACGCGGTGACCGAGCGGCTGCGCGCGCGCGTCGCCGAGATCGAGGCGCAGCGCGACGCCGCGCTCGGCGCCGACTTCCCGGCAGACGCTACCAGCGGTAATTGAAGCTCACGCTGATGCGGTCGGCCTTGGCGGTGCTGGGCATCACCTCGTGGCGCAGCCAGCTCTCCCACAGGAACAACGTGCCCGGCGCCGGCTCGGCATAGACGAAGGTGCCGTCGCGCGGCGGCGCCGCCATCAGCATCGGCAGCCGCGGGTCCTCGAGCTTCAGCGCGCCGGACCCGGGCGGCACCGCGACATAGAAGGTGCCCGAGATGGCGCTGTGCGGATGAAGATGGCCCGAATGGGTGCCGCCCGGCTTCATCACGTTGACCCACAGGCTGTCGAGCCTGAGCTTGCGCCCGCCGAGGTCGAGGCCGGCTTCGGCGGCGAAGGACGCGACGTGGCGATCGAGCAGGCGCTTGAGGCCGGCGAAGGCGGGGTCGCGCTGGGGCAGATCGTCGAGCGAGGCATAGCTCGTGTAGCCGCGATAGCCGTGCGCCTTGGACCAGCGCTTGCCGGCGATGTCGTCCGTGGCGAGCGCGAGGCAGGAGTCGGCCAGCTCGGCGAGCAGCGCGGGCTGGTCGAGCCGCGCCTCGTAGAAATGCGTGGGGAAGAGCTGGCGGAGCGGCATGATGGGTCCTTCGAGATCGGGCGAGCGCTTAGCCGAAGGCGAGCGACGGGGACAAACCCTTCCCGGAATGGGAAGGATGTGGTGCGCTCGCGACGTCCGCCTAAGCGCCCAGCCGCAGCGCGACGTCGTTCATGAAGCGCACGTCGTCGCCCTTGGCCAGCCAGCCCGCCTCCGCCGCGATCGCGCCGAGCAGGTCGCTGAGCGGGTCGATCTCGCTCTTGGCGTAGTTGCCGAGCACGTGACCGGTGACGCGATCCTTGTGGCCGGGATGGCCGATCCCGATCCGCACGCGACGGAAGTCTGGCCCGAGATGCTGGTCGATCGAGCGCAGGCCATTGTGCCCCGCGGTGCCGCCGCCCTGCTTTACTTTCACCTTCATCGGCGCGAGGTCGAGCTCGTCGTGGAACACGGTCAGCGCCTCGACGCCGAGCTTGTAGAAGCGCAGCGCCTCGCCGACCGAGCGGCCGCTGTCGTTCATGAAGGTGGCGGGCTTGAGCAGCAGCACCTTGACGCCGTCGACGCGCCCCTCCTGGAGCCAGCCTTGGAACTTCTTGGCCGGCGACGCGAAGCCGTGGACCTCGGCGATCGAGTCGACCGCCATGAAGCCGACGTTGTGCCGGTGCATTGCATATTGCGCGCCGGGATTTCCCAGGCCGACCCAGAGTTGCACGATGTTGGTCTCCTGATGAGGTGAACGAGCGGGAGGCCGCGCCTCACCGACCGTCATCCCGGCCCTGAGCCGGGAGCCACGCCGCCGAAAGCACCGAGGCCGGTTCGCTGGTGGCGCCATGGATGCCGGATCAAGCCCGGCATGACGGGCGTGGGCGACGGTGGCGACACCTTCACGAAAGCGAAAGGGGCAGGGGAGCGTCGCCGCTGCCCTGCCCCCCGAACGGCTCACGCGGAGCGCGACGGTCAGCCCTCGGCCGAACCCTCGCCAGCGTCCTCGTCGCCCGCGCCAACCGACTTCAGCGCCGACGGCGCAACCAGCGTCGCCACGGTGAAGTCGCGGTCTTCGATCGCGGGATGCGCGCCGGCGGGCAGCGACACTTCGCTGATATGGATCGAATCGCCGACGTCCTTGCCCGCGACCGAGACGTTGATCTCGCTCGGGATGTTGCCCGCGTCGACCACCAGCTCGAGCTCGTGGCGCACGACGTTGAGCACGCCGCCCTTCTTCAGGCCGGGCGATTCCTCTTCGTCGACGAACACCACCGGCACCGCGACGGTGACGGTCGCGTCGGCGGCGATGCGGAAGAAGTCGACGTGCGTCGGGCGGTCGGTCACCGGGTGGAAGGCGACGTCCTTGGCCAGCGTGCGCTGCCCGTCGACCATGATCACCGAGTTCATGAAGTGGCCGGTCATCAATGCCTTGACCAGCGCCTTCTCCTCCAGGTGAATCGCCGACGGCGCCTGGTTCTGGCCGTAGATCACGGCGGGGACGCGGCCTTCGCGACGCAGTGAGCGGGAGGCTCCCTTGCCAACCCGGTCACGCGTCTCGGCCGCGAGCGTGATGGTATCGCTCATGTGGGTGCTCCGAAACGTGGAATGACTGATATGCTCCCGCCACGCCTCCAGGGATGACCATGACGAGAAGTGCGCGCGCTTAGCCGCGACGCGCCCGAAACGCAATCAGTAGTTCACACGCACCGCCTTGAGGCGGTACGCGCCGAGCTGCGCCTGGACGCTCTGCGCGCCCGCCAGATGCCCAGCGCCGACCGCGACGAAGACGGTGCCGGGCTGCTTCATCCGCTCCGCAATCCACGCTGCCCACCGCTTGTTGCGGTCGACCAGCAGCGCCTTGGCGACCTCGGGAGAGTCCTTCAGCGATTCGTTCATCTCTTGCGCCACGCCGTCGGGGTCACCGTGCGACCAGGCGCTGACCAACGTGTCGAAGGTGCGCTCGGCGGTGGGCAGCTCGTCCAGCGTGCTCTCCAGCAGCTGGAGCTGCGCGGGCGGCGACAAGGTGTCGAAGATGCCGAGCTGCCCCTCGAACGTCTCCAGACCCACCACCTGCTTGCCCGCGGCGCGTGCCGCCTGGGTCAGCACCGTCTCGGGGCCATTGGCGGCCTGGTAGCCGAGCTTCTGCATCGGCAGCAGCGACAGCGTCACCGCCGCGAACCAGGGCCGCATCCGATCATAGGCCGCCGCGGTGATGCCGCCCTCGCTCATCGCCTTGGCGAAGGCGGGGCGGTAGTTGGGCGGCAGCTGTGTCGTCAGCACGCTGCCCGCCGGCGCGAACGCCTTGGCGGCGACGATCCGCTGCGACGTCGCCGCGTCCGGCTCGACCATCTCGAGCACCAGCGTCTGCGACTGGTCGAACGCCTTCTTCACGCCCTCGTCGAACCAGGAGAGGCCGGGCTTCAGCACGTGGATCGTACCGAAGAGGTAGATCGTCGTGTCCTTGTCCTTCACCACCCACAGAGCGGGATCGGCTTCGCCCGCCGCGGCGGGGGCGGGCACTCGCTGCGCGCAGGCGGGAAGCGCGAGGAACAGCGCAACGGCGGAGAGGGCGATCTTCATGGCAGCGGTCATGCGGCGGCGTCCCGACGAAGGAAAGGGGGCGCTATCGCTGCCCGTGCGGCGCGTCGCAAGGCGCGCGCGCATCAGCCGTGGCAGAGCCGCGCCGCGACCGAGTCGAGCGCACGCGCCGCCTCTGCCCGCGTCCCGACCGGCAGCCGCGCCTTGCCCGCGACGCGCGCGCGGACCTGATCCGTCTCCTGCCACAACGCATCGGCCTGTTGTTGCGTTAGCCGCTGCATCTTGCGTGCGGTGACGATGTCCGCCTGGATCACGTTGGCGCGGGTGGCCAGCACCGAGGTGGCCGGCGTCACGCCCTGCGCAAGGCCGAGCGGTCGACACGCCGGTAGCGCGCGTGACGCGCGCGCGCTCGTCTCGGCCGGCTGAGGCAAAGGCGAGAGCACCGGGTTCACCGGTTCGGCGAGAAGAAGGGCAGCAAAAAGAAAAGGATAGGCCATGAGTAGCGCTCCTTTTTATGATAGGGAAAGATGCGCGATAGCAGAAGATTGCTGAACAGCAGCCGACTCAACTTGTCTCGCTCTTCGATGCTCAGCGGTCAGTCATAAGTTATCGAGATAAAACAAAGGCAACACTATCAGCTATCTGCGGTCAGGTGCGGTAACCGACGCGGCTGCGCCACCACGCCGACGCGCCACTCGCTTGATTCCGCGCCGGGCTTCGGCCACAGCGCCGCGGTGACCGACACCAGCGCCAACCGCCCGCTCAGCTTCCAGGCGATGATCCTGCGGCTCCACCAATATTGGTCGGAGCGCGGCTGCGTGATCCTCCAGCCCTATGACATGGAGATGGGCGCGGGCACCTTTCACCCCGCCACCACGCTGCGGGCGCTCGGGCCCGATACGTGGAACGCCGCCTTCGTCCAGCCGTGCCGCCGGCCCACCGACGGCCGCTACGGCGAGAACCCCAACCGGCTGCAGCATTACTACCAATATCAGGTGATCCTGAAGCCGAGCCCGCCCGACCTGCAGGAGCTGTATCTCGGCAGCCTCGCCGCGATCGGGGTCGACATGGGCGTCCACGACATCCGCTTCGTCGAGGACGATTGGGAGAGCCCGACGCTGGGCGCCTGGGGGCTCGGCTGGGAGGTGTGGTGCGACGGGATGGAGGTGACCCAGTTCACCTATTTCCAGCAGATGGGCGGCTTCGACATGAAGCCGGTGGCGGGCGAGCTGACCTACGGGCTCGAACGGCTGGCGATGTACATCCAGGACGTCGACAACGTCTACGACCTGCGCTTCAACGATGCGGGCGTGAGTTATGGCGACGTCTTCCTCGAGAACGAGCGCCAGATGAGCGCGTGGAACTTCGAGGTGGCGGACACCGACGCGCTGTTCGACGCCTTCCGCAAGGCCGCGGCCGAGTGCGAGAACAGCCTCGTCGCGGGGCTGCCGATCCCGGCCTATGAGCAGGCGATCAAGGCGAGCCACACGTTCAACCTGCTCCAGGCGCGCGGCGTGATCTCGGTGGCGGAGCGCCAGGCGTATATCGGCCGCGTGCGCGACCTGGCGAAGGGCGCCTGCGGGGCGTGGATGGAGAAGAACGGGTGGGCGGCGTGAACCACATGACCGACTTCCTGCTCGAACTCCGCTCGGAGGAGATCCCCGCCCGCATGCAGGCCAAGGCGCGCGAGGATCTCGCCCGCCTGTTCGCTGCCGAGCTCGCACGCGCCGGGCTCGCCGCGGTAGAGACCGTCACCTACGCCACGCCGCGCCGGCTCGCGCTGATCGCGCGCGGGCTGCCCGAGGCGACCGCCGCAGTGTCGGAGGAGATCAAGGGCCCGCGCGCGTCCGCGCCGCCGCAGGCGCTCGAGGGCTTCCTGCGCAAGACCGGGCTCACCCGCGAGCAGCTCACCGAGCGCGACGGCGTGCTCTACGCGGTGAGCGAGAAGCCCGGCCGCGCCACGCCCGACGTGCTCGCCGAGGCGGTCGCTGCGGTGATCCGCGCCTTCCCCTGGCCCAAGTCGATGCGCTGGGGCGCGGAGTCGCGCTCGACCGAGAGCCTGCGCTGGGTCCGCCCGCTCCACGGCATCGTCGCGCTGTTCGGCGAGCAGCTCGTGCCGGTGAGCGTCGCGGGCGTGGAGAGCGGCGCGGCGACGCTCGGCCACCGCTTCCACCATCCCGGCGCGATCACGATCGGCTCGGCGGCGGACTATGTCGAGAAGCTGCGCGCCTGCCACGTCATCGTCGACCAGGACGAACGCGCCGCGCTGATCCGCGAGCGCGCCGCCGCGCTCGCCGCCGAGGCCGGGCTGGTGCTGGTCGAGGACGAGGGGCTGGTGGCCGAGAATGCCGGGCTGACCGAATGGCCGGTGCCGCTGCTCGGCCGCTTCGACCCCGCCTTCCTCGACGTGCCGCCCGAGGTCATCCAGCTCACCGCGCGCGTGAACCAGAAGTATTTCGTCTGCCGCGACGCTGACGGGCGGCTCGCGAACGCGTTCGTGTGCACCGCCAACATCGCCGCGAGCGACGGCGGCGCGCGGATCGTCGACGGCAACCGCAAGGTGCTCGCGGCGCGGCTGAGCGACGCGCGCTTCTTCTACGAGACCGATCTCAAGGTGCCGCTCGAGCAGCAGGCAGAGAAGCTCGGCAAGATCGTGTTCCACGAGAAGCTGGGCACGGTTGCGGACAAGGTGGAGCGCGTCGCCAAGCTGGCGCGCTGGCTGGTGGAAGAGGGCATTGTCGGCGGCTCGGGCGATGCCGCTTCCACGTCCTCCCGTCACCCCGGCGAAGGCCGGGGCGCCGCTACGGAACGGGTGCGACTGGACCCCGGCCTGCGCCGGGGTGACGCGGAGTTGGCGGATCAGGCGTATCGCGCCGCCAAGCTCGCCAAGGCCGACCTCGTCACCGGCATGGTAGGCGAGTTCCCCGAGCTGCAGGGGTTGATGGGCGGCTATTACGCTGCGGCGCAGGGCGAGCCGGCCGCGGTGGCCGAGGCGGTGCGTGACCATTACAAGCCGGTGGGGCAAGGGGATGAAGTGCCGACCGCGCCGGTGACGATCGCGGTGAGCCTCGCCGACAAGCTGGACACGCTTGCGACCTTCTTTGCAATCGATGAGCGACCGACCGGTTCGAAAGACCCGTATGCACTTCGCCGAGCCGCTTTGGGCATCATTCGGTTAGTAATACACAATGAGCTTCGTCTAGAATTGTTGCCTGTCCTCTTTCACGCGTGCTCCGATGTTCACTTCCGGTTGCAGCGGAGTCCACTTGAACGGATGTGGCCGATTATATCTGATTACGAGGCGATAAGCCGCCGCTTGATCAATCGTGAGACATTCAACCAGTTGGTTATTTCCGCTACTCAGGCGGCGAACGAGGATGCGGCCGCGTTCGTTGAGCAAGGTACAACTGACAGTCGTATTCTCTTCGCCTTCTTCGCCGACCGCCTCAAGGTGCAGCAGCGCGAGGCCGGCGTGCGCCATGACCTCATCGACGCGGTGTTCGCGCTCGGCGGCGAGGACGATCTCGTCTGCCTGCTCGCACGGGTGCGTGCGCTCCAGTCGTTCGTCGACACCGAGGATGGCGCCAACCTTCTCGCGGGCTACAAGCGCGCCGCCAACATCCTCAAGAAGGAAGGCATCACCGACACCGCACCGGCGCAGCGGCACCAACCCCTGTCCTACACGCCGGAAAAGGACGAAGCCGCGCTCGTCGTCGCGCTCGACTCGGCCGAGCCCGCCGCCGCCGCCGCGGTCGCGCGCGAGGACTTCGAGGGCGCGATGGCCGCGCTCGCGACGCTCCGCGCCCCGATCGACGCCTTCTTTGACCATGTGACCGTCAACGACCCTGACCGGGCCAAGCGCGACGCGCGGCTGGCGCTGCTCGCGCGCGTCCGCGCCGCGGTCCATACGGTCGCCGATTTCGCCAAGATCGAAGGTTGAGAGACACCGCGCCCGGCTCTCAACTTTCTCAACATTCGCGCGCCCGCCCTCGTCGAAACAAGGACTTGGAAGCATGACCGACCAGTACGTCTATCGCTTCGGCGGGGGGGTGTCGGAGGGCAAGGCGGGCGACCGGAACCTGCTTGGCGGCAAGGGCGCCAACCTCGCCGAGATGGCCTCGATCGGCCTGCCGGTGCCGCCGGGCTTCACCATCTCCACTGCGATGTGCGCGCGCTACTATGAGAAGGGCGAACGCTTTCCCGAGTCGCTGCGCGCCGAGGTGGCCGCCGGGATCGCGCATATCGAGGGCATCACCGGCAAGCATTTCGGCGACGCGGCTAACCCGTTGCTCGTCTCGGTGCGCTCGGGCGCGCGCGTGTCGATGCCGGGGATGATGGACACCGTCCTCAACCTCGGGCTCAACGACGCCACCGTCGAGGGGCTGGCGGCGGCGAGCGGCGACGCACGCTTCGCCTGGGACAGCTACCGCCGCTTCATCCAGATGTACGCCGACGTGGTGCTCGAGCTCGACCATGGCGCCTTCGAGGAGGCGCTGGAGATCGCCAAGGAGGACCGCGGCTACACGCTCGATACCGAGCTGTCGGCGGACGACCTGCGCGGGCTGGTCGCCGAATATAAGCAGCTGGTCGAGCAGCTCTGGGGCAGGGCGTTCCCGCAGGACGTCCACGATCAATTGTGGGGCGCGGTGGGCGCGGTGTTCGGCTCATGGCAGTCGGAGCGTGCCAAGGTGTACCGCCGGCTCAACCACATACCGGGCGACTGGGGCACCGCGGTGAACGTCCAGGCGATGGTGTTCGGCAACATGGGCGACACCAGCGCCACCGGCGTCGCCTTCACGCGCGACCCTTCGACCGGCGAGCGCGCTTATTACGGCGAGTTCCTCATCAACGCGCAGGGCGAGGACGTGGTGGCGGGCATCCGCACGCCGCAATATCTCACCCGCGCGGCGCGGGAGCGGGCGGGGGCGCGGCCGCTGTCGATGGAGGAGGCGCTGCCCGACGTGTATGCCGAGCTGGCGCGCGTCTTCGACACGCTCGAGACGCATTACCGCGATATGCAGGACATCGAGTTCACGGTGCAGCAGGGCGTGCTATGGATGCTCCAGACGCGCTCGGGCAAGCGCACCGCCAAGGCCGCGCTCAAGATTGCGGTCGACATGGCGGAGGAGGGGCTGATCACGCGTGAGGAGGCGATCGCGCGCGTCGACCCCTCCGCACTCGACCAGTTGCTCCACCCGACACTCGATCCCGCGGCGGTGCGCGATGTGCTGACCAAGGGGCTGCCCGCGTCGCCGGGTGCCGCCTCGGGCGCGGCGGTGTTCGACGCCGACACCGCCGAGCGCTGGGCCGCCGACGGGCGCGCGGTGATCCTGCTGCGCACCGAGACCAGCCCGGAGGACATTCATGGGATGCACGCCGCCAAGGGCATCCTCACCGCGCGCGGCGGGATGACCAGCCACGCCGCGGTGGTGGCACGTGGGATGGGGCGGCCGTGCGTCTCGGGTGCGGGCGCGCTCTCTATCGACGCGCGGGCGAAGGTGGCGCGGGTCGGCGGGCGCGAGCTGCGCGAGGGCGACGTGCTGACGATCGACGGCGCCACCGGCGAGGTGATGGCGGGTGAGGTGCCAACGCTCCAGCCCGAGCTCGCGGGCGATTTCGGCACGCTGATGGCATGGGCGGATGCGGTGCGCCGCCTCAAGGTGCGCGCCAACGCCGAGACGCCGGCGGACTGCCGCACCGCCCGCGACTTCGGCGCCGAGGGCGTGGGACTGTGCCGCACCGAACATATGTTCTTCGAGAGCGACCGCATCACCGCGGTGCGGCAGATGATCCTGGCGAGCGACGAGCGTGGCCGCCGCGCCGCGCTGGCGAAGTTGCTGCCCGCGCAACGCGCCGACTTCACCGCGATCTTCGAGGTCATGGCGGGCTTGCCGGTGACGGTGCGACTGCTCGACCCGCCGCTCCACGAGTTCCTGCCGCATGAGGAAAAGGAGTTCGCCGAGCTCGCCGAAGCGGCGGGGGTGGCGGTCGACATACTGCGCCGCCGCGCCGCCGAGCTGCACGAGTTCAACCCGATGCTGGGTCATCGCGGCTGCCGGCTGGGGGTAACGTATCCGGAGATCTACGAGACTCAGGCGCGCGCCATCTTCGAGGCCGCGCTCGACGTCGCCGGGAGGAGCGGCGAGGCGCCGATCCCCGAGGTGATGATCCCGCTCGTCGCGACCAAGCGCGAACTCGATCTCATGAAGGCGGTGGTCGACCGCGCCGCCGAGGCGGTGTTCGCCGAGCGCGGGCGGCGGGTGGACTATCTGGTCGGCACGATGATCGAACTGCCGCGTGCCGCGCTCAAGGCCGGCGAGATCGCCGCGAGCGGCGAATTCTTCTCGTTCGGTACCAACGACCTGACCCAGACGACGCTGGGGGTGAGCCGCGATGACGCGGCGCGCTTCCTCGGCGCCTATGTCGAGCAGGGTATCTATGCGCGTGACCCGTTCGTCAGCCTCGACGTCGAGGGCGTCGGCGAGCTGGTCGCACTGGCGGCCGAGCGCGGGCGTGCGACGCGGCCGGGGATCAAGCTCGGCATTTGCGGCGAGCATGGCGGTGATCCGGCGTCGATCGCCTTCTGCGAGCAGGTCGGGTTGGATTATGTCTCGGCGTCGCCGTACCGCGTGCCGATCGCGCGGCTGGCGGCGGCACAGGCGGCGCTGGCGGCGCGCTGAGGTCCTCTTCGACCGGGCGAGATGTACCGCGAGGAAGAGGTCGTCCTGGGGGAGCGGTCAACCTCTCACGTCATCCGGCCTGGTGCCAGGGCCCATTGCGCCGCGTACGTCGAACGTCGTTGCTTTTGCGCCAGCATGGATCGCGGCGCACGCCGGGATGACGGTCGAGCGTCGATCGGTCACTGCCTCACATCGTCAGACGATGCGGCGATCTGTCGGGTGCGCCGGCGCGGCAGCAGAGCGCGGCACCACGCCCTCGTCGCGGAACGTACGCTCGTCGCGGACCACGCGTTCGTCGTAGCTCGGTGGGTCGCCCAGGATCGGCCGCTCATCGCGTACGATACGCTCCTCCACCACCGGCGGCGCGGCGCGTAGGCGCTGGTTCTCGCGTTCGAGTTCGGCGATTCGCGCATTCTCGCGCTCGAGCTCGGCGATCCGCGCGTTGTCGCGTTCCAGCTCGGCAAGGCGGCCGTGATCGCGCTCTAGCTCCGCCACGCGCTTGTTCGTCACCGCATGGGCGTCGCGCTCTGCGATGTAGCGCGTCTTCCACTTGCGCCCGCCCGGATGGCTCGCCAGGCCGAACAGCCAGCCGGCGATCAGCGCGATGGCGAGCGCCACATATTGCGTCGACGTCGTGAACAGCATCGCATCCTCCCTGCCGCCGGGCACGAGTGCCCATAACGTCATAGCAACGAGCAGCGTGGACGCGGTGTTCCGGCGCGATCAAGCAGGCGGCGACACCCGCGTCGGGTCACTTGGCGTTGATGAAGGAGTCGTTGAGCGAGCAGGCTGCCGGGCCGAGAATGACGACGAACAACACCGGCAGGATGAAGAGGATCAGCGGCACCGTCATGATCGCGGGCAGTCGCGCGGCTTTCTCCTCCGCGCGCATCATTCGCTCGTTGCGGAACTCGGCCGAGAGCACGCGCAGCGCGCTGGCGAGGGGCGTGCCGTATTTCTCGGTCTGGATCATCGTCGTCACGACGCCGCGCACCGCATCAAGGTCGACCCGCATCGCCAAATTTTCGAACGCCTGGCGGCGATCGGTGAGGAAGCCCAGCTCGATCGCAGTCAGCGCGAACTCCTCGCCGAGCTCGGCATAAGCCTTGCCCAGCTCGCGCGAGACGCGGTGAAAGGCGGCGTCGACGGTGAGACCGGCCTCGGCGCAAATCACCAGCAGATCAAGCGCGTCGGGCAGCCCCTTGCGGATCGCGTCGCTGCGCTTGTTGATCTTGTTCTTGAGATAGAGATCAGGCGCCTTGTAGGCGAGCACCAGCGTCGAGGCGACCAGACCGTAGCGCTTGAGTGGCGTCCAGTCGGGGAAGGAGTCGAGCAGGTAGACGTAGACGATCATCAGCCCGCCGAAGACGATCGGCAGCACCATGCGCCCGAAGATAACCGCGACGGCCCACTCCTTCTTGCGGATGCCGGCCTGCATCAGCTTGTGCTGCGCCACCTTGAGCTGCTCGTCCTGCAGCACGCGCAGCGACGACAGGAAGGCGCGCATCCGATCGGCGGCCTCGTTCTTCTGCACCAGCTTGGCCCGGCGTTTGCTGGTGGAGGCGGTGATGCCCGCCTTGAGCTGCTCGCGTCGATCGTTGAGCGCGCGCACGCGCTTGCTCATCGGGTCGCGCACGCCCACCGCCGCGTAGATCGCGACGAACACCGCTGCCGCCGCGATGCCGGACAACAGGGTCGCGGCCCAGGCCACGTCGATGCCGAAGAAGGTGGGATGTGCAGCCATGTCAGATCTCGAAGCTCACCATCTTGGACATGATGAAGGCGCCAATGCCCATCCAGATCATACCGCCGCCGCCTGCGATCATCAGTCGCGGGTCGCTGAAGAAGTTGAGCATATACGGCGTGTTGATCACGTAGATCAGGCCGAACACGATGAACGGCAGCGCACCGACGATATACGCCGATGCCTTGGACTCGGACGACATCGCCTTGATCTTCAGCTTCATCTGCCCGCGCTGGCGCAGCACCGTGGCGAGATTTTGCAGCGTCTCGGCGAGATTGCCGCCGGTCTCGCGCTGGATCGAGATGGTGATGACGAAGAACTGGAACTCGGGCGTCCCGAGCCGGTCGGCGGTGTCCTGCAACGCCGCGTCCATCGTGCGACCGATCTTCATCTTGTCGGACACAGCGCGGAATTCTTCCCCGACCGGTCCCGGCACCTCGGCGCCGACGACCTGCATCGTCTCCGAGATCGGCAGGCCCGAGCGCAGGCCGCGCACCAGCAGCTCAATCGCGTCAGGGAATTTGGCGGTGAAAGCAAGGATGCGGCGCTTGATCAGCTTGCCGACGACGAGGTGCGGCACCAGCCCGCCCAGTGCCGCGCCGAGGAACAGCGCCAGCAGCACGGGCATGCCGCGCAGCAGCAGCAACAGCGCCATGCCGACGCCCACCGCCACGGTGGCGCCGCCGTACTGGCCCACCGTCCAGCTCTTGCCGGTCATCGCCAGCCGCTTCTGCAGCTGCGCGACGTTCGGCAGCAGTCGCATCGCGGCAAGATCGGCGCGCGTCGCCCCCTTGCCGGTGATGCGGCGCATCTGCGCCTCGATCGCGTTGGCAGGGGAGACGGTGTGGCGCTCACGCAGTGCGGCGAGGCGACGCGTCGTCGCCTTGCTGGTCGACGGACCGGCAAGCCCGAGGGCGAGCAGCAGCAGCGTCAGCGCGGCGCCGGCGAACAGCAGGATCAGCGGCAGGATCGGCATGGCAGCTCCGGGGCACCGGCGAGCGGGATCACTTCGCCTTGGCCGGCTTCTTGGGGATCAGCGCCTTCAGATCGGCGAATTTCGACAGCAGCGACCCGCCGCGTGCGCGCGCCGCGCCCGGCATCGCCTCGGCGTCTTCGGCACTGCGCAGCAGCTGATCGGCCACATCGGCGAGCGGTGCGATCGTCTTGCTCGCCTTGCCCACTTCCGCCAGCGGCTTGCCGAGCTTGGCGGCCTGTGCGGCGAGCTTCTGGTCGAACGGCACGAGCACGTCGATCTTGCGCTCGATCGATCCCTCGAAATCCTTCCGCGAGATCTCGGGCTGCGCGCCGGCGTGCACGCGATTGGCCAGCACCGTCACCTGCACCTGCGGCGCGTTGCTGCGCAGATAGGAGAGCAGCCGGATCGAGTCGCGGGCCGAGGCAAGCGTCAGCTCGGTGACCAGCACCGCGGCGTTGACGTCGGCGAGCAGATGCGGGTGCTGCACCAGCATGGATCGCGGCAGGTCGATAACGGTCGCCTCGAAGGCGGCGCGCATCTCCTCCTGCAATTGGTAGAAAGCCGCGCCGTCGGTGACGATCGGCGCGCTGATCGGCGCCTCGGCGGAGAGCACCGAGAGCTTGTCCGACGCGCGCACCATCGCCCGCTCGATGAAGAGCCCGTCGATGCGGCTGGGATTCTCGATCGCGTCGGTGAGGCCGCGACCCGGCTCAAGGTCGAGCGCCAGCGCACCCGTGCCGAAATGCACGTCGAGATCGAGCAGCGCGGTGGCGCGCTGGCCGCGCTCGCTCATCAGCCACGCCAGCGACGTGGCGATGGTGGAGGCGCCGGTGCCGCCGCGGCTGCCGATCACCGCGACGGAGCAATGCGGCCCCACCAACGACGCCTCGGCCGGCTTCGGCGCGTTGAGCATCGCCTGCGCCTGCCCCAGCGCGTCGCGCACCGCGTCGGGCTGGAGCGGCTTGAGCAGATAGTCCTGGATTCCGCTTGCGAGCAGGTCACGGTAGAGCCGCACGTCATTGACCTGGCCGGCGGCTATCACGATCGTGCCGGGTTCGCACACCTCGGCGAGACCGTTGATGTCGCCGAGCGGGTCGCTCGACTCCGCGAGGTCGACGAACAGCACGTGCGGGGAGGACGTCACCGAGAGCGTCTGCACGGCATTGCGCAGCCCCCCCTTGTAGACGTTCTCGCTCGGCCAGCCGAGCTCGGCCGCGATCGGGCGCAGCGCCTCGGCCGAGACGTCGTCGCACGCGAAGGCGAGGAACGGGGCGCGGCTGCCGGTGCTGCCCGGCTTCCATGGTGCGTTCATCTCACTTGCCTCCCGTCGACTCGGATTTCAACGCGGCGCCGCCCGCGCCGGTGGGGGCGGCACGACGTTGCGCCGTGATCGCCTTGCCGCCGGTGAGCGGATCATAGCTCGCGTCGTTCGCGACGCCGCGCACCAGGTCGGTCGGATTGGCCACCATCGCGGCCAGATTGCCGTTGACCGCGCAGCCGTAATTGCCGCTGGTGCGCGCGTCGAAGTTGAACACGCCGCGGTTGCCTTCCGGCGTGCAACTCGTCACCGCCGCGGTGGTACGCGATACCACGACGCGGACCGTGCCGGAGGCGACCGGCGCGCCGGTGGGCGCGGCGACGTCGGCGAGCCGGAGCCCGTAGCGGCCGGTGACGGCGGCGACGTCCGCGCGGGCGGCCGCGGCCTCGCCGTCGGCCGGGTCGACCGCGACGCTGTCGCCATAGCCGAGCCGCAGCGCGTCGAGCCAGCCGCGCAGCCGCTGCGGCTCGCCGGGCGCGAGCCCGTCGGCCGTGGCCTGGAGATCGAGCGCGAACTCGCTGCGCGACACCACCGGCTGGTGGATCGACTCGACGCCGCGATAGCTGCCGCAACCGGCGAGCGGAACGGCCAGCGCGAGCGTGGCGAGAAGGAGCGGGCGGGTGAGCATCGTCATGAGCCTCAGTTGATCGAGAAGCCGGGCGCGGGCACCGCGGCCTTGCGGTTCGACGGCTTCACCGCCGTGTGGCCGTCCGACACGGGCGCCTGCGCCGGCGTTGGAGCGGGCGCGACGGGAACCGCGGTCGCCGGGGACGGCGCAACCGCGCCGATCGCGGGGGCAGCGCCCGGAGCAGGAGTCTGCATCACCGGCTTGGGGCGGTCATCGGCGCGGTTGCCGTTCTCCAGCGAGCCGAGGAACACGCGCTCGAAGTCTCCAGGCGCGCGATAGCTGTCGGTCGGCAGCTTGATGTCGTTGCCGTTGACCGGCTTCACCAGATACGGCGTGATCACGATCACCAGCTCGGTCTCGTTGCGCTGGAAGCCGTTCGACTTGAACAGCGCGCCGATCACCGGAAGGTCCGCGATCCCGGGGGTCTTGTCATAGCTATTGTTGTGAGTGTTCTGCATGAGCCCCGCGATCATGAAGCTCTGGCCCGAGCCGAGCTCCACCGTGGTCTCGGCGCGACGCGTGGTGAGCGCGGGGACACGCCCGGCACCTACTGTCACCGCGTTCGAATAATCGAGCTGCGATACCTCCGGGCGGACGCGCAGCGAGATGCGCCCGTCGGACAGCACGGTAGGGGTGTAGGCGAGGCTGACGCCAAATTGCTTATATTCGATCGTGGTGGTGCCGAGCGCCTGGCTGATCGGGATCGGGATCTCGCCGCCGGCCAAGAAGGTGCCGGTCTCGCCCGAAAGCGCGGTGAGGTTGGGATTGGCGAGCGTCGTCACTTGGCCCATCGTCTCCCCGAGGTCGATCGCGGAGAGCACGTCCATGCCGAGCAGCCGGCCGGCGAGCCCAAGCGTGGTCCGCGTGCCGCTCGGATCCTTGGTCACGCTGTATTGCGTGCCACCGGTGACGAACTGCCGCTTGACCGGATCGAACGGGAGCGAGATCGAGCCGGCCGGGAGGCCGTACAGCGACGACGCGTCCAGCTTCGGCAGGTTCGACAGGTCGGCGTCCGCGATTGTGCCCGGGTTGCGGCCCGACGCGCCGAGGAAGGTGAAGCCGCCGCTGTGATCGCGGTTGACCAAATTGTTGCCGATGTTCTTGAGGAACGAGCGGCTCACCTCGGCGAATTTGACCTGCAGGTTCACCTGCAGCGGGGTAGCGGTGCGCAAGCGGCTGATGACGCCGATCTTGAGCACGGCATTGTTCGCGCTGGTGTCGATGCCGGGGTTCAGCAGGGTCGTGACGAGACGTTGCGCCTGCTCGATGTCCGCGGGCGAATCGACGGTGCCGTTGAGGACGGCGAGCTGGCCGACCTGGGTAACCCGGATGTCCACCCCCGGCATCGCCGCCTTCAGCATGCGGTCGATCGAGGTCGAGTTCTGCGCGACATGGACGCTGGCCGAATAGACCACCGCGCCGCTGCGATCGGTCGCGAACACGGTCGACTCGCCGAACGCCTTGCCGAAGAGATGGATCTGGCGCGGATTGGCGACATAGACGTCGGCGGTGTCCGGGCTGGAGGTCCATACTTCACTGACCGTCGAGGGCAGCGTGATCAGCTCGCCTTCGCCGATCGAGAGCCACTTCTCGACGCTGGGTTTGGTGACGCCGACCGGCGGCAGGCCGGTGCGCACCGCGCGGGCGGCGACGGTCGGCGCGGCTGCGGTGCTGGTGCGGCGAGCCGCGGGTGCGGCGCCGGCCGGGGGCAAAGCGACGCCGGCCAGCGCGGCCAGCGCGGCACCGCGCGCGAGGAAGGGGGGCAGACGCATCTCAGTTCTTTCCTGCGACGGAGACTTCGGTGACGTTGTTGCCACGCGCGATCCGCACCAGCGGGGTCGACGCGCGCGGCGCGGCGCCGGCGGTGATCGGCGCGCCGGGAACGACGGGGCCGGGGGCGGCGGCGGTCGCCTTCGCCGGTACGCTGCGGCGCTGGAAGCGTGACACGTCGGCACCGACGACATAGCTCGCGTCGCCGGACTGCGGCGTGTTGGCGAGCCGGTCGAGCATCGCCTGCTCGGCCTTGGAGTCCTTGGCATCGCCGACGCTCACCGCGCCCGAGGCGATCGCCTGATCTAGTTCGGACGCGTTGTCCGCGATCGAGCGCAGCGACAGCGACAGCGTGCCGATCGTCTGCGCCACCGCGATCTGTTCGGCCATCTTCGGCGTGGCCTCGACGGTCACGTTCGAGAAGGTCTGGACGATCGTATTGCCATGCTCGTCCTTCTGGTCGCTGGTGCGCTGGTCGGTGGCGAGCACGCGCAGGTTGCGGATCACCGTCTCGCTCGTCTTGAGCGGAGGGCCATCACCGCCGCCGTCGACCGACTGGGTGAGGATCAGGTCGATATGGTCCCCCGGGAAGACGAACCCGCCAACCGAGGTCTGCGCCGACACCGGCACGGTGACCGCGCGCATGCCCGCGCCGAGCGCCGCGGCGAGGAAGCCGCGATCGCCCGGCTTGACCAGCTGGCCCTGGGTGACCGGCTGGCCGGCGGTGATCGGCAGGCGGACCACGGTGCCGATCAGCTTGGCCAGATCGGTCTGGTCCTTCTGGTAATAAGCGTTCTCCACCAGCTCCTTGGGCCAGGGCTGAAACTTCAGCGCGGTGGCGTCGAGGATCGTGCCGACGGGCAGCGCGCGGGTCGCCACCAGCACCTCGGGGCCGTCCACCGCCGGCGCGACCGGCGCGGCCACCGCCGCCGCCTCGGGCGCCGCGGCGCCGGCGACGAGCGAGCGCGCCGCAACCGCGGTGATCACCGCGACCACCAGCGCCCCGACCAGCATGATGAGCTTGCGACTATCCATCGGTGAGAAGGTCCTCTGAGCGCGCACGGCGGCGCGTTATCCACGCCGGCTATGGGTGAAATTGGTTAACAAGCGGTTCGGCTAACGTGAGCAGCCCGGCCACCGCGATGGCCACGCCATAGGGCACCTCGACCGCGCCCTCGCGCGGGTGCCAGCGCCGCTCGATCACGAAGAGGAGGGTCAGCACGCCGCCGAGCACCGACATCACCAACAGGGTGTCCAGCAGCCGCAGCGGCGTGAGCCACAGCGCCAGCGCGCCGATCAGCTTGACGTCCCCGCCGCCCATCTGCCCGATCGCGAACGCGCCGATGAAGAGCGCGAACGCCGCGAGCGCGACGCCGACTTGCAGCACCATGTCGGGCCAGGGATCGAGCCCGATCGCCAGCCACCAGACCGGCGCCAGAAGGGCAATCGCGGCGTTCTTCAGGTTGGCGATCTCGCGCGTGCGCGCATCCTCGATCCCGGCGGAGAGCAGCAGCAGACCCATGACGGCGGGCAGCAACCAGGCGAGCAGAGGATGACCCATGGCGGCGGTGCTAGACGACAGGGTTTGAGAAACCGTAACCATGTTGGGCATGATGATCGACCCCGCCATCCGCCGCCGCATCCCCGCCGACGCGAACGTGACGAGCATGCCCGCCGCGGACGGTTGGCCGCTGCGCCGGTTCGAGTGGCCCGGCAGCGGACGCGGTACGATCCTGTTTCAGACCGGCCGCGCCGACGTGTTCGAAAAGTATCTCGAGGCGTTCGCGCATTGGCACGCCGCCGGCTGGACCGTAGCGGCCTTCGACTGGCGCGGGCAGGGCGGGTCGGGCCGGCTGTGCGCCGACGCGGCGGTCGGCCATTGCGACGATGTCGCGCCCTGGCTGAGCGATTTGGCCGAGCAATGGCACGGCTGGATCGAGCGGCTGCCCGCGCCGCACGTGATCATCGGCCATTCGATGGGCGGCTTTCTCGCGTTGCGCGCGCTGGTCGACGGATGCGTCCGCCCGCGCGCGGCCGTATTGGTGGCGCCTATGCTCGGGCTCGCCTCACCGGTGGGCGCATGGCTTGGTGGACGCGTCGCGCGACTGATGGGTCGGCTCGGTGATCCGGCGCGCGCGGCCTGGAAGAGCGAGCGACCCGGCCGCACGGCGCGCCAACAGCTGCTCACCGGCGATGCTGATCGGTACGCGGACGAGGCGTGGTGGTATGATCAGGATCCGACGCTGCGGCTCGGCCCGCCGAGTTGGGCGTGGCTCGATGCGGCGTTCGCCGCGACCGCGCGGCTGCGCGCCGATCCGGCGCTCCGGCGGCTCGACGTGCCCGTGCTCTTGCTGGTGGCGGACGCGGACCGACTGGTCGACTCGCGCGCGGCGCGACGCGTCGCGGCACGGCTGCCGCAGGCCACGCTGGTGCGCTTCGGCGCCAGCGCGGCGCACGAGTTGCTGCGCGAGCGGGATGCGGTGCGCGACAGAGCGCTGGCCGCGATCGACGACTTCCTCCATGAGCACGCCGCGTGAACAGTTCTGACCTCAGCGTGGATGTCGCGATCGTAGGTGCCGGGATCGCGGGCGCCAGCCTCGCCGCGGCGATCGGTGATCGGGCGCGCGTGCTGCTGCTCGAGGCCGAGGATCAGCCGGGATATCACGCTACCGGCCGCTCCGCCGCCTTCTGGTCCGAGACGTATGGCGGCCCTGCGATCCAGCCGCTCACCACGGCGTCGGAGGCGATGCTGCGCGCCGGCGGCTATCTCGATCCGCTCGGCGCGGTGCACGTCGGCCGCGCCGAGGATGCCGCCGCGATCGAGGCGCTGCTCGCCGAGTTCGACGGCAGCAGCGTCGCGCTCACGCCGGTCGACCCGCGTCCGCTGGTGCCGGGGCTGCGCGAGGGGTGGTCGCTTGGGGTCAGCGAGCCGAGCTGCGCCTATATCGACGCGGCGCGGCTGCATGCCGACTATCTTGCGGCGGCGCGGCGGGCGGGCGCGACGCTGTGGACCGCGGCCCGCCTCGTCGCCGCCGCACGCGGCACGGGCGGTTGGCGGCTGACGCTCGCGGACGGTCGGCGGATCAGCGCCGCGCTGCTCGTGAACGCGGCAGGGGCCTGGGCGGATGCGGTCGCCGGGCTCGCCGGTGCCGCGCCGCTGGACATTCGTCCGTTCCGACGCACGGTGGCGCAGCTCGCGGTCGATCCGCCGGTTCCGGCGGCCATGCCGTTCGTGATCCATGCCGGCGGCAGCTTCTATTTCAAGCCCGAGACGGGCGGGCGGCTGTGGCTGAGCCCGCATGACGAGCATCCGGTGGTGCCGCACGACGTCGCCGCCGAGGAGCTCGACGTGGCGGTGGCGATCGACCGGTTCGAGCAGGCGGTAGACTGGCGCGTACGCCGGGTCGAACGCAGCTGGGCCGGGCTGCGCTCGTTCGCGCCGGACCGGCTGCCGGTCTATGGCTTCGCCGAGCCCGGCTTCTTCTGGTTCGCCGGGCAGGGCGGCTTCGGCATCCAGACCGCGCCGGCAGCCGCGGCGGTGGGCGCAGCGCTGCTGCTGGGGGATGAACCGCCGGTGGCGATCGAGGCGGCGCGGTACAGTCCGGCCCGGTTCGCGCAATGAGCGGGGCGATCACGATCAGCTGCGCCTGTGCCGGGCGCGAGCAGGCGCGCGTCATTGCCGACGCTTTGGTGAACCGGCGGCTCGCCGCCTGCGTCCAGCTCAGTGCGGTGGAGAGCGTGTATCGCTGGGACGGCGCCGTCCGCCACGAGGAAGAGGTGTTGCTGATCGCCAAGACGCTGGCGCGCCGCTTCGACGCGGTGGCCGCCTGTATCCGCGAACTGCACAGCTACCAGGTGCCCGAGATCATCGCACAGCCGATCGTCGCCGCGCCGTCGGATTACATCGCGTGGCTGGAGGCAGAGGCGGGGTGACGCGCGCGAAGGTGGAGGTGGCTCTGACCAGCAAGACTTGGTTGTCATCCTGAGCTCGTGGCAGGATCCACGGTCGCGCGCGCGCCGCACGCTTCGTGTGCGGCACGGTGGATCCTGAGACGGATCCAGGATGACGCGCGTGGGAGGGTGCGCCTTCTACTCACTCGCTACCGGCCGACGCGAGCGTCACGCGTCGGCCAGTCAATCAGAACGCCTTCCTCCCGCATCACCCAGCCGGGCACGTATCCGCCGCGCCGGCGTCGAGATCGAGGCAGCGGCCATCGAGACCGCTCACCGGCAGGCCGATCGTCGCCGCGAGCGTCGGCGCAATATCCACCGTCTCCACCGACAGCGGCTGCTCGAACCCGGCCATGCCCTTGCGCCAGAACAGGATCGGCACGCGGCGGTCATAGTCCCACGGGCTGCCGTGGGTCTCGACATAGCCCGGCCCCGGCGCCGCGATCGTGGTGACGCGCGGACGCAGCAGCACGGTCAGGTCGCCCGATCGCTCGGGATCGAAGGAGGCGCGTGCGCGCTCGAGCAGCGTCCAGGTCTCCGGCGGCGTGGTCGCCATCCGTGTGGCGGCGATTTCGTCACGCGTGAACGCGGCGGCCACCTGCGGCTGCGCGAGAAAGCGCTTCTTCGCCTCCGCGAGCACCTGCGCGCGCTTCGCCGCGGGTACCGAGTCGGCGAGGTAGACGTCGCCCTCCGGCCCGAGCAGCACTGGTCCCGCGATGCCGAGGTCGCGCCCGATCGCGGCGCCGATCACCTTGGCCGAGGCGGTAGGCGCGATGTGCGACTCCATGGGCATGGCGCGCTGCTGCTGGCGCTCGGTCATGTCGTGCGCGCCATGGTCCGCGGTGAGCACCACCTCATAGTCGACGCCGGTGCGATCGAGCTCCGCGAGGAAGCCGCCGATCGACTCGTCGAGCTGCGCCATCTGGATGCACATCTCGGCGCCCTGCGTGCCGAGCGAGTGGCCGATATAGTCGGTCGCCGAGGCCCCGACCGCGATCAGATCGGTCGCGGAACCGCGGCCGAGCTTCATGTCCTCGATCATCGCCGCCGCGAGCGCGAACACCGCGCCATCCAGCGCGGGCGAGGCGCGAAACGCCTTGGCGTCACCCGCGGCGCGCTCGAACCGCCCGGTGCCGAGCGTCTGCCCGCCGACCGCGATCGGGCGCGACAATGTCTTGCAATAGCCCGGCAGCGGCAGCGCCGCCTGCGGCCTGGCGAGCAGCGCGCCCACCGCGGCGTTGGCGCGCGTGACCACCGCGGGTTCCTGCCGCCCGGCGAGCGAGATGAACTTCTGCCCGCCCCAGAACCAGATCTGGTCAGTGGTGTGGCCGCCCATCATGATCGCGGCGCGGTCCTTCCCCGCCACGGCGGCGACGCGTGACTGTGGGTTGGCGCGCTTCATCATGTCGCCGAGCGTGGGCACCTTCAGGTGGAGATCCGAGGGCGTGTAATGTTCGTGGTCGCCGCCCGCGCGCTCGTCCTCGGCGCAGTAGACCGTCTTGTCCGCGCGGCCGACCTTCTGGTCGAGCCAGCTGTTGGCGATGATGCCGGTGTGCGCCGGGCGCATACCGGTGAGAATCGTCGAGTGGCCCGGGCAGGTCTCGGTGGCGGCGTGGCTCTGATAGCCCGAAGGGAAGACCACGCCGGTCAGCAGCCGCGCCATGCCGTCGCTGAAGTGGTTGCGATATTGCGCGAACAGGTCGGCGGAGAACTGATCCACCGAGATCGCCACGATCAGCTTGGGCGGGGTGCGCGGCGCGGTTGCGGCCGGTGCCGGCGCGGACGCGGCGGTCTGCGCGCCCGCGGGCAGCGCGGCGGCGGTGGCGAGCAGGGCGAGGAGAAGCGTTTTCATGGCCAACCTTGGTGCAAGCGGGAGCGACCGCGGCTATGGTCCGCGTCCGATGGTCAGGCAAGCTGTGCGCGCGGCGCTTTTCATCCTCGTGACACTGCTGACCGGGAGCGGCGCGTTGGCGCAGCCCGCGCGCCACGTCGCGCTGACGCTGGTGGCGGAAAGCGACCGGCCCGCGGCGGGGAGCGATGTCGCGCTGGCGTTTCGCGCGGTGCCCCAACCCGGCTGGCACGGCTATTGGAAAAACCCGGGCGACGCCGGCGTGGCGACGCGCGCAGCCTGGACCTTGCCCGCGGGCGCGACCACGGGGGAGCTGACCTATCCTGTGCCGTCGCGGCTGCTGATCGCCGGGCTGATGAACTATGTCTACGAGAAGCCGTGGGCGCTGCTGACGACGCTGCACGTTCCCGCCGGGCTCGCCGCGGGAACGCGGCTGCCGCTGGCGGTGAAACTCGACTATCTTGTCTGCACCGAGGAGATATGCGTCCCCGAGACGCAGACGCTGACGCTCGATCTGCGCGTAGGCGACGGCGCGATCGACTCGGCGCGGCGTGCGCAATTCGATCAGTGGCGACGCGCGCTGCCGCGCCCGCTCTCGACGCCCGCGACGTGGCAGCGCACGGGCGACCGCTTCCGGCTCGCGGTGCCGCTGCCGGCCGACGCGGCGGTGAGGGACGCCTGGTTCTATCCCGCCAGTGGGGGCGCGATCGACTATGCCGCCCCCCAGACCGTGTCGCGCGATCGCGACACGCTCGTGATCGAGACCAAAGCCGCCGCCAGTGCGACCAGCGCTGACGTGGCTGGGGTGCTCGCTACCGGTGACGGCGGCGGGCTGGCCCTGAGCGCACGGCCGGGTACGGTCGCGGCGCCGGGTGCGGGCGGCGGCATGGTCGCGACCGCGCTGATCGCGTTCGCGGGCGCGGTGCTCGGCGGGCTGCTGCTTAACGTGATGCCGTGCGTCTTCCCCATCCTCAGCCTCAAGGCGCTCGGACTGGCGCGGTCGGGCGAAAGCGCGACGCACGCGCGGCGCGAGGCCCTGGCCTATACCGCCGGGGTGCTGCTGGTGTGCGTCGGGCTCGGTGCGGGGCTGCTGGCGCTGCGCGCCGCCGGATCGAACGCGGGCTGGGCGTTCCAGCTGCAGGATCCGCGCGTGATCGGCGCACTGCTGCTGCTGGTGGTGGCGATCGCGCTCAATCTCGCCGGCTTGTTCGAGCTGCCGACGCCGCAGTTCGCGGCACGTGGCGGCGCAGCCGGGGCGTTCGCTACCGGCGCGCTCGCCGCGTTCGTCGCGACGCCGTGCACCGGGCCGTTCATGGGGGCCGCGCTTGGCGCTGCGCTGGTGCTCCCCGCCGCGGCGGCGCTCGCGGTGTTCGCAGGGCTGGGGCTCGGCATCGCGCTGCCGTTTCTGCTGATCGGCTTCGTGCCCGCGCTGCGCGCGCGATTGCCGCGACCGGGCGCCTGGATGACGCGGCTGCGGCACCTCCTGTCGCTGCCGATGTGGCTCACCGCGCTCGCGCTCGCCTGGGTGCTCGGGCGCCAGGCGGGTGTCAATGGCATGACGCTCGGGCTGGCGGCGGCGCTGCTCGCTGCGGTGGGGCTATGGTGGACCGGGCTGCGCCAGCACGCCGGGCGCGCCTTGACGTGGTGGCCGGCAGGCGTGGCGCTGGCGCTTGCGCTCGGCCTGGTCGTGACGGTCCGTCCGGCGGCGGGCGGAGCGAACGCGGTGGCGGGGCTGCCCGGCGCCGAGCCTTTCAGCGAGGCGCGGCTGGCCGCGCTGCGCGCCGAGGGGCGGCCGGTGTTCGCCTATTTCACCGCTGACTGGTGCCTCACCTGCAAGGTCAACGAGAAAGCCGCGATCGAAACCGCGACCACGGCGGACGCCTTCAAGCAGGGCAGGGTGGCGGTGCTGGTCGGCGACTGGACCGACGGCGACCCGGTGCTCGGCCGCTTCATCGAGGCGCACAATCGCGCCGGCGTGCCGCTGTACCTCTGGTACGCGCCCCGCGCGGCCGAACCGCGCGTGCTGCCTCAGGTGCTCACCAGCGGCATGCTTGCGGCGCTGCCAGCCGCGGACTGAACCAATCGCCGCTTGTGCGGTGCAGCTGAGTTCGCCAGCATGGGTCGAAATCCACTTTCGTGCGTTGCTGGGGGTTGATGGGGATAACGGCTTTTGACGAGATCATGGGGGCGGCCGATCGCGACGGCGCTCGCCCCGAGTTGGCGGAGCTGTGTCGCTGGCTCGACGACACGCCCGCCGAGGAATTGCGTCGGCGCCAGCGCTCCGCCGAGGTCACCTTCCGCCAGCTCGGCATCACCTTTGCGGTGTACGGCGAGAGCGAGGCGAGCGAGCGCATCATCCCGTTCGACATCGTGCCGCGCGTCTTCCTCGCCGATGAATGGGCGCGGCTCTCCGAGGGGTTGGTGCAGCGCGTCGAGGCGATCAACGCGTTTCTGGTCGACATCTATGGTGAGCGTCGCATCCTCAAGGAAGGCGTGCTGCCGGCTGATCTGATCCTCGGCAACCCGCAGTTCCGACCCGAGATCGCCGGCATTCGCCCGCCGCATGATGTCTGGGCGCATATCTGCGGGATCGACCTGGTGCGCACCGGGCCGGACCAATTTTACGTGCTCGAGGACAATGCGCGCACGCCCTCGGGAGTGAGCTATATGCTCGAGAACCGCGAGGCGATGGTGCGGCTGTGCCCCGAGCTGTTCGCCAAGTTCCGCGTCGCCGCGGTGGACAGCTATCCCGACATGCTGCTCGAGACGATGAAGTCGGTCGCGCCGCGCGGCAGCGGTCAGCATCCCAATTGCGTGCTGCTGACCCCGGGCCACTATAATTCGGCCTATTACGAGCACAGCTTCCTCGCCGACTCGATGGGGATCGAACTGGTCGAGGCGGCTGACCTCGTGGTCGACGACGACCTCGTCTACATGCGCACGATCGCCGGGCGGGTGAAGGTCGACGTGATCTACCGCCGCGTCGACGACGACTTCCTCGATCCGATCGTCTTCCGCCCCGACTCGCTGCTCGGCGTTCCCGGGCTGATCGCCGCTTATGCCGCGGGCAATGTCGCGATCATCAACGCGCCCGGCAACGGTATCGCCGATGACAAAGCGATTTACAGCTACATGCCCGAAATCGTGCGCTTCTACTCGGGCGGCGAGGCCAAGCTGCCGATCGTGGAGACGTGGCGCTGCCGCGAGCCCGCGGCGCTGCGCTATGTGCTCGACCATCTCGACGAGCTGGTGGTCAAGCTGGTCGATGGCTCGGGCGGCTACGGCATGCTGGTCGGCCCGACCGCCTCCCAGGCCGAGATCGAGCGATTCCGTGCCGCGCTGGTGGCCGAGCCGCACCGCTATATCGCGCAGCCGACGCTGGCGCTCTCCACCGTGCCGACGCTGGTGGAGCAAGGGGTGGCGCCGCGCCACGTCGACTTCCGCCCGTTCGTGTTGAGCGGCGCGCGTGGCGTGAAGGTAGTCTCCGGCGGGCTCACCCGCGTCGCGCTGCGCGAGGGCTCGCTGGTGGTCAATTCGTCGCAGGGCGGTGGGACCAAGGACAGTTTCGTGCTGATGCCGGGCGCGCCCGCCATGACCCAGGCCATCGGTGGCATGACCCAAACGCTCGGCGGTCACGCCTGATGCTCAGCCGCACCGCCGCCTCGCTCTACTGGCTCGGCCGCTACGTCGAGCGCGCCGATTTCATCGCTCGGCTGGTCGAGGCGACGCTGCGCCTCGATGTGCTGTCCACCCGCCCGGCCGGCGAGGACGCGTGGCGCTCGGCGCTGGCGGTGACCGAGACCGAGCCCGCCTTTGCCGCGGTCGGCGGTGACCTGACGCGTGAGGAGGTGGCGCGCTTCCTTCTCGCCGATGCGGGTCACCCCGGCTCGATCCTGCGCTGCGTCGGCATGGCACGCGACAATGCGCGCGCGGTCCGCACCGCGCTCAGCCGCGAGGCGTGGCAGGCGATCAACAGCGCGTGGCTGCTCTTCGACCAGCGCGTCGCGCGGCTCGATCCGGGCACGACCCTGGCGCTGGTCGATGCGGTGAAGGCGGAGACGCGCGGTTTCGAGGGCGCGGTGCATCGCATGCTGCGCAACCAGACGACGTTGTTCATCCGGCTCGGCCAGGCGCTGGAGCGCACCGACAACACCGCCCGGCTGCTCGACGTCAAATACCATCTGCTATTGCCCGCGGGCGAGCCGGTCGGCGGCACGGTCGATCGCGACCAATGGACCACGATCCTTCAGACGGTGTCTGCGGTGACCGCCTATCGCTGGCTCTACAGCGAGGGGCTCGCGCCCGCCAACGTGATTGACCTTCTGCTCAGCCGCGGCGAGCTGCCGCGCAGCGTCGCGGCCGCGACCGAGGAGACTGTCACCGCGCTCACCGGCCTGTCGCGATCGAGCGGAACCCAGGGCGAGGCCGACCGCATGGCGCGTACCCGTCAGGCGCGGATCGCGCGCACCCGCACCAGCGATGTGATCACCGCCGGGCTTCACCAGCACCTTCAGGCCATTATCGTGGAGAATGCACAGCTTCACGACGCGATCGGCCGCCAGTTCAAGTTCGCCTGATGCGCCTCTCGATCGAACATCGCACGAGCTATCGCTTCTCCGCCCCACAGGCGCGGATCGTCCAGCTGCTGCGCATGACCCCGCGCAACAGCCACGACCAGACGGTCGCGGAATGGCATATCTCGGTCGACTGCGATGCGCGGCTGCGCGAGCATCGCGACGGCTTCGGCAACCGCACCACGATGCTCTACGCCGAAGGACCGCTCGACGGAATCGAGATCGCGGTGGCGGGCGAGGTGGTGACGAGCAGCTCGCGTGGCGTGCTCCACGGCACGTTCGAGCCTCTTCCGCCGGCGCTGTACCTGCGGGCGACGCCCACCACCGCCGCCAATGTCGCGATCGAGGACTTCGCCCGCATCGCGGCCGGCGACGCCGCGCCGATCCCTGCGCTGCACGCGCTCAACCGCGCGCTGCACGAGCGGTTTGCGATATCGTCGGAGCGCCCCGATCCGGGTCTCACGGCCATCGCAGCATTCGCGCGCGACTCCGCCGCACCGCGCGACCTCGCGCAATTGTTCGTCGCCGCGGCACGTGCGCTGGCGGTGCCGGCGCGCTACGTCACCGGCTATTGCGACCTGCAGGACGGCCGGCGCGCCACCCCGCACGGTTGGGCCGAGGCGTGGGTGGAGGATCTCGGCTGGCTCGGCTTCGACCCCACGCTCGGTGAGTCGCCCGAGGAACGTCACGTGCGCGTCGCGGTCGCGCTCGACGCGACCGGGTCATCGCCCGTGGCGGGCTCGCGGCTGGGCGAAGGGCGGGAGTGCCTCGAGGTCGAGGTGCAGGTCAGCGCGCAGGACTGAGCGAGCCGCTCAGGTCAGCGGCCAGCGCGCGACCGCTTCGTAGCGTGCGCCCGCGGCCGTCAGATGGCTCTCATACAGCAGCAGATGCTCCAGCCGGAAGTCGGGCGTGGTCAGCGCGGCATGCGCTTCCGTCCAGCGCGCGACCGCAGCCGGGTCGACGCCGCGACGCGGCAGCCGGGCCAGCGTGATATGCGGCAGGTAGCGCCGCTGGTCGGGCGCGATCGCGGCGCGGCGCAGCGCCTGGTCGACCTTGCGGTGGAGTGCGGCGAGCGGGTCGGCGGGTACGACCCGCGCCCATAACGTGTCCGCGCGGCCGCCGCGATCGAACGCGCCGACACCTTCCACGCGCACGATCGGAACAGGCGCGATGACACCCGCGAGCGTCGCGGCAACGTCCTCCGCCTGGGTACGCTCCACCGCACCGATGAAGCGCAACGTCAGGTGCAGCTGTTCGTCGTCCTGCCAGCGCGCGCCTGGCAGCCCCGATCCGGGCGTCGCCAGCAGCGTGGCGCGGATCGCGGGGGGCGGGCGCAGAGCGACGAACAAGCGGTGCATGAAATCTCTGTAACGAAGGGTTGCTGCCGTCGGAATGGGGACCCCCTTCCTTGAAATGGAAACGGCGCGCGGCGATATTCGTCGCATCCGGCAACTAGCCGGCCGAAGGAGTTTTGAGACAATGGCCAACTGGTCCGATCCCCGGCCCTCCGCTGCCGCGTTCGGCGGAACCGCTTCGGGCACCCGCGACGCGGCGTTCGACGCCGGGCTGCGGTCGTACATGCTGTCCGTCTACAATTACATGACATCGGGCGTGCTGCTCACCGGCATCGTCGCGCTGGCATTCGCGCTGTCCGGCTATGCCGCGATGGTGTTCCAGACGCCGCTGCGCTGGTTGGTGGCGCTGGCGCCGCTCGGCTTCGTCTTTGCGATGAGCTTCGGGCAGGGCAAGTTCTCCACCTCCACGCTGAAGGCCATGTTCTGGGGCTTCGCGGTGGCGATGGGGCTGTCGCTCTCGTCGATTTTCTTCGTCTACTCGCCGGTCGCGATCGCGCAGGCGTTTGCCGCCACCGCGGCGGGCTTCGGTGCGCTCAGCCTCTATGGCTACACGACGAAGCGTGACCTGTCGGCGTTCGGCGCGTTCCTGATTATCGGCCTCGTCGGCCTGATCGTCGCCAGCCTGATCAACCTGTTCGTCAACTCGGGTCCGCTCGGTCTGATGATCTCGATCATCGGCGTGCTGCTGTTCGCGGGCCTCACCGCCTATGACACGCAGCGCACCAAGAGCCTGTACTTTCAGGTGGCGGGCTATGGTCCCGAGATGGTCGGCAAGGCGGTCGTGATGTCGGCGCTGAGCCTCTATCTCGACTTCATCAACATGTTCCTCTTCATTCTGCGGCTGTTCGGCGGCAATCGCGACTGACCGCGGCGCCGATCGACGTTCGGCAGCGTTAGGAAGGGGCTCGACGGGCAACCGCCGGGCCCCTTCGCTATGGGGCTCCGTCACGCGGGCCGGAGTTCGATCACATGCGCCTCTCGATCCAGGTATTGCTTGATTACGGCTTCCCGGAGCCCGCCGACGTGCTGCTCCAGATCGAGGCAGCGGCGTTGCCCGATCAACGGCTCCACACCCAGTCGCTGGTGATCGAGTCCGATCATCCGATCCGCGCCGTGGCCGGCGAGGAAGGGGTGGGGCAGCGCTGCTGGGCGCGCGGCGAGCGCCGGCTGGTGGCGCGCTATGCGGCGACGCTCACGATCGAGCGTGCGACGGTCGATTTCGCGACGCTCGGCGCCACGCCGGTGACCGGATTGCCCGCCGCGACGATCCCGTACCTGCTGCCGAGCCGCTATTGCGAGTCCGACCAGCTCGAGCATTTCGTGCGCCGGACCTTTGCCGGCCTCTCGGGCGGTGCGCTCGCCCGCGCGCTCGCGGACTGGGTTCATGGGCATCTCACCTATGACGGCAGCGCGACCGACACGCGCACCACTGCGATTGCCACGCTGGCGCAGGCGCGTGGCGTGTGTCGCGACTATGCGCATCTGCTTGTGGCAATGGCTCGCGCGGCGGAGATCCCGGCCCGATGCGCTGCGGTCTACGCTCCCGGGGTCGACCCACCCGATTTCCACGCGGTTGCGGAACTGTGGCTGGACGGCGCCTGGCACCTCGTCGATGCCACCCGCATGGCGCGTGCGGACGAGATGGCGCGCGTGGCGGTGGGGCGGGACGCCACCGACATCGCGTTCATGACGGTGTTCGGTACCGCGCTCCTGTGGGAGCAGACGGTTCGGGTGATCCGTCTGCCCGACTGAGTGGCAGGAACGCGGGGTGGCGCGCGGCGTTAGGTGTGACAGAAGATTGCCGCCTCAAAGGAGAGAGACAGATGACCGACCAGAGCCCGATCGACGACCGCGCGCTCGATAGCCTGTCGGTGGCGCCCGAGGCTGGAAACGCAGGCGGCGCCAAGGATCCGCGGCAGGATGCGGGACAGGACCGCTCGATCGAGAAGCGGCTGCAGAAGCATCCTGACAGCGCCGACGCGAAGGTCGACCAAGGGCTCGACGAGTCGATGGACGCGTCGGATCCGGTCTCCGCGACTCAGCCGGGGCGAAACGATCCGGCGCCGTCGTCGGGTTATGACGAAGCCGAAGAGGCCGAGCGCCAGCGCGATGCCTGAGCGCCTTATCTGAGGCGACCCGACGGCCATCGCGGGACGCCCCTCTTTGATGTGGGGCGTCACACGAGGCCGCTTCCGCCGTGAGCGGTTGCATCGCCGCCGAGCAACATGCCGGCCGGCTCTTCATCTGGATGAACGCTCTACCTCGCTCAACCCCACTCCGAGCAAGCCGATGGCGCGAACGATTGTTGCCCGAAAGACGCGTCGCAGGCGCATTATCCACCATGATACAACTGCTGGTCGCATCCATGTTGCGGTGCGGCACGGTTCGTGATGGATTGATGACAATCGGGCGAGCGGTGCGTGAAGGGTCGCATTAACCTTTCCCGTGCATGATCGTCCCGGTTGAAACACGCTGGGGCGGGGTACGATCATGGGTGCCAGAAGGAAGCCGGCCGAGGGCGCGATGACATTGGCCGAAATGAAGGAGTTCGCCGGCTTCGCGGCGGCGACGCAGCGCTATGTGCGACGCAGTCTCGATGTCGGGCTTGACCGCGACGACGCCATGACTCGCTGGTCGCGCGATGTCGTCGAGTCAGCGAGCATTCGGGCGCAGGCGCACCATTATCGTCGCCTCCCCGCGATCCGCGCGATGGTGCCCGATGACAGTGGACTCGAGACTGCCGAGCAACTGCTCGCGCCGCTGGTGACGCTCTCCGCCTTCGACCTGGGGCAGGGACGCATCACCACCTTCTCGGCATATCGCTTCCTGTACGAGCGGCTGGTCGGCGCGCAGGTGCGGCCGTGGCTGCCGTCTGCCTTCTGCGCCGCCGCCGCGATGCCGCATCTGCATCCCGAGCTGCGCCGCACGTTGCTGCAATCGATCAGCGAGGCGGCGGCGACCGCCTCGGGTTGGTCGTCGCGTCAGCCCGCCTTCTTCCCCGCCTGGGTCGAGAAGGTGGACGTCACCGCGCTGCCGCACTGAGGCACGGGCTGCGGCCGCGTCGGAGGGGCGCGGCCGTGGTCGGGCACGCGGCGAAGTGCCCGTGCGTTAGTGGGGGTGGGGCGTGATTGCTTCCATGCTTCGCCGCCTTGTCCCTCGCCGCGGCTCAGCGGCAGGCCCGCCACGCCGTGGCACCTCGCGCGGCCTGGTCGAGGTGGAAGTGATCGCGGTGCGCGGCATTATAGTCGGGCGACAGCACCGTGGCGAACAGGCCGCACGCGCCGTCGCGGACCTCGTGGAGAAAGGCGCTCTTGGGGCCGGGCGCACGCCAGTCGCGCCGCACGCTGACCGGGGTACCGTCAACCAGGCGGAAGCCGACCACGTCAAGCGCATTGGCGCGCGCATGCTCGCTCCAGCCGCCGTTCACGCGCCCGTATAAGCGTCGGCACGAATAGCTGCCGACATGCTCGATCTGCACCACCCGCTGGCCGAAGTGACGTTGCGCTGCGGGCGCGACGACGTCCCACTCCCACATTGCCAACGCAGCCGCGACCGGACAGGCGATGCCGACGCGCGCCGGCGTGAGCGCGATCTGCCGCGCACCGCCTCGAACGAGCCGCACCGCTCCGGCGTACCCGCATTGCCGGGAGGCGTCGCGTCGGGGCGGTAGGCTGGTGTAGCGGACGCCGGCGTGATCAAGCAGCGCGGCACAACGCGCGGGATCGGTCCCGAGCGCGGCGAGCTTACGTCCGGTGAACAATCCGACGGGCTCACCCAGAGTAAGGGGTGCCCAGGGAGTGTCCTGCGGTCGCGCGCGCAGAAAGGCCCAAAAGATCAGGCCCGCCGCGGCGAGCAGCGCCAACACCATGGTTGTGGTGATCAGCCGGCGCAGGCCGCGAAGCACGCGCCCGGCGCCGCTCAGCCGCGCCGCGCCGCCGCCACGGGCTCTGCGGTGACGGGATAGCCGAGATCGTCGGGGATGCAGAGGTGGTCCACTCCGGCGCGCGTCTCGATCCAGGGCGTGATCCGCCGCAACGGAGTGGCCCGCGCCTGCGCCACCGCCTCGTCGTAGCTGGCAAACTGCGCCAGCCGCTCGAGGTTGCGCCGGGTGGGGAAGATCAGGCTGCGCTCGCCTTGCGCGGCGGCCTCCAGCGTCGCACGCGCGCTGGCCCATTCCAGCCGCACGTTCTCGGTCGCATCGACCTGCGCCGGTCCGGCGTGCGCCGGCAGGCGGGCGAGGTAGAAGCGCGTGTCGAAGACGCGCGTATGGCGCTCGCCCGGGCACCAGTGCGCGAAGGGAACAAGATGATCGAGCGCGAGAGTCATGCCGCTCAATGCTTCCTCGAAGGACCGCCCCTCGTGCAACGCAGCCCGGATTGCGTCGACGCGGGTTGGCGCGGCAAGGCCGATCGCGACACCGGCTTCTTCGATCGTCTCGCGGATCGCGGCGATCCGTGCGTCGGCGTCGGGTACGGCATCGAACCCCCATGTCGCCGCGAGCGCGAGATCGCCGGGATCCACCCGCCCTCCTGGAAAAACGGTGGCGCCCGGTGCGAAGGCAAGCCGGCGCGACCGTTCGACCATCAGCAGGTCCGGAGGGCCGTCGGGGCGATCGCGGAAGACGATCAGGGTCGCGGCGGGCATGGCCGGCGGCAGCACGTGCGATGAAGGATCGTTCGTCATCAGGGCTCCAGCGGCGGTGCGCGCTGGGAGCATCGGGCGGGTGGTGGAGCCGAGGGGGATCGAACCCCTGACCTCTGCAGTGCGATTGCAGCGCTCTCCCAGCTGAGCTACGGCCCCGCCCGCGTTCCCCGCTTGTGCCGGGGAGCGCCGCCCTTAACCGGGGCCTAAACGGCTTGCAACCTGAAATGCGGGCAGCGAGCGAAATCTCCCGGCAGGCCAGCCGGTGGCACGGTGCGACGAGCCGCCGTTGCGCTACCGCAACGGCAGGAACGAACACGGCGCTTGATCCTTGTCAGTAGGCTCGCTCGCGACGACGCAGAAGTGTCGCGCGAGGTGTCACGCAGGAGAACCATCATGGGTTACGAACGCTACCCGCGCGGGACCAATCCGCAGGACGATTATTACGGCCGCAGCGAGACGCAGGATTACGGTCGCGATTACGGATCGGGTCGCAATCAGAGCTATTCCAGCGCCCGCGACTATCAGGCTGCCGGTCGCCTTGATCGCGGCGATGAGCGCGGCGGTTTGAGCGACCGCAGCGGCGACAGCCAGCGCGGCTACGGCAACGCCGGCTATGCGCGCGGCTATCGCGACGAAGGACGCGATTACGGCGATCGCGGCTATGGCGAAAGCGGCTTCGGCAACGGTGATCGCGGCCGGTATGGCGCGCAGCAATACGGCCAGTCGCGCTACGGCGAGCAGGACCGCGACCGTTTCCAGCGCCAGGATTATGGCAATCAGGACTATGGCAATCGCGGCTATTCGCAGCAGGGTTATGGTCGCCAGGATTATGGGCAGCAGCGCTCCGGGCGCGGCGATACCGGCCAGCAGGGCTATCGCAACGAGTATCACGGCAGCTACGCGTCCGACGGGCGCCGCTTCGAGGACGTAGGGTCGCGTCGCCATGCCGACGACGACAATTACCGTGGGCGCCCGTCCGGTGGACGCGACTATGGTCGTCAGCCGCAAGGTTACGACTATGAGGAGCGTGGCTTTCTCGCGCGGGCGGGTGACGAGGTGCGCAGCTGGTTCGGCGACGAGGACGCCGAGCGCCGTCGCGAGGCCGACACCCGCTACGACGAGCGCTCGTACAGCCAGCGCGGCGATCAGGACCGTGATGGCGATTATCATAGCTGGCGTTCGAACCAGATTGCGTCGTTCGACCGTGACTATGACGAGTATCGCCAGGAGAACCGCACCAAGTTCCACAACGAGTTCGCCTCGTGGCGCACGGAGCGCCAGGGTCAGCGGGACTCGCTCGACAAGGTGCAGGAGCATGACGAGGTGGTCGGCTCGGACGGCAGCCATGTCGGTACCGTCGACAAGGTGCGTGGCGATCGCATCCTGCTGACCAAGAACGACGCCGACGCGGGCGGTCAGCACCACTCGATCCCGTCGCGTTGGATCAAGTCGGTCGAGGACAAAAAGGTGACCCTGTCCAAGACCGCGGACGAGGCCAAGCAGCACTGGCGGACCGAGGAGAAGAACCAGGCGATGTTCGGCTATGGTGATCGCGGCAGCGACGATCGTCAGCGCGACACCCACTCGACCAGCGGCACGAGCGCAAGCGCCGGTGGCACCGCGACGGGTACGACCGGGGCGACCGGTTCGGCGTCGGGTACCACGTCGAGCGATAGCAACGCGGGGTCGACCAACCTGAACAGCAGCTTTTCGGGCACCTACTGAGTCGTCACGGTCGCGCGCGGGTCACTGACCCACGCTCAAAGAAGGCTCCGGGCGGCGACGCCCGGGGCCTTTCCGTTCTTGAATGGTGGTGGTCAGGCGGCGTGCGCGAGCCGCCGCACATGGTCGCGGGGCGCCTGAGCCTCGCCGACGACGAAGCGCGCGACCTCCTGCGTCAGCGAGTTGGCCCCACTCTCGAGGTTTCGCGATACAGCGGTGATCTCCTCGACCATGGCGGCATTCTGCTGCGTCACCCCGTCGATCTGCGCCAGCGCAGTGTCGATCTGGTCGAGGCCGCTGGCCTGCGACCGCGCCGAGGCAGCGATCTCGGCCACTAGCTGACCGATGCCACTGATCTGCGTGGTGATGCGATCGAGCGCCGCACCGGTCTCGTTGACGAGGCGAACGCTGGCATCGACCTGTTCGCCACTCTGCGTGATGCGCTGGCGCACGTCCGTCGCAGCCTCGGCGCAGCGGGCGGCGAGCGCGCGGACCTCGTTGGCGACCACGGCGAAGCCCTTGCCCGCGTCGCCCGCACGCGCCGCCTCGACTCCGGCGTTGAGCGCGAGCAGATTGGTCTGGAACGCGATCGCGTCAATCACCGCGATGATGTCGCCGATCTCGGCGGAGGCCTGCTCGAGCCGCCCCATAGCCGCCACCGCGTCGCGCACCACCGCGCCGCCGCGCTGTGACTCGCCGTGCACCGTCTCCATCGCCTCGCGCGCCTTGGCGGCCCCGTCGGCAGCCTGTCGCATCGTGCCGGCGATCTCGCTCATCGCCGCGGAGGTCTCCTCGAGGCTCGCGGCTTGATGTTCGGTGCGGCGCGAGAGATCGTCGGATGCCTGGCTCAGCTCCGCCGTATGCCCGTGCACCGCCGCGCTGCCGTCGCGGATCGCGCTGATCGCACCGCGGATTTCCTCCAGCGCATGATTATAGTCGGCGCGGAGGCGCTCGTAGCTGTCAGGGAAGGGGTCCTGGATACGCGCCGTGAGGCGCCCGTCCGCCAGCGCGGCGAGGTGACGCGCGAGCGTCTCGACCACGTCGCGCTGTTCCTCATCAGCGCGCGCCTTCTCCAGCGCGCCTTGGCGGAACACGCTGACCGACTTGGCCATGGTGCCGATTTCGTCTCGGCGATCCAGCCCCGGCACCGTGATCTGGAGCTCGCCACGGGCGAGCTGCTCCATCGCGCCACGCATCTGGGCGAGCGGGCGGAACATGCGCCGGGTGACGCCGAGGCAGACGAGCGCTGCCGCAACCGTGACGATCAGCGCGGCGAGTGCAATGCTGAACTGCACCTCGTGCAGGTCGGCGAGGAAGTGCGCCGCGGGGATGCCGACGTAGAGCACGCCGACCACCTTGCCATCGGCATCTTTGATCGGATCGTACGCGGTGAAGAACGGGGTGCCGAGGATGTCGGCGCGACCGCGATAGGGCTTGCCGTCGCGCAGCACCGCATCCCGCACTGCCGGGCTGGTCAGCGTCGTGCCGACCGCACGCGACCCGTCCGGGTTCTTGACGTTGGTGGCGATGCGGACGTCGTCGCGGAAGATCGTGGCGGTGCCGCCGACCAGCGCCTTGACGTGATCGACCGCTGGATTGTCGCCGTTGAGCGCATGGCCGCCGATCGCCAGCGTGTCGCCGTCGCGCCGCGCATCGCGGCCATAACGGTGCAGCACGTCCCAGGCGACGCGCATATTGGCTTCCTGGCGTTCGTTGGCGCGCTGCTCGGCGTTGGCGCCGAGGATCTTGGCGGTAACACCCGCGGTCACCAGCGCCAGCAGCGAGAGCGACAGCACGATCAACATCGTTACCTTCGCCGACAGGCTGCGCCCCGCCAGCGTATTCGCCATTCCCATGTACCGACCCGTTCTCGTTGAGCTGAGAGGGCGGCGCGTCCACGGCGCCGCGCTGTCACCTCAATGAGCGGAAATGCTTAAATTACAGCTACCAGCTTTGATAAGGTTCGATGCGCAGGCGTCATCGCGGCGCCGCTTCGCTAATACTGTGCCGTCATCCCGAGGTAAGGGAGGACGGCACGGTGCGGGCGGTCGCAGGTTGGTGCGACCGCCACGTCGCTCCGTTGCGGCGCACTCCCGCTTAGATCTGGCCCGAGAAGGTGTCGCATTGCGCGGGATCACCCGTCTCCATCCCGCGGCGGAGCCAAGTCTGCCGCTGCGCCGAAGTGCCGTGGGTGAAGCTGTCCGGCACGACGCGACCCTGCGCCTCGCGCTGGAGCGTGTCGTCTCCGATCGCCTGCGCGGCGCGCATGCCTTCCTCGACGTCGCCCGGATCGAGCCGCTGTCGGTTCTGCGCCGCCCATACGCCCGCGTAGCAATCCGCCTGCAGCTCGAGCCGGACCGACAGCGCATTGCCCTCGCGCTCGCCGCCGCGTGCCTGCGCGCGCTGCACCTGGTCGGAGGTGCCGAGCAGCTTCTGGATGTGATGGCCGAACTCATGCGCGATCACATAATATTGCGCGAAATCGCCGGGCGCCTTGAAGCGGTTGGTGAGCTCGTCGAAGAATTCGGTATCGAGATAGATGCCGTTGTCGCTCGGGCAGTAGAACGGGCCCATCGCCGACATCGCCTGGCCGCAACCCGATCGTCCGCTGCCATTGAAGAAGCGCAACATCGGCGGGCTGAAGCGTTGCCCTTCCTTGGCGAAGATCTGCTCCCAGGTATTCTGCGCGTTGCTGAACGCCTGGCACGTTTCGCGGCGCTGCGGCGAAGCGTCGCACACCTGGCGGACGTCGCTGCCCTCGGAGCGGCCTATCTGCGTGGGCGCGGACGTCGTACCGCCGCCGAACATGCTGCCGAGATTGCCGAGCCCGCCGAACACCGCGAGCAGCAGCAGCACCACGACGATGCCGCCGCAGCCAAACCGGCTGCCGATCATCGGCAACAGGCCGAGCAGCAGGCCGCCACCGCCGCCGCCGCCCAGGCCGCCGCCACCGCCGCGCGCCTCGCCGACGTTGATGTCATTGTCGTAATCGTCGAGGCGCATCGATCGGGTCCCCCCACGCGTTTCGTTGCCGTCGCGGTATGAATGCGCGCGGGGTGCGACGGGTTGCACGCGGACGGGCTTTGCTGATCCGCGGTAAGGGCGGAGGAGACGGGCGGATGATGCTGAGCGGGAAGAGCGCGGTGGTGACGGGATCGACCTCGGGCATCGGCCTTGCCGTCGCGCGTGCACTGGCGGCGGAGGGCGCGAGCGTGATGATCAATGGTTTGGGTGACGCCGCCGCGATCGAACAGACCCGCGTCGAGCTTGCCGCAGCGAGCGCCGCCGACGCGCTGTACGATCCCGCCGACATGACCCGACCCGACGAAATCGTCGCGATGATCGAGCGCGCGCACGCCGCGTGGGGCGGCCCCGATATTCTCGTCAACAACGCCGGCGTCCAGCATGTCGCGCCGATCGCCGAGTTCCCGGCGGAGAAATGGGATGCGATCATCGCGATCGGCCTCTCCGCGTCGTTTCATGCAATCCGCACCGCCGTGCCGCACATGCGCGCGCGCGGCTGGGGTCGCATCATCTCCACCGCCTCCGCGCACAGTCTCGTCGCGAGCCCCAACAAATCCGCTTATGTCGCCGCCAAGCACGGGCTGGTCGGTCTCACCAAGACGGTCGCGCTCGAGACCGCGGGGGACGGCATCACCGCAAATTGCGTATCGCCGGGCTATGTGTGGACACCGCTCGTGGAGCAGCAGATCCCCGCCACGATGGTGGCGCGCGGGCTCACCCGCGAGCAGGTGATCGACGACGTATTGCTCGCCGCGCAGCCGACGAAACGGTTCGTCACCGCCGAACAGGTCGCTGCGCTTGCCCTCTTCCTGTGCGGCGACGCGGCGGCGGCGATCACCGGCGCGAACCTGTCGGTCGACGGCGGCTGGACCGCGGCGTGAGGCGGCTCGCCGCGGGTGCGCTGCTGCTGATCGTTTCCACGGCGTGTGGCGTCACGGCGCTCGCGGCACCGGCCACGCCGCAGCCAGGTGCCAGCTGGCGTCGCGTTGCGACGGCCGCGGATCGCGAGCGCCTGCGCGGCTGGCGCTTGTCGTGGCAGCGGGCGCTCGAAGGGGCGCGTCGTACCGCGCCCGACGCGGTGGCGGCGGAGCGCGAGCTGTTCGACTATGACCACGCACTCGACGCGCCGATTCCGCCCGAGGGCGATTATCAATGTCGCATGATCAAGCTGGGCGCACAGGCGGCCGGTCAGCGCGACTATGTCGCCTATCCCGCGGCCAGCTGTCGCATTTTCGTCGACGAGCGCGGCATGCGCCGACTCGAGACGCTCGGCGGGCCGCAGCGGCCGGCTGGGATCATCTACGCCGACAATGGTCTCCGCGCCGTCTTCCTCGGTACGCTGGTGGTGGGCGACGAGACGCGCGCTTATGCCTATGGCCGCGAGCCCGCGCGCGACCTCGCGGGCTGGATCGAGCGAGTCGGGCCGACACGCTGGCGCGTGGCGCTGCCGCGGCCCGTCTTCGAGTCGCTGCTGGACGTGATCGAGCTGGTGCCGGCCCGCTAGCGCGCCGGCGTCCCGGGCGCGAGCGCGGCGGCGTCCTCATGGCGCTCGGGCCGGATGTAAATTGACGACAGCCGCGGCTCGGCGGCGCGGAGTTGGTCCTCGATCGTCTCGATCATCCGCTCGCCCTCGCCCATAGTGAGCGCATCGTCGAAATCGGCACTGATCGCGACGAAGATGCTGTCGGGCGCGGTATGGATCGTGCGGACGTGGTTGACCGCGGTGACGCCGTGCTGCGCTTCTACCATCGCGCGGACGCGCGCGACCACCGCGGGATCGGCGCGCTCTCCGATCAGCAGCCCTTTGCTCTCTCGCGCGAGCAGCACTGCGACGAGCGCCAGGATCACCCCGATCGCCATCGAGGCGAGCCCGTCGATGCGCGGGTCGGCATAAGCGTGGCTGGCCCAGACTCCCGCGGCGGCGATCACCAGGCCGGCCAGCGCCGCCGAATCCTCGAAGAGCACCATGAAGCCGGGAGGATCCTTCGAATCGCGGATGGCGCGCCACCAGCCGGACTCGCCCTTTGCCGCAGCAAACTCGCGCATCGCGATGCACCAGGACGTGCCTTCGAGCGCGAAAGCGACCGCCAGGACGATATAGTTAAGCAGCGGGTCGGCAAGCGGTTCGGGTGCGCGCCAGTGCCGCCAGCCCTCGTAGATCGATACGCCCGCGCCCACCGCGAAGATCAGGATCGCGACCACGAACGACCAGAAGTACAGCTCACGCCCATAGCCGAACGGATGCGCGGCATCGGGCGCGCGCCGCGCCTTCGACTGGCCGTAAAGCAGCAGGATCTGGTTGCCGCTGTCGACCAGCGAGTGGACGCCCTCGGTGAGCATCGACGAGGAGCCCGAGATTGTGGCTGCGACGAACTTGGCGATCGCGATCCCCACGTTTGCCGCCAACGCGCCGTACAGAACGATATTTTCGCGCACGCGCGCGGCGAGGGTGGCCATGCCGTCTCCTTCAGCCGGCGTCGCCATGCCGGTGAAGGCGCCAACGCGCGAGTGCGCCCGGCAGGCGCGTTCTCAAATCGGCTTGTCTCGATCAATGCCACTTCGGTGCTGATAGTAGCGTCTGCTTCATCCTTCCTCCTGTACAGCGTCGCCTTCCGCCGCGGGGCGTGAGGAGAGCAGCGTGGGGGTGACCGTCTATGAGCCCGCGCCCACGCCGGATGACGAGTCGGCGCGCGGGCGCCTTGTCGAGCGATCTGGCGCGCTCGCGGTTCGCCATGACGCCGTATTGCAGGCACTGACCGAAGACGTCCGCGAGACGCTACAGACCGGCGCCGCCGCGGTGTCGATTGTCTACAAGGACTGGCAATATGTGATTGCGGGCGCCGGCTTCGCGGCGGGCGCGTATAGCCGCCGTACGTCGCTGTGCGGCCACGCGGTGATGTCCGCGGGCGTGTTCCACGTCGGCGATATCGCGGCGGACGGACGGTTCGCAGGCAATCCCGTGCTGGTCGAGAATCATCAAATGCGCTTCTATGCCGCGGCGCCGCTGCTGGCGGGCGCCGGAACGGCACTCGGCACTCTGTGCGTGTTCGACCGCGCGCCGCGCGCCGACTTTCCGAGCGGGCACCGCGCCTACCTTCACCGTCAGGCCGGCGCGGTGATGGCGCGGCTCGATCGCCTCCAGGCGCGCTGAGGGCGCGCGCTCAGCCCTGCTGCGCCGCGCGATGGTGGCGGATCACCTCGTCGATGATGAAGCGCAGGAACTTTTCCGAAAATTCGGGGTCGAGCTCGGCCTCCTCGCTGAGCCGGCGGAGCCGCGCGATCTGCGCTTCCTCACGCCCCGGGTCGGCCGCGGGCAGCCCCGAAGTCGCCTTGTACGCGCCCACCGCTTGCGTGATCTTGAACCGCTCCGCCAGCAGGCACACGAGCGCGGCATCGATATTGTCGATACTCTTGCGATAGCGTTTCAGGACGTCATCGGTCATCGCTCGGCTCCCCGCGTGCGCCGCCTCCATGCTGATCGATGTCGGCGAGGGCAAGCCTGTGCTTGCGTTGCGCGCGTGCGACCTCCTAAGGGCGGGAGCAGATGAGCGCCACTCTCCACCGTCTCGCCGGCACTTCGCCGTCGCTCGACCCGATCATGACCTTGGTTGCCGACGACATGGCGGCGGTCAATCGCGTGATCGTCGACCGGATGCGCTCGGAGATCCCGCTGATCCCCGAGCTGGCTGGGCATCTGATCGCGGGCGGGGGCAAGCGGCTGCGGCCGATGCTGACCCTCGCCGGGGCACGGCTGCTCGGCTATGGCGGCACGCGCCACCACCTGCTCGCCGCCGCGGTGGAGTTCATCCATACCGCGACGCTGCTGCACGACGACGTGGTCGACGGCTCCGACCTACGCCGCGGCAAGCGCACCGCCAACATCATCTGGGGCAATCCGGCCAGTGTGCTGGTGGGCGATTTCCTCTTCTCGCGGTCGTTCGAGCTGATGGTGGAGGGCGGCAGCCTGCGCGCGCTCGAGATCCTGTCCAACGCCAGCGCGGTGATCGCGGAGGGCGAGGTGAACCAGCTTACCGCGGTGCGCCGGATCGACCTGGGCGAGGAGCGCTACCTCGATATCATCGGCGCCAAGACGGCGGCGCTGTTCGCCGCCGCCTGCCGGATCGCCGCGGTGGTCGCCGATCGCGCCGACACCGAGGCTGCGCTCGATGCTTATGGCCGTAATCTCGGCATCGCGTTCCAGCTGGTCGATGATGCGATCGATTACACCAGCGACTCGGGCACGATGGGCAAGGACGCCGGCGACGACTTCCGCGAGGGCAAGATGACGCTGCCGGTGATCCTCGCCTATGCGCGCGGCGGCGAGGAGGAGCGCGCCTTTTGGCGTGACGCGGTCGCTGGCCGGCGCGCGAGCGACGCCGACTTCGACCATGCGGTCGGCCTGGTGCGACAGAGCCGCGCGGTGGACGATACCTTCGCGCGCGCGCGTCATTACGGCCAGCTCGCGATCGATTCGCTGGCCCCGTTCCCGGCGAGTGCGGCCAAGGACGCGATGGTCGAGGCGGTCGAGTTCGCGGTGGCGCGGGCCTATTGATCACCGCGCTGGTCGGGCGCGGGTGAGAGTCGGCCCCGCCTCGTCCTCGCCTCGCGCAGGGACGATCCGCCCATGCGCCGCTAACGCGGGGCCTGCCGGTTCACACCTTGCCTTCGTCGGCCAGCCCGCACGGCGCGCCGGTCTCGACCTGGATCGTGGCGTGGCCGATCCCGAACCGCTCGTGCAGCATGTCCTGCGCGGCGTGGAGGAACGTGTCGCCCGGATGACCAGCGGGCAGGCAGAGGTGCGCGGTGAGCCCCGGCTCGGTGGTCGACATCGGCCAGATATGCAGATCATGCACTTCTGCCACGCCCGGTAGCGCGGCGAGCGCGGCGCGCACCCCGTCGTAGTCGATCCCACGGGGCACCCCCGCCAGCGCCATCTCCACGGTTTCGCGCAACAGCCCCCAGGTCTGCCAGAAGATCAGCGCGGCGATGGCGAGGCTCACCAACGGGTCGATCCACGCGAAGCCAGTGAAGTAGAGCGCGATGCCGGCCGCGACGACGCCGGCGGAGACCAGCGCGTCGGCGAGCATGTGCAGATAGGCGCCGCGGATGTTGACGTCGCCCTCGCGTCCGCGCGCGAACAGCCAGGCGGTCACCGCATTCACCGCGATGCCCGCACCCGCCACCAGCGACACGGTGAGCCCCGGCACGGACTGCGGCGCATCGAGCCGATGCACCGCCTCGAGCGCAATCGCGCCGAGCGCCACCAGCAGCAGCAGCGCGTTGGCGAGCGCGGCCAGGATGGTGGAGCCCTTCAGGCCGTAGGTGAAGCGTTTTGACGGCGCCGCGCGCGCCAGCGTCGCGCCGCCCCAGGCGACCGCCAGCCCGAGCACGTCGGACAGATTGTGCCCGGCGTCCGCGAGCAGCGCCATCGAGCCGAACGCGAGCCCGGCGCCTCCCTCAGCGACGACATAGGCCAGGTTGAGCGCGATCCCGATCGCAAAGGCGCGGTCCCAGCGCTCGGGCGGGGCATGATGGTGGTGGCCGTGACCGTGGTGATCGTGACCGTGGTGATCGTGACCGTGGTGATCGTGCCCGTGGTGATCGTGGTGGCGCGCGTGCGCGTGATGATGACCCTGACCCATGGGCGCGCGTCTACCACTGGTGGGGGAGGGCGCACCAGCGTCCCCGCGCGGGGCCGCAGTCGTCAAAATGGAGACGTGACCATGCGCTCGCGCCGTATTGCCGGTTCAAGCCCGGCCTGGCGGTGTCACGCCGCTTCGAGCAGCCGCTCCGCCTGCGCGCGCGCCTCGTCGGTCACCGTTGCGCCCGAGAGCATGCGCGCGATCTCCTCGCGCCGCTCGGCCGGATTGAGCGGCCTGACACCCGTGCGCGTCACCACGCCATCGCTCGATTTCGCGATCAACCAGTGCGTCGCGCCGCGCGCCGCGACCTGCGGGCTGTGCGTTACCACCAGCAACTGCGTGCCTTGCGCCAGCCGCGCCAGCCGCTCGCCGATCGCGCTGGCCACGGCGCCACCGACGCCGCGATCGATCTCGTCGAAGATCATCGTCGACGCGCCGCCTTCCTGCGCGAGCGCCACCTTGAGCGCGAGGATGAAGCGTGACAGCTCGCCCCCCGAAGCGATCTTCGCGAGCGCCGCGAACGGCGCGCCGGGGTTGGTGGCGATCTCGAACTCGACCCGGTCGCGCCCCGCAGCGGACCAGTCACCTTCGGCGAGCGGCGCCACCACGGTGCGAAACCGCGCCGCGTCGAGCTTGAGCGGCGCCAGTTCCGCCGCGACCGCCGCATCGAGCCGCGTCGCCGCGGCCGTACGCCCCGCACTGAGCGCCGCGGCTGCCGCCTCGTAGCGCGCCCGCGCGCTCGTCACCGCGCGCTCGAGTCCGGCGAGACCTTCCTCGCCGGCGTTGAGCCGTTCGAGCTGCGTCGCGAGATCTCCCGCCAGCGCCGCGAGCTCGTCGGGTTGGACGCGATGCTTGCGGGCCATCGCGCGCAGCTCGAACAGGCGCGCCTCATCGTCCTCCAGCTGGCGCGGATCATAGAGCAGCGCCGCTGCCGCCTCGCGAAGCCGCTCCTCCGCCGCGCCGCCCTCGATCAACGCGCGATCCACCGCCGCAAGCGCGTCGGCGAGCGCGGGATGGTCTTCCGCGATCCGTTCGAGCACCCGCGCAGCCTGGCGCAGGTGGGTCAGCGCGCCGTCGCCACCGTCAAGATGATCGGTCACCGCGTTGAGATCGTCCGCCACCTTCTCGGCGCGCTGCATCGAGCGGCGGCGCTCCGCAAGCGCCTCCTCCTCGCCAGGTTCGGGCGCGAGCTTGGCCAGCTCCGCGACCGAATGTTCGAGCCACTCGCGATCGCGCTGCGCCGCGGCGATGCCATCGCGCGCGGCATCGAGCGCACGTTCGGCGGTGCGCCAGGCGGCATGCGCTTCGGCGACCGCACGCGTGTCGCTCCGTGCAAAGGCGTCGAGCAGCGCGCGATGTCCCGTCGCCGCCAGCAGCCCGCGATCGTCATGCTGACCGTGGATCTCGACCAGCAGGGCGCCGATCTCGCGCAGCAGCGCGGCGGAGGTGGGCTGGTCGTTGACAAAGGCGCGGCTGCCCCCGTCTGCCTTGACGAGGCGGCGGATGATCAGCGGCTCGCCGGGATCGAGCTCAAGCCCATTCTCGGCGAGCAGCGCCGCGGCCGCCGGCGGCGCATCGAAGGTGGCGGTCACCACCGCCTGCGCCGCGCCGCTGCGGACCAGGCCGCTCTCACCGCGCCGGCCAAGCGCAAGGCCGAGCGCGTCGAGCAGGATCGACTTGCCCGCGCCGGTCTCGCCGGTGAGCACGCCGAGCCCGGGCCCGAATTCCAGTTCGAGCGCCTCGATCAGCACGACGTCACGGATGGATAGCGCGGTCAGCATCGGCCTGCGCTCCTTAACGGCGAATCGCCCGCCTGTTTACCCCTTTCGTTCCGCCGCGCGCGTGTGTCACTGCGGTCCGGTCGGCGTGGTGGCAGGCGTGTCGGTCACCGCGCCGGGCGCGGTGCTGCCCGAGGGATTGTCACCGCCGGTCGTGGCCGGGGTCGGCCGCGCGGGCGCGTCGGCGCTCGGCGGTGCGGCGGTCGGCTCGCCCGGAATGCCGGGCGCGTCAGCGGCGCGGGTGGCGACCGGCACGACCTGCTCGCCGGGCTTGAGCGGCGCGATCGGCGTGGCGGGATATTCCTGCATCAGCTTGTACGCGCGCTGATACCATTCGCTGCCAGGATAGTTGGCGCCGAGAACCGCCGCGGCCTTCTCCGCCTCGGGGCGCACGCCGAGCGCCAGATAAGTCTCGGTGAGCCGCATCAGCGCCTCGGGCGCGTGCGTGGTGGTCTGATACTGGTCGACGACACGGCGGAAACGCAGCGTGGCGGAGAGCCACTGCCGGCGGCGCTCGTAGAAGCGGCCGATCTCCATCTCCTTGCCGGCGAGATGGTCACGCACGAGATCGATCTTGAGCCGCGCATCCGCGGCGTAGCGCGTGTTCGGATAGCGCCGGGTGAGTTCGCCAAGTGCGTCCTGCGCTTGCGAGGTGATCTTCTGGTCGCGCGTGACGTCGTTGATCTGCTCGTAATAGCTCATCGCGACGAGGTAATAAGCGTAGGGCGCGTCGCGGTTGCCGGGGTGCACCGAGAGGAAGCGCTGCGCGCCCTGAATCGCCTGCGTGTAGTCCCGGTTGAGATAGTAACTGAACGCGCCCATCAATTGCGCGCGGCGCGCCCAAACCGAATAGGGATGCTGGCGCTCGACCTCGTCGAACAGCGCCGCCGCTTCCTTGTACCGGCCTTGGTCAAGCCGCTGCTTGGCCGCCGAGTAGAGCGTCCCCACGTCGCGCGCGACATAGGGCAGATCGGCCCGGTTGCGGTTGCCCGCGCAGCCGGCGACCGGCAGCGCCAGCGCGGCGACGAGCCCGAGCGCGAGCGGCCGGGCGAGGGGGGAGCGGAAAAGGGGGGTACGCATCGCCCCGGCTCTTAGCTTAAGGAGGTTGCGGCGAACAACGGCTTTCGCGCGGATGCAACACGCCGCGTGCACGACCCGTTATCGCCGCCGATCGCTCGTATCCGAAGGAGTCCGCATGCCCGCCACTTTGCTCGCCACCAAGCGCGTCGAGAAACCCTGGGGGCGGCATCATCTCTTCCCCGGCTTCCCCGATCCCGCCCCCGGTGCCGAGCCGATCGGCGAGATCTGGTTCCAGTCGCCGCATCCGGAAGAATCGGAGCTGTTGATCAAATATCTGTTCACCAGCGAGAAGCTGTCGGTGCAGAATCATCCGTCCGATGAGGAAGCGCACAAGCGCGGCCTACCGCGCGGCAAGGACGAGTGCTGGACCATCCTCGCCGCCGAACCCGATTCGACGATCGCGCTTGGCCCGCTTCAGCCGATCACGCGTGAGGAACTGCGCGCCAGCGCCGAGGATGGCAGCCTCGAGCACAAGCTTTTCTGGAAGCCGGTCCAGGCGGGCGACTTTCTCTATTCCGAATCCGGCGTGATCCACGCCATCGGCGCGGGGCTGACGCTCATCGAGGTGCAGCAGAACTCCGACACGACCTACCGACTGTTCGATTACGGCCGCCCGCGCGAGCTGCACCTCGACGACGGCGTCGCGGTGGCGCACCTCGACCCATATGTGCCGTATGTCTCGCCGGGACAGGTCTCACCCGGGCGCACCATCCTGGTGGAAGGCCCCAAGTTTGTGCTGGAGCGCTGGACGGGCGGCGCGCGCGAGATTGCGCTGCCCGAAGGTACGGTCGGGTGGCTCGTGCCGATCCGCGGCGAAGGCGTGATCGCCGGCGTGGAGTGGAAGGCGGGCGAGTGCGTCACCGTCACCGGTCACGAGCAGCTCCACGCGTCGAACGACGCCGACCTGCTGTTTGCCTATCCCGGTGACCGGCGGCTCTGAGCTGCCACGATCGGTTACGCCTTCGGCCTCTCAGCGACTAATCGGTCCGTAGTAAATCTTCTTCGCCCCACTCCCGTGCGTGCTATGTTAGCGATCTGTATTAGCAGACCGCTTGGCGGCAGGATCACGGGGGTGGGAGATGGATCGCGCGGCGTCGCGCAGCCTGAAGAGTTGCCTGACGGACGAGCAGATGCGGATCGTCGATGCGGATGACGACTATGTCGCCATGCTCGGCTATGAGCGCGATCTGCTGATCGGTCGCACCTTCCTCGAGATCACGCATCAGGACGATCGCACCGTCAATCGTCAGCGTGCCGAGGCGCTGATGGCGGGTGGTGACCCTTTCTCGATCACCAAACGCTATATCGTCGCGGATGGCAGCGTCATCTGGGTGACCAATCACGTCAGCCTTCTCCACGTCGGCGCCAACCGGCGGCAGCTCGTCACCGTGGAGTTGCTGGAGACGCCGCGGCCGGAGGACCGACGCCGTCTGCTCCGCCTCGCGGCCGAGCGCATCCTTGCCAAACGGCGGTTGCGCACACATTATTTTCAGGGCGAGATGTTCGGGGAACCCGCCTTCGATCTGCTGCTCGATCTGTTCGTACAGGAAATGTCCGGCCGGCAGACCTATACCACCAGCGCGGCGGTCGCGTCCGGGGCGCCGCTCACCACCGCGCTGCGCCAGATCGCGATGCTGGTCGAGCGCGGTCTGGTGACCCGCGACCCCGATCCGGTCGATCGCCGCCGAGTGCTCCTGCGCCTCAGCGACGAAGGCTCCAAACAAATGTGGGACTATCTGGCAGCGACCGAGAAGATCTGAAGCGGCTACACGGCTCGTCGTCGTGTCGGCGCGCTTCATCGCAGTGCCGCATCGCGCGTCATTGCCGGTTCAGCCGCCAGCCGGTCTAGACGGCCGCCCGGCCCGGCGACGGGCCACTAGTCCATTCCGCCGCCGGCGCGCGGCGGGGAGTGTAGTATCGCATGACCGACGTCCCTCGCCCGCGACCGGGACGGATCTTCGCCGCCGCGCTCTCCCCGCTGGCGCTCGCGGCGGTGCTGTCCGTGGGCGCGCCGAAGCCCGCCTGCGCGCAGGCCGTGATGCCGGTTGCCAACCCCGACGCCGACCGGCTCGCCGAGCTGGTACGCCGCCTCGGCGCCTCGCCGCGCGATCTGTCCGCGCTGGTCGAAGCGGGCGAGCTGTCGTTCAAGCTCGGCGATGCCACCGCTGCCGCGGCGCTCTACAAGCGCGCGGAGGCGATCGATCCCCGCAACGCGCGCGTGAAGGCGGGGATTGCGCGCATCCTCGTCAACGGCGAGCGGCCGGGCGAGGCGCTGCGCTATTTCGACGAGGCGCAGCGCTACGGCGCGGTGATGGCGCGCTACGCCGACGATCGCGGGCTGGCCTATGACCTGATTGGCGAGCAGGAGCGTGCGCAGCGCGACTATCGCCTCGCCCTGGCGCAGAGCGGTGCGCAGGGCGACGAGCTCGACGAAATCCGCCGCCGATACGCACTGTCGCTCGGCATTTCGGGACGGCAGCAGGAGGCACTGGCGGAAATCGACACGCTGCTGCGACGCTCCGACCGGGGCGCGTGGCGCGCGCGCGCGTTCATCCTGGCGATGGGCGGCGACGTGACCGGTGCGAACCGGATCGCGGCGGGCATGATGCCGACGGGCATGGCCACGGGGCTCGCTGCCTTCTTTCAGCGCCTGCCCACGCTCGGTGCGGCCGATCGCGCTTTCGCGGTGCACTTCGGCGAGGTGACGCCCACCGCCGCGCGGCTCGCCGACGCGCGGATGGTGCCGATCCTGCCCGTACTTGGCGTCGACCCTTATGCGCCGCGGCGGGTCGAGGTTGCTGCGGCAGCGCCGACACCGGTCGCGACCAAGCCGCTGTCGCGCAGCGAACAGCGCCGACGCCTGCGGGAGGCGGAGCGTCAGCGTGAGCTAGCGGCGCGTGAGGCGGTCCGTTCCGGACGACAGCCGAGCGCGCGGCCGGCGACTCCGGCACCTGTACCGGCGCAGCAGGTCGCGGCGGCGCTGCCCTCGTCCGTGCCAGCGGCGAGCAACCTTCCCTCAACCGCGGCGCCGCAGCTCGCATCAGCGACGCCGCTGCGCACGCCGACGGCAAGCGCGAGCCGAGGCCCAGTTACGTCCGCGATCACCGCCGCTCCGCAGCTTGGCGCGGTCGCTACCGCCGCGCAGACGAGCGGTGCCGTCGCCCCATCGGCTGGGTTCGGGTCGCGGACGACCAATGCGGCGCCGACCCTACCCGTGCAGCTCGCCAGCGCCCCCAGCCTGGCCGTGCCGGCCGCGGTCGGCCGCACCACGCCCACGCCCGCGCCTACGCCCACGCCCGCGCCGGCGTCGCCCACGCCCGCGGCGTCCTCGCTTGCGAGCGCGCCGCTGCCGCGCGCGGCGGCGGCGGCGACGCCGGCGGTGGCAAGTGCCGCACGCCCGACCCCGCCCCGGCTCGGCGAGGACTCGATCCTCGCGCGCATCGTTGCCGGCATCTCGGTGCCCGCCGCCGAGCTCGGCGTAGCCCCGATGCCGGGTGCGCAGCGCACGGTAGCGGTCGCCGCGACCCCCGTGGCGACCGGCGCGTCGCTCGACGAGGCGGCGCAGGCGGCCGAACGCAACGCCGCGGCGGACGAGCAGAAGCGCCAGCGGCTCGTCGCAGCAAAGCGGGTCGCGACTCGCGACGTCGTTGACGAGCCGGAGCCAGCGTCCACACGCGCGAAGGGGCGCCAGCTTGCCGCGCCGGAGAGCAGGCGCAAGGGGCGAGCCGTCGACGAGGAGGAGGCGCCCGTCGCAAAGAAGGGCGCGCGCGGTCGTGTGACCGGCGACGACGACGCACCGGTCACGAAGAAAGCCGGGCGCGGCGCTGCTTCCAGCGGGGAAGACGCACCCGCTCCCCGCAGGGGCGCACGCGGCAAGGCGGCTGCCGAAGAGGAGGCCGTGGCCAAGGAGGCGGCGGCCAATAAGGGGGCGGCGGGCAAGAAGCTCGGCGGCAAGAGAAGCGCGGCCGACGAGGACGACCTCAAGGTCGCCGGCAAGGGGACCGCGAAGGGCGCGGACAAGGCGAGGGGCAAGGCCGAGCGCGACGAGCCGCCGCGCATCTGGGTCCAGGTCGCGGGCGGCGCCAACCCGGATGATCTTGGCAAGGCATGGAAGGCGGCGCAGGGCAAGGCGGCCGCGCTCGCCGGCAAGCGCGCCTATACCACGCCGCTGCGCGCAACGCACCGCGTCGTCACGGGGCCGTTCAAGACTCAGGCAGAGGCGCGCGCGATGGTCAACACGCTCGCCAAGCAGGGGCTGTCCGCCTTTACCTTCACCAGCGAGGCGGGGCAGAAGGTCGACCGGCTCGACACGAAGTGAGCACCGTCGCGACCCACGCGCCTTGGGCAGCGGACCCGGCCCGCAGTCGTGGCCGGCTGCATTCCGAAGAGGCGGGTGACCGCGGCCCGCGCGACGCTTTCCAGCGCGACCGCGACCGTATCATTCACTCGATCAGCTTCCGCCGTCTCCGCCACAAGACCCAGGTGTTCCTCGCCCCCGATGGCGACCATTTCCGCGTGCGGCTGACGCACAGCCTTGAGGTGGCGCAGATCGGACGCACGATCGCGCGCACGCTCGGGCTCAACGAGGATCTGACCGAGGCGCTGTGCCTCGCGCACGACATCGGTCATCCGCCTTTCGGTCACGCCGGCGAGGACGCGCTGCGCGCCGCCACCCACGCGCATGGCGGGTTCGACCACAACGGACACACGCTGCGGACGCTGATGCGGATCGAGCGTCCGTATCCGCGCTGGCCCGGGCTCAATCTGACGTGGGAGACGCTCGAGGGGCTCGCCAAGCACAACGGTCCGGTGCGCCACCCCGGCTGGGAACTCGCCGAGGCGGATGCCGAGGCGGCGCTCGCGCTCGACACGCACGCCTCGCTCGAGGCACAGGTGGCGGCGCTCGCCGACGATATCGCGTATGACAATCACGACATCGATGACGGGCTGCGGGCGGGTCTGCTGACGCTCGACCAGATCATGGCGGTGCCGCTGGTGGCGCAGGGGTGGGAGCGCGTCGCCGCGCGCTTCGCGGACGTGCCACGCGCGCGACTCGCGGGTGAGCTGATCCGCAGTCAGATCGGCGCAATGGTCAACGACCTGATCGAGGAGTCAGGCCGCCGCATCGCTGCGGCAGGGGTAACGAGCGTCGACGACGTGCGCGCGGCCGGGCACGCGCTGATCGGCTTCTCGCCCGCGATGACGACCGCCGAACGCGACCTGAAGCGCTTCATGTACGCGAACCTGTACCACCATCCGCGCCAGCTCGCCGCGGCTGCGGCGGCAGCGCAGGTGGTGGCGGGCCTGTTCGCCGCCTATCGCGACGATCCGGCACGGCTGCCGGACGAGTGGCGCTCGCGTCTTCCGGCGGACGAGCCGGGCATCACGCGTCACCTCGCCGATTTCATCGCCGGCATGACCGACCGCTACGCGATCGCGCGTTACCGCGAGGTGGTGGGCGCGATTGATTTGCCGGAGGGCTTCTAAGGAAGGCCGCGCACTGATCGTGCCGCGGCGGTCATCGAATCCTCGGGCGACATCAGCCTTCGCTGAGGCCCGTTTCGGTATCCACCCACCTGCACGCCCGTTGGGCGTTCGCTCGTGGTGGATACCGGACGGGTCGGGCGAGACGCTCGCCGGTGCGAAGGCGAGCGTGGCCGATCGGATCAGTTGGCAGCGCCCGCGGCGTTGACGGTGAGCGACTGCGCCGCGCGGAACGACACGGGCACGCCATTGGCCTGGCCCGACACGCGATTGCCGTTGACCACGAAGCGGAAGCGGCCGCCGCGCTCCGCCTCATGCCCTTCGATCAGCGTGCGCTGCTCGTCGAGCGCGCTGGTGGTGTAGACATAGGTGTGGCCGTCACGCGTAAAGCTGCGCTCGACGGGGGCGGCCGTCGCCGCGGTAGCGACCAGCGTGGCCGCGGCGGCAGCGAGGATCGTGAGAGTGCGCATGATCGTTGCTCCAGCTTGGGGACTGACGTCCGTTTGATGCGGTGCAACATGCGTGCTGCGATGCAATATGTGCAAATCACCGTTGCGCATGCGTGATTGCAGCAAGTGCAGCTGTGCCGGTGCGAAACGCACGCATGGCTTTTGCGTCACTCCAAGCCATGAGCTAAGGCGCCGCCGCTATGACACTCTTCACTCGTTTCGCCGCTCACGTCGATGCCGCACTCGATACGCTCACCGCGGCTGGCACGCTGCCGGCCGGCCTGGACCGCCGCAACGTGACGGTAGAGCCGCCGCGTGACCCGAGCCACGGCGATCTCGCCACCAACGCGGCGATGGTGCTCGCCAAGCCGGCTGCGACCAATCCGCGGGTGCTGGCCGAGGCGCTCGCGGGCGAGCTGCGCGCGCTGCCCGACGTCGCCGAGGTGAGCGTCGCCGGCCCTGGCTTCATCAATCTGCGCCTGCGCGACGATGTGTGGCGTGGCGAGATCAAGGCGATCCACGACGCCGCGGCCGACTATGGGCGCTCCGCAACCGGCGAGGGCGTCACCGTCAACATCGAATATGTCTCGGCCAACCCGACCGGGCCGATGCACATGGGGCATTGCCGCGGCGCGGTGGTCGGTGACGCGCTCGCCAGCCTGCTCGAGTTCGCCGGCCACCGCGTCGTGCGCGAATATTACGTCAACGACGCGGGCGGGCAGGTCGACGTGCTCGCGCGCTCGGCGCACCTGCGCTACCGCGAGGCACTCGGCGAGGACGTTGGTGCGATTCCGGAGGGCTTGTACCCGGGCGATTATCTCGTGCCGGTCGGTCGCGCGCTCGCGGCCGAGTTCGGCGATTGCTACGCCGCCGCGCCGGAAGGCGAGTGGCTGGCGCTCTTCCGCACCCGCGCGGTCGCGGCGATGCTGGTGCTGATCCGCGACGACCTCGCCCTGCTCGGCATCCACCACGACCTGTTCTCGTCCGAGGCGGAGCTGCAGGCGGCGGGCAAGCCCGAGGCGGCCGAGGCCTGGCTGCGCGCGCGCGACCTCGTCTATGACGGCGTGCTCGAGGCGCCCAAGGGGGAGACGCCGGAAGACTGGGAGCCGGTCGAGCTACCGCTGTTCCGCTCCAGTCGGTTCGGCGACGATCAGGATCGACCGATCAAGAAGTCGAACGGCAGCTGGACCTATTTCGGCGCCGACCTCGCTTACCACTTCCAGAAAGCGGAGGGTGCGGACCAGTTGATCGATATCTGGGGCGCAGACCATGCCGGGACGGTGAAGCGCATCCAGGCCGCAGTCGCCGCGCTCACCGAGGGCAAGACCCGCTTCGACGTCAAGCTGGTGCAGATGGTACGGCTGCTGCGCGCCGGCGAGCCGGTGAAAATGTCCAAGCGCGCGGGCAATTTCGTGACGCTCGCCGACGTGGTGCGCGAGGTCGGCAAGGACGTGGTGCGCTTCACGATGCTGACGCGTCGCGCCGACGCGCAGATGGACTTCGACTTTGCCAAGGTGGTCGAGGCGTCGAAGGAGAACCCGGTTTTCTACGTGCAATATGCGCACGCCCGGGTCCACTCGCTGCACCGCCGCGCGACCGAGGCCGGAATCAGCGCCGCGGCGGCCGATCTGTCCCGGCTTGATACGGAGGAGCTGGCGCTGGTGAAGCTGGCCGCGCAATTCCCGCGCGTCGTCGAGACCGCCGCCGCGGCGCGCGAGCCGCATCGGATCGCCTTCTATCTCTATGATCTTGCGGCCGAGTTCCACGCGCTCTGGAACGTCGGCAACGATCGGCCGGAGCGCCGCTTCCTCGTCCCGGAGGACCATCAGGTCACCGCCGCGCGCTTGTCCTTGGCCAGCGCGATCGGTCAGATTATCCGCAATGGCCTCGCCATCATGGGCGTGGAGGCGGTCACGGAGATGCACTGATGACGAGGTCTGGGTCGTTCGCGCGCGGCGACGAGGACCGCCTGCCCTGGCTCGAAACGGTCGAGCCCGACGAGCCCGAGGGTGCGCCGGTCGGGCGCGTCGTGCTGCTCGTGCTGCTCGGGCTGGCGGTGCTCGGCGCGGTGCTGTTCGGCCTGTACCATTACCAGCGCGGCGTCGCGGGCGAGGGCGCGCTGATCGCGGCGCCGGCGGGCGACTATAAGGTTCGCCCCGACGAACCTGGCGGAATGAAGGTGGAGGGCGAGGGCGACTCTGCCATCGCGGCGAGCGCGGGCAGCAACGCCGCGGCGGCGATCGACCTTTCTGCTGTGCCGGAGGCGCCGATCGCACGGCCCAGCGCGGCGCCGAGCGCGACGCCAACCGTGGCGGGGGGCGCGCCCTCGGTAAGCGCGACGGTGCCGCAGGCTGCCGCGCCGCTGCGCGCGGCACGGCCAGTGGCAGCGCCGCCACCGCGCGTGCCGGGTGCGGGGACGGGCGGCACGCTGGTGCAGCTCGGCGCCTTCCCGACCGAGGCGGCGGCGAACGTCGCCTGGAGCGCGATCGCCAAGCGCTTCGGCTATGTCGCTGGGCTGGGGAAGCTGGTGCAGCCGGCGACGGTCAACGGCCGAAACGTCTATCGGCTGCGCGTCAACGCCGGCAGCGCCGGCGCCGCGGCGGACCTGTGTGGCCGGCTGAAGGTGGCCGGCGAGGCCTGTTTCGTCACGGGGTGAGGAGAAGCTGCGGGTCTGAGGCGACGAAAGGCCTGCCAGCCTGGTCTTCAGCAGGACCAGCGTGAGATGCGCGAGCCGGCCCTTACATTCTCCGTCATCCCGGACCGAATCCGGGATACACTCCTCCGCGAGAGCAGCGCTTCGAGTACAGGCGCCCCGGTGGATCCCGGACCAAGTCTGGGATGACGGAAGGTTTCTTGGTCGAATGTCCCGCTAAGCCGACGTGACGATGCTGGCTGACATCAGCCGAAGGATGGTCTTCCGCATCGCCGATCGATCAAGACAGACCTCACCTCTTACCGAACTTGCGCTGCGTCTTGCCGAAGCGGGTCTTGCGCGTGCCCGGCTTGCCCTCGTTAGAGCGGCCCATCAGCGGCGCCTTGTGCTGTTCCACCGGCAGCCCCAGCTCCTCCTGCTCCAGCTGGCGGATCTCGTCGCGCAGCCGGCCGGCCTCCTCGAACTCGAGGTCGGACGCGGCCTTGCGCATTTTCTTCTCGAGCTCCTCGATATAGGCGCGCAGATTGTGGCCGACCATGTGCGGCCGCTCGTCGTCGATCTCGACCGTGACCTGGTCCTTCGAGGCGACGTGCGCGATGATGTCGCCGATGTTGCGGCGGATCGTCGTCGGCGTGATGCCGTGCTCGCGGTTATACGCCTCCTGTTTCTCGCGGCGGCGCGCGGTCTCGTTCATCGCGCGCTCCATGCTGCCGGTGATCCGGTCGGCGTAGAGGATCACGCGCCCATCGACGTTGCGGGCGGCGCGGCCGATGGTCTGGATCAGCGATGTCTCGGAGCGAAGGAAGCCCTCCTTGTCGGCATCAAGGATCGCGACTAGCCCGCACTCGGGAATGTCGAGCCCCTCGCGCAGCAGGTTGATGCCGATGAGCACGTCATAGACGCCCAGCCGCAGGTCGCGGATCAGCTCGATGCGCTCCAGCGTCTCGACGTCGGAATGCATGTAGCGGACCTTGATCCCAGCCTCGTGCATATACTCGGTGAGATCCTCCGCCATCCGCTTGGTCAGCGTGGTGACGAGCGTGCGATAGCCCTTCTCGGTGGTGGCGCGGCACTCGACGATCAGGTCCTGTACCTGTTCCTCGACCGGCTTGATCTCCACCGGCGGGTCGATCAGCCCGGTCGGGCGGATTACCTGCTCGGCGAAGACGCCGCTGGCCTGCTCCATCTCCCAGCTGCCCGGGGTGGCCGAAACGCACACGGTCTGCGGGCGCATCGCGTCCCACTCGTTGAAGCGGAGCGGGCGGTTGTCGATCGCCGAGGGCAGGCGGAAGCCATACTCGGCCAACGTGATCTTGCGGCGATGGTCGCCGCGCGACATGCCGTTGATCTGGCCGATGGTCTGGTGGCTCTCGTCGACGAAGAGTAGCGCATTCTCGGGCAGATACTCGAACAATGTGGGCGGCGGCTCACCCGGCAGGCGGCCGGTCAGGAAGCGGCTGTAATTCTCAATGCCGTTGCAGCTGCCGGTCGCCGCGATCATCTCCAGATCGAAGTTCGTGCGCTGCTCCAGCCGCTGGCGCTCCAGCAGCTTGCCCTCGATCTCGAGTTCCTTGAGGCGCTCGGTCAACTCGTGGCGGATCGCCTCGGCGGCCTGCTTCATCGTCGGCCCGGGCGTGACATAGTGCGAGTTGGCATAGATCCGCACCGAATTGAGGCCGGCGTTTTTCTTGCCGGTGAGCGGATCGAATTCGACGATCTCCTCGATCTCGTCGCCGAAGAACGACACCCGCCACGCGCTGTCTTCATAGTGCGACGGAAAGATCTCGAGCGTGTCGCCCTTCACGCGGAAGTTGCCGCGCTGGAAGGCGGCATCGTTGCGCTTGTATTGCAGCGCGACCAGCTTGCGCACGATCTCGCGCTGATCGACGGTCTGACCCTTCTTGAGGTCGAAGATCATCGCCGAATAGGTCTCGACCGAGCCGATGCCGTACAGGCACGACACCGAGGCGACGATGATCACGTCGTCGCGCTCCAGCAGCGCACGGGTGGCCGAGTGGCGCATCCGGTCGATCGACTCGTTCACCGAGCTCTCTTTCTCGATGTACGTGTCCGACCGCGGCACATAGGCCTCGGGCTGGTAGTAATCGTAATAGCTGACGAAATACTCGACCGCATTCTCCGGGAAGAAGCTCTTGAACTCGCCGTAGAGCTGCGCCGCGAGGATCTTGTTGGGCGCGAGGATCAGCGCGGGGCGCTGCATCTCCTCGATCACCTTTGCCATGGTGAAGGTCTTGCCCGAGCCGGTGACGCCGAGCAGCACCTGATCGCGCTCGCCGGCCTTGGCGGCATCGACCAGTTCGCGGATCGCGGTCGGCTGGTCGCCCGAGGGCTGGTATTCGCTGACCAGCTTGAACGGTCGTCCGCCCTCGACCTTCTGCGGGCGGTTGGGGCGGTGCGGAACGAAGTCGGTGCCGGTCTCCGGCTCGGCAAGGGACGTGCGGATCTGGATCGCCATGGGCCTGATATGGGCGCGCGGCGTTGCCGGGGGAAGGGCGGGGGCTCATTCCCTTGCAAGCGAGGATCGATCGCGCTATTGCGAGGCAGTCGCAAGCTCGGGGGTTTCGATGTACCGCTTTCTCGACCGGCCGCTCAACCAGCTCGACGAGCATCTTCACTTCCTCGTCAGCGCGATGCGACACTGGACGCTGATCACCCGCCGTGGCGGGTGCGCGTGCCGCGTGCTTGCCCCTGCCTTCACCTGGCGCGGCGTCAACGTGGCGCTGCCGGATTTCGCCAATGCGATGGCGAGCTTGGACCGCGACGGCAAACGCTGGCTCCGCTTCGGCGATGCGGCCGCGCCGGCCGTCAGCGACGACGAGGCGGTGTTGCTTGCCCTGATCGACGCGGCAATGCGGGGAGAACGCGACGCGGTGCGGCGGATCGCAGCGACGCTCGTCACCGAGGCCGCGCTCGCGCGCACCATCGCGGCGGTGGAGTGGGTCGCGCTGCGCTTCCTGCAGGCGCCCTTGGTGCAGCGCGACGGCGCGTCCGGACAAGCCTGACGGCGGCGCTCCCAAGCGGCACTATGTTGACCCGTCGCGCCCGGCGCCATAATGCGCGCCATTCGCACGACATTCCCAGCTCCCAGACCGGATCGCCGATGACCGACCTCCGCGCGCCAGTGCTTATTCCTGAATCCACCGCCTTCCACAGCGTTGCGGTCACCTGGGTGCGGCACTGGAACGGGCATCTGTTCAGCTTTGCGGTCGAGCGTCCCGCCTCGTTCCGCTTCCGCTCGGGCGAGTTCGTGATGATCGGCCTGCCCGGGATCGCGGGCGACGACGGCAAGCCGGCCAAGCCGGTGATGCGCGCTTATTCAATCGCCAGCCCGGCCTGGGCGGAGGAGCTCGAGTTCCTCTCGATCAAGGTGCCCGAGGGGCCGTTGACCGGCCGGCTCCAGCAGATCGAGGCGGGTGACCAGGTCTATCTCGGCAAGAAGCCGACCGGCACTCTGGTGCTCGACGCTTTGCTCGGCGGACGGCGGCTGTTCCTGCTGTCGACCGGCACGGGGCTGGCGCCGTTCCTCAGCGTCGCGCGTGACCCGGACGTGTACGAGCGGTTCGACGAGGTGGTGGTGGTCCACGGCGTCCGCCGCGTCGACGATCTCGCCTGGCGTGAGATGCTCGAGGCGAAGCTGGCGGACGATCCGTTGGTGTCGGACCAGGCGGCCGCGCAGTTCCGCTATTTGCCGACGGTGACGCGCGAGGACTTTCCGGTGCAAGCGCGTATCCCTGCTCTGATCGAGGACGGGCGCCTGTTCGACGGGCTGGGCGGCGAGCCCAAGTTCGACCCCGAGAACGACCGCGTGATGCTGTGCGGCTCCACCGCGATGATCCGCGAGGTGGCGGCCATGCTCGAGCAGCGCGGGCTGGTCGAGGGCTCTAACGCCAATCCCGGCCAGTTCGTGATCGAGCGCGCCTTCGTCGACTGATCCTGCGGCTGTGGGGCCGGTCTGCGGCCACACGGTCGACCTGTCACTTGCGTCATCCCGGACGTGGTCCGGTATCGACCGTCCTGCATGTTCCTCGGACGACTTACTCGCGAACGGCTGGACTCCGGCTTTCGCCGGGGTGACGCCGATGGGCAGGTGATGACGGGTACATTTGGACGCCCATTCGTCCATCTGCCGACCAGCGCACGCTGGCGACTCCGCTATGCTTGCTCTACTCTCCCGTGAAAAGAGGGGAGAGAGGTGATGGCGACGTTCGCGTCGGTGGATACCCCGAGCTACGCGCCCGGCGAGTGGGAGGCGCGGGTCGACCTGGCCGCCGCTTATCGCTTGGTCGCGCTGTACGGCTGGGACGACCTCATCTTCACTCATCTCTCGGCGCGCGTACCCGGGCCCGAGCATCATTTCCTGATCAATCCCTATGACATGATGTTCGAGGAGATCACCGCCTCGACGCTGGTGAAGATCGACGTCGAGGGCCAGCCGGTCGGCGTCGCCTCCCACCCGGTCAACCCGGCGGGCTTCACGATCCACTCCGCCATTCACATGGCGCGTGAGGACGCCCATGCCGTGATGCATCTGCACACGCCTTATGGCCAGGCGGTGTCGGCGATGGCGTGCGGGCTGCTGCCGCATACCCAGACCGCGATGATCGCGCATCATGACGTTGCCTATCACGACTATGAGGGCATCGCGACCGACCTCGATGAGCGCGAGCGGCTGGTGGCGGATCTCGGCATCAAGAACACGATGATCCTGCGCCACCACGGCACGCTTGCGGTCGGCAACTCGGTCGCGGCCTGTTTCCTGCGGCTCTACTTCCTTGAGCGCGCGTGCCAGGCGCAGGTCCATATGCTGGCCGCCGGGCGCGACGGGCTCAATCCCCCGCCCGCCGGGGTGGAGGAGAAGGTGGCGCGACAGGCCAGCCCCGCCGGCCTGGGGATGGTGGCGCAGGCGCTCGCCTGGCCTGCGCTGCTGCGCAAGCTCGACCGGGTGAGCCCCGGATACCGGGAGTAGCGACCGACCATCATCACACCTCGCCTTCGTCCACGTCCGGCGTCTCGTCCGCTGCCGCCGCGCCGCTCTCCAGCGCGGCCTCGTCCGCCGCGAGCGCGTCGGCGTCGGCCGCGGTGATACCGAAGCGCGCCGCCACGTCGGGGGCGTAGCGCAGCAGGTCGGGGCGCAGCTTGAGCAGGCTGACGTCCTTGGCCTTGCCCTCCATCATCACGTCGAACACCAGCCCCTCGGCCATGCGCATGAAGGTGGCGAATTCGAACGGGTTGGTGAAATCGGCATGGCCGGTCCACACCGGCGGGCGCAGCACCGTCTTGACCCGTGCGCCCGCCTTCACCGGCGCCTTGACCAGCTCGCCCTTGCGCACCGTCTTGCCGCTGGCGCGCTGCTTGGCGGTGATCTTCTGCTTAACCTCGCGCATCTCGGTACGTGGCGACGAAAAATGGATCTTGGGGCGCACCCCGGCGGGCCAGGTTGCCAGGAAGCGTTCCAGCGTCTCGCGCATATCCAGCCCCTCGGGGTTGAGACACCAGAAGTGCTGATAGTCGAAGATCAGCCGCACGCCGGTGCGCTCGTGGATCCACAAGGCGTCGGCGGCGGAGAAGCGCAAATCGTCGTTTTCCAGCACAAGGCGCTGGCGGACATGCTCGGGGCAGCGCTCCCAACCCTTGATCCAGCGTGCGCGGCTGGCATCGTGGTCGTCATAGACGCCGCCGACATGCGTCACCATCACCGCTTCCTCGTCGAGCCCCATGCGATCGAGCATCTCCGCCTGCGACGACAGGTCCCAGATCGACTTGGCGGTGAGCGTGTCGTCGGGGCTGTTGAGCAGCACATATTGCGACGGGTGGAACGACAGCCGGATGCCGAGCGCGCGCGCCTTGGCGCCGAAGGCGGCGAGCTCGGCATCGCTCTCGCGCACCATGTCGTGGAACTGTGGCATGTCGGGGTGGGTGGCATAAGGCGCCAGGTCCGACGACAGCCGATACATGTCGAGCCGCTCGCTGGCGAGATAGTCGAGCACGCGGTCGACCTGCTCGAGCGAGCATTTGAGGTGCGGATTGGCCTGCCAGCGACGGGTGTCGCCGCTCTTGAGGCCGGGCTTGCCCATCACCTTGACCGGAAAGCCAAGGCGGAGCGGATGATCGGGGGCGGTAGGCATGGCGGGGTAACGCCGCCGGGCGGGCGCGGGTGCCCGACGAAAGTTCAATGAGTTGAGGGCAGGGCGCCCCGCGAATGTTGAGAATGTTGAGACGCGCGCGGGGTTCGTGTGCCGCGAACGTTGAGACACGGGTACGGGTGCGTCGTCAATGTTGAGGCGCCCGGGAGTGACGCAGGCGAACCGCGGCTCGGCGACCAGCGAGCGCCGGGGGTCGAGCGCGGTAGGAGCGGCGGCAAGTGACAGGCGCATGGCTCGCCTCTGCCCGATGATGTGATCCGTAGGACAGTATGCGGGCGCGTCTCCCCGCTCGGCTGCAAGGCAGGGCTATGGCATATCAGCCTGATCCACCTCGCCTGAACCGCCAGCGTGCTCCGGCGAACGCCAACAACCTTGCTGCCTGGGCTCTGGGCTTCCGCCTGCGCGGAAGCGCGCTTCAGCGTGGAGGAAACCGGCCTTCATGGCTGAGCGACCAGTCCGGAGCGCTCCGCCTTCCCGTTATCCCGGCCTCGAGCCGAGATCCAGCGACGGGTGACGAGCGCCCCGTTCTGGTCAGGTCGGGCCGGAGCCTGATCGATGGTTGCTCTTTCGAGAGTGCCGGGAAGGTCCTTCGGCCCCATGGCGACAGAGGCAGCGCCCGCTCCTCCAGCGACCGCGCCCCGGAACGCGAAACGGCCCCGGCATCGCTGCCGGGGCCGTCACTTGGTCACCCGATAATGAGGCGACCAATCAGTCGCGGTCGCCGGTCAGGAAGGCCGGGGCGAACGCGGGCGCGTCGCCCTCGTCGCCGCCTTCCTTGGCACCACCCTCGCTGCGCTCGCGGCGCGGGCCGCGGCCCTCGCGGCGCGGACCGCGGTCACCGCCACGATCGCCGCCGCGGTCACCACCGCGGCCGCCGTCACGCCCGCCGCCCTCGCGGCGCGGGCCACGATCGCTGCGCTCGCCGCGCGGCTCGCGCGCCGGACGGGTGTCCTCCAGCTCGGCGCCGGTCTCCTGGTCGACGACGCGCATCGACAGGCGGACCTTGCCGCGCGGGTCGATCTCGAGGACCTTGACCTTCACTTCCTGGCCCTCGGTGACGACGTCACCCGGCTTCTCGACACGCTCGTTCTTCATCTCGGAGACGTGGACGAGACCGTCCTTGCCGCCCATGAAGTTCACGAAGGCGCCGAAGTCGACGATGTTGACGACCTTGCCGTTGTAGATCTTGCCGACCTCGGCTTCCTCGACGATGCCCTTGATCCAGTTCATCGCCGCCTCGATCTGCGCGCCGTCCGACGAGCTGATCTTGATCACGCCCTCGTCGTCGATGTCGACCTTGGCGCCGGTGGTGGCGACGATCTCGCGGATCACCTTGCCGCCGGTCCCGATCACGTCGCGGATCTTCGACTTGTCGATCTGCATCGTCTCGATCCGCGGCGCGTGCGCCGACAGCTCGGTGCGCGTCTCACCCAGCGCCTTGTTCATCTCGGCGAGGATGTGCGCGCGGCCCTCCTTGGCCTGCGCCAGCGCGACCTTCATGATCTCCTCGGTGATGCCGGCGATCTTGATGTCCATCTGCAGGCTGGTGATGCCCTCGGACGTGCCCGCCACCTTGAAGTCCATGTCGCCGAGGTGATCCTCGTCGCCGAGGATGTCGCTGAGGACCGCATAGTCTTTGCCCTCGAGGATGAGGCCCATCGCGATGCCCGAGACCGGACGCTTGAGCGGCACGCCCGCGTCCATCAGCGCCAGCGAGCCGCCGCACACCGTCGCCATCGACGAGGAGCCGTTGCTCTCGGTGATGTCGCTGGTGACGCGGATCGTATAGGGGAACTCCTCCTTCGACGGCAGCACCGGGTGCAGCGCGCGCCACGCCAGCTTGCCATGGCCGATCTCGCGACGGCCCGGCGCGCCGAAGCGGCCCACTTCGCCGACCGAATAGGGCGGGAAGTTATAGTGCAGCATGAAGTGCTGGTACGACAGGCCGTTAAGCCCGTCGATCATCTGCTCGGCGTCGCGCGTGCCCAGCGTCGTGGTGGCGATCGTCTGGGTCTCGCCGCGGGTGAACAGCGCCGAGCCGTGCGCGCGCGGCAGGAAGTGCACCTCCGCGGCGATCGGACGCACCGTCTTGGTGTCGCGCCCGTCGATGCGGCGGCCGCTCTTGAGGATCGCGCCGCGGACGACATCGGCCTCGAGCTTCTTCACCAGCTTGAGCGTGCCGAGATACTGCGCCGGATCGCTCTCCTTGAGGTCCGCGAAGGCCTCGCGCGCCTTGGTGCGTGCGGCGTTGAGCGCGTTCTGCCGCGCCTGCTTGTCGGTCAGCTTGTAGGCGGCCTCGACGTCCTTGCCGATCGCCTTCTTCAGCTTGGCCATGGTCGCCGACTTGTCGTCGACCGGGGCGAGCTCCCACGGGTCCTTGGCCGACTGCTCGGCGAGGTCGATGATCGCGTCGATGATCTGCTGCGACGCCTTGTGCGCGAACATCACCGCGCCCAGCATCACCTCTTCCGACAGCTCCTTGGCCTCGGACTCGACCATCATCACCGCGTCGTGCGTGGCGGCGACGACCAGGTCGAGCTCGCCCTCGGCGACCTCGCCGTCGGTCGGGTTGAGCTGGTACTCGCCGTCCTTGTAGCCGACGCGCGCGCAGCCGATCGGGCCCATGAACGGCACGCCCGAGATGGTCAGCGCCGCCGAGGCCGCGACCATCGCGACGATGTCGGGCTCGTTCTCGCCGTCATACGAGAGCACCTGCGCGATGCAGTTGATCTCGTTGTAGAAGCCTTCCGGGAACAGCGGACGGATCGGGCGATCGATCAGGCGGCTGATGAGCGTCTCGCGCTCGGTCGCGCCGCGCTCGCGCTTGAAGAAGCCGCCCGGGATACGGCCGCTGGCGGAGAACTTCTCCTGATAATGGACGGTGAGCGGGAAGAAGTCCTGCCCCTCCTTGACGGTCTTGGCGGCGGTCACCGCGCAGAGCACGACCGTCTCGCCGAGCGTCGCGATCACGGCGCCGTCTGCCTGACGCGCGACGCGGCCGGTCTCCAGGGTCAGCGTCTTGCCGCCCCACTGGATTTCTACCTTCTTGGTATCGAACATATCATATCCTTCACTCCCCGGTGCGGATCACCGGGGGGCCTGCGAATGGGCCAGTAGCGGCCCAGGGAAGGGCGGACCTTATTGTCCGTCCTCCCGCGCCGGCTCCAGCGGACCGGCCGGGCGCTCCCGCGCCCCTGCTTGCTGGATCCCGGACCATGGTCCGGGATGACAAAAGGGGCGGACCTTGCGGACCGCCCCTTTATGTTACTTGCGAAGGCCGAGCTTCGCGATCAGGGCGACGTAGCGGTCGCCGTCGCGCTTGCGGAGATAGTCGAGCAGCGAGCGCCGCTTGTTGACCATCATCAGCAGGCCGCGGCGGGAATGGTTGTCCTTCGCGTGGCCCTTGAAGTGCTCGGTCAGATTCTTGATCCGCTCGGTCAGGATCGCGACCTGGACCTCAACCGACCCGGTGTCGCCATCGGCGCGGGCGTGATCCTTGATGACTTCCTGGCGGCGTTCAGCGGTGATCGTCATTTAATTTCCTAGCGACATCGATGCGTTACAGGTTGAAGCCGCGGACGACGCGGGCGAGCCCGCTTTCCACCTCGACCAGCGCGACGGGTGTTCCACCCAGCAGCGCGACGGCCTGGCCGTCATCGGCGGCGATCCCGGCCAGCACTCGCCCCTGACGGAGCGCCCCTGCCTGGTCGGGAGTGAGCGAGAGAGCCGGGATGTCGTCCAGCCCCGCGCCCAGCGGCAGAAGGGAGTGTTCAAGACCGCGCGCCTTAGCGAGTTCGTCGAGTTTGTCCAGCGATATCGCCTCGGCGAGCGTGAACGGGCCGGCCTTGGTGCGGCGCAGGTAGGTGACATGGCCGACCGTGCCGAGCGCCAGCGCGATGTCGCGTGCCAGGCTGCGGATGTAGGTGCCCTTAGAGACATGGGCGGTGAGGGTGATCTGGTCGAGAGGGGCAGTGTCGTCCCTTCCGCCGTCATCCTGAACTTGTTTCAGGATCCACCCGTCGGCGCGCACCTCGGCCGCTGGATCTGCCGCGCCGTGGATCCCGAAACGAGTTCGGGATGACGGCGGGGACGGAATGAGCGTGTCGGGCTCAGCGGGCGCCAATCCATGCACCGTCACGTCGCGCGTCGCGAGCACCACCTCCTCGCCCGCGCGTGCGAGGTCATACGCCCGCGCGCCGTCCACCTTGAGCGCCGAATAGGCCGGCGGCACCTGCGCGATCGGACCGGTGAAGCGCGGCAGCACCGCCTCCACCTGCGCCAGCGTAGGACGCACGTCGCTCGTCGCGATCACCTTGCCCTCGGCGTCGAGCGTCTCGGTCTGCTCGCCGAAGCGGATCGTGAAGTCGTAGACCTTGTCGCCGTCGAGCATCCGCCCGGCGAGCTTGGTCGCCTCGCCGATCGCGATCGGCAGCACGCCGGTGGCGAGCGGGTCAAGCGTGCCGCCGTGCCCTACCTTCAGCTTGGGCGCTCCCGCGGTGCGCAGCGCGCGCTTCACCGCGGAAACACCCTGGGTCGACCCCAGCCCGAGCGGCTTGTCGAGGATCAGCCAGCCGTGCACGCGCTCAGCCCGCGATCGACTGGGCGAGGCCGAGATACCATTCGGTCAAAGCCTGCGCAGGCGGCGCGACCAGCCGCTGGACGATGTTGGCGCCGGGCACGATCGACGGCAGCACCAGCAGCAGCAGGATGAAGAGCAGCAGCCCGTAGCGCGCAAGCTGGTCCCAGCGCTGCGCCAGCCGCTCGGGCAGCAGCCCGGCGACGACATGCCCGCCATCGAACGGCGGCAGCGGGATCAGGTTGAAGATCGCGAGGAAGACGTTGATGATCACGAAGTTGAGCAGATTGGCCGCGACGAAGGCGGTGAGGCTGCCGGGCGCGATGCCATAGAGGCTGGGGGTCAGCGCGCCGAGCAGCACCGCGCCGACCAAGGCGAGCACGAGGTTCGATCCCGGCCCGGCGAGCGCCACCAGCATCATGTCGCGCCGCGGATGGGGCAGGCGACGCGCGTCGACCGGCACCGGCTTGGCCCAGCCGAACACCGGCGCCTTCGCGAGCGCGAGCAGCAGCGGCAGGATCACCGTGCCGACCGGGTCGACGTGGCGCAACGGGTTGAGCGACAGCCGGCGCTGCTCGGCGGCGGTGGGGTCGCCGAGCGCGCGCGCGGCGAGCCCGTGGCTCACCTCGTGGAAGACGATCGCGAGCACCAGCGGGATGATCCACACTGCCGCCCGCCAGATGATGCCGGTGGGGTCCATGAAGCGCGAGATAGGCGAGGGCGCGCGGTTCGGCTAGGTGGCGGCGTCCGCGCCCTTGTGACGATCTGTTCGCCGTGTTCTGCTCGGGCGATGTCCTCGCCACCTATCGCGCATCTGCTTCACGGATTTCTCGGCGTCGGCAAGACGACGTTCGCAAGGCGGCTCGAACAGCAGCGACGCGCGATCCGGTTCACGCACGACGAGTGGGTGGAGACGCTGTTCGGCCGCGATCCTCCAGCCGATCACTTCGCCGGTATGTCGGCCCGCGTGAGCGCTGTCATGGAGGGTACGTGGACCCGCTGCTTGCAGGTGGGAACAAGCGTCGTCCTCGATCTTGGCTTTTGGACGGGGGCCGATCGTTTCGCGGCCATGCGGCTCGCGCGCGAGTACGGGGGCACGGCGGTGCTGTATCGGCTCGACTGTCCCGACGACGTTGCGATGGAGCGGATCGAACGACGGAATCGCAGCGACGCCGCCGGGCTCTATGTCTCACCGGCAACCTATCGCATGCTGCGCGCCAACTTCGAGCCGCTAGGCGAGGACGAGCCATGTATCGAGGTTGCGCCCAACTGTGACTGGTGAGTCACCCCTTCGCCAGTGCCGCGCTGAAATGGCGGCGGCACAGCGCGACATAGCGGTCGTTGCCACCAATCTCGGTCTGGCGCCCAGCGCTGACGGGGTGACCGTCGGCGTCGACGCGCAGGTTCATCGTCGCCTTGCGCCCGCACGCGCACACCGACTTGATCTCCTCCAGCGAGTCCGCCAGCGCGAGCAGCCGTGCCGAGCCGGCGAAGAGCTGGCCGAGGAAGTCGGTGCGCAGGCCGTAGGCGAGCACGGGCACGTCCTCGACGTCGGCGAGCCAGGCGAGCTGGTCGACCTGCGCCGCGGTGAGGAACTGCGCCTCGTCCACCAGCACGCACGCCAGCGGCGCGCGCGCGTGCTCGGCCGCGACCAGCGCGGCGAGGTCGGTCGCGGCGTCGAACATCGTCGCCGGCGCGGCGAGGCCGATCCGCGAGGTGATCGTGCCCGCGGCGAAGCGATCGTCCACCGCGGCGGTGAACAGCATCGTGCGCATGCCGCGCTCGCGATAGTTGAAGTCGGCCTGGAGCAGGTTGGTCGACTTCCCCGCGTTCATGCTGGCATAGTAGAAATACAGCTTGGCCATCAGGCGAGCGTCTCGATCGCGAGCGGCGCGTCGGTGCCGGCGTGGCGCGCGAGGCGGCGGTCGAAGGTGACGAAGCGTGTGGCTTCCGCCGGTACGACGAGGTGGATCATGTCGGCGAAATCGGCGCCCAAGCGATATCGCCCGATGGCCCAGCGCACGCCGTCCTCGTGCTCGAGTGTCACCGTCGTGGTCTCCGCGATTTGCTCGAGGAGGGTGGCGATGGTGTCGCGCCGCATCGCGTACCGTCGTCCGCGCAAGACCCACTCGGTCTCCAGCAAGACCGTCGTGGTGATGACGACAGGCTTGTCGAAGATCGGATCGGCGAGCGCGGCCTGTACCGGATCGTCGCGCGTGATCCACCGCAGCACCACGTTCGTGTCGACCGCGGTGGTCACCAGCGCTCGGCTCGACGGGCGACCTCCTCGGCGATCGCCTCGTCCATCTCCTCGAGCGTGACTGGCGGACCCTGATGCTGGTAGATCTCCTTGAAGCGCGCCACCGCCTCTGACGGCGTCAGCGTCTTGATCCGACGGCGCGGCCGCAGCAGCACACCGTCGCCGGCGTCGACTACCTCCAGGTCGAGCCCCGGGGCCCAGCCTTTCAGGTCACGGATCGCCTTGGGGACGACGACCTGGCCCTTATCCGAAAGTCGCGTGATCGCGTTCATGCCGGTAAGATGGGTCTTACCGGTGAGAGCGTCAATCGTCCTCGCCCTCCGCCGGCAGGTCGCGCGCCACCTCGGGGCGGCGCAGCAGCGAGTCGATGTGGCTGCCCTCGTCGAAGCTCTCGTCCGCCAGGAACTTGAGCTTGGCTGCATATTTCGTCCGCACGCGATGTGCGACCTCGCGCTGGAGATAGGCGGTGTTGGTGCGCAGCGCCTTGAGCACCGCTTCCTCGTCGCGCCCTAGCAGCGGCTTCACGAACACCGTGGCATGGCGCAGGTCGGGCGACATCCGCACCTCGGTGATGCTCACCATGTGCGAGGCCAGCGTGTCGTCATGCACGTCGCCACGCTGGAGGATCTCCGACAGCACGTGACGCACCTGCTCGCCGACGCGCAGCGTGCGAACGGATTTCTCCTGAGGCTGGTTCATTCTCGTTCGTGTCCCCTTCGCGAGGAAGATCGGCAGCGAGCGCGTTCGCGCGTCGATATAGCGTCATCCCGGACTTGCTCCGGGATCCAACGCCCCGCGAACGCCACGATGTGGTGCGTGCGGACGATGGATCCGGCGCAAGGCCGGGATGACGAGATGCTTGCGACGGGCCTCCGGGGGAGACCGGCGCAGCGGCTTACAGCGTGCGCTCGCGCAGCTCGACCTCGTACGTCTCGAGATAGTCGCCGGCCTTGATGTCGACGAAGTTCTGCGAGAACGTCACACCGCACTCCAGGCCCGCGCGCACCTCTGCGACATCGTCCTTGAAGCGGCGCAGCGACGCGATCTCACCCTGATAGATGATGACGTCGTTGCGCGTGATGCGCGCCTTGAGCGCCTTGCGGATGATACCCTCGGTGACGAGCAGACCCGCCGCCTTGCCGTGCTTGCCCGCGGAGAAGACCTCACGGATCTCGGCGCGGCCGACCACCGTCTCGAATGCCTCCGGCCCGAGCTCGCCCGCCATGCCGGCACGGATCTCGTCGATCAGGTCGTAGATGACGTCATAGTACTTCAACGCCACCTTCTGCCGCTCGGCGATCTCGCGCGCCTTGGCATTGGCGCGGACGTGGAAGCCGATAATCGGCGCCCCCGATGCCCCTGCCAGCGTCACGTCGCTCTCGGTGATCCCGCCCACGCCCGAGTGGAGCACCCGCGCCTTGATGAGATCGGTCGAGATCTTGTTGATCGACGCGACGATCGCCTCGACCGTGCCCTGCGTATCGGCCTTCACCACGAGCGGATATTCGATCGCGGCATTGGCGCGCAGTGCCGAGAACATGTTCTCGAGGCTGGTCGGCGCCGCCGTGGTGCGCTTTTGGAGCAACACGCTCTGGCGATACTCGGCGACCTCGCGCGCACGCGCCTCGTTCTCGACCACCTGGAGCTGGTCGCCCGCCGACGGCGTGCCCGACAGACCGAGCACCTCCACCGGCATCGACGGACCCGCCTGCTTGAGCTGGCGCCCCTTGTCGTCGACCAGCGCGCGGACCTTGCCGCTCTCGGCGCCGACGACGAAGACGTCGCCCACCTTGAGCGTGCCGCGCGTGACGAGCACCGTGGCAACCGGGCCACGACCCTTGTCGAGCTTCGCCTCAATCACGCTGCCCTCGGCGGCGCGATCGGGGTTGGCGGTGAGATCCAGCAGCTCGGCCTGGAGCTGGATCTTCTCGATCAGCTCGTCGAGTCCGGTCTTCTTGAGCGCGGACACCTCGACGTCCTGCGTCTCGCCGCCCATCATCTCGACCTGGACGTCATGCTCGAGCAGACGCTCGCGCACGCGCTGCGGATTGGCATCGTGCTTGTCGATCTTGTTGATCGCCACGATCATCGGCTTGCCCGCCGCCTTGGTGTGGTTGATCGCCTCGATCGTCTGCGGCATCAGCCCGTCGTCCGCGGCGACCACCAGCACCACGATGTCGGTCACGTCCGCGCCGCGCGCGCGCATCGCGGTAAAGGCCTCGTGGCCCGGCGTGTCGAGGAAGGTGATCTTCGACTTGTCCTTCAGCGTCACCTGATAGGCGCCGATATGCTGCGTGATGCCACCCGACTCACCCTTGGCGACGTCGGTGCCACGCAGCGCGTCGAGCAGGCTGGTCTTGCCGTGGTCGACATGGCCCATGATCGTGACGACTGGGGGACGCGGCTGGAGCTGGTCCCCCGAATCCTCAGTGGTGTCGAGCGCGAGGTCGACGTCCGAATCGGAGACGCGCACGATGTTGTGGCCGAATTCGGTCACCAGCAGCTCGGCGGTGTCCTGATCGATCGTCTGCGTCATGGTGACGGGCATGCCCATCTTGAACAGCGTCTTGACCAGGTCGGCGCCGCGCTCCGCCATGCGGTTGGCGAGCTCCTGCACGGTGATCGCCTCGGGCACCTGCACGTCGCGGACCTGCTTGGCCTGCGGCTCGCGCGGGCCGGAGAAGCCACGCCGCTCCTTCTCGCGCGCGCGCTTCAGCGCGGCGAGGCTGCGCGCGCGCGCGCCGTCCTCGTTGAGCGCGCGAGTGACCGTCAGCTTGCCGCCGCGGCGCTCGTCGCCCTTGCGATCACGCTGCTGTGGACGCGCGGCCGGTGCGGCGTTGCGCGGGGTGGCCTGACCGCTCGGCAGGCTGCGCGGTGCGCCGCCGGCCGGGCCGCCGCTCGCCGCCGGGGCGGCGCTAGCGGTCGGAGCCGGCGCGGGCTTCGGCTCGGGCTTGGGCTGCGGCTTCGGGATCTCCGGGCGCGCCACCGGCGAGAAGCGCCGCGGCGCCGGCATCGCGGGGTCGCGCGCGAGCTCCAGCACCGGTGGGGGCGGGGCCGCAGGCGGGGGCGCCGCGGGGGCCGGGGCCGGCGTCGGACGTGGTGCCGGAGTCGCGGCCGCAACCGGCTCGGGCTGCGGCGTCGGCGCGGCCACCTCCGGAGCCGGAGACGCGGGCGCGCTCGGTGCCGCCTCCACGGGCGCGGGGGCGGGAGCCGGAGTCGGCTCGGGTGCCGGGCTCGGCTCGGGCGTGGGGGCCGGCGCGGCAGCGGCGGCGCGCGCCTCGGCCTCGGCGCGGGCGCGCTCCTCGACGCGACGACGCTCCTCTTCGGCCGCGCGCTGGCGCTCGGCCTCCTCACGACGACGCGCTTCCTCCAGCGCATGCATGCGCTGGTCCTCGGCCTCACGCAGCAGGCGCGCCTGGCGCTCCTGCGCGGTCTCGTTCGAGACCGGCGGACGCGGGGCGGGCCGCTCGGGCGCGGGCGGCGGGGTCGCCGCGACCGGCTCAGGCGCGGGCGCCGGCGTGGTCTCGGGCGTTCCCTGCGGACCGAGCACGCGGCGACGCTTCACCTCGACCACCACCGTATTGCTACGGCCGTGGCTGAAGCTCTGCTTCACCTTGCCGGTCTCGACTGTGCGCTTCAGCCCCAACGGCGCGCGCATCCCGAGTTTCGGCTTGTCGTTGTCGGTCTCGCTCACTCAAATTCCTCGTGCATTCTCACGGCCGAAGCGGGCCCGGCGATGCCGGGCGCCGATGCGCCTTGCGCGGCCGTAGCGCAAGGTGCGGGGGTCAGTTCAGGGCCGATAAAGTGCAGCCAGCGGTCGAGCGCTTCGCCCAATCGTCCGGCCGCGGTGCGGTCAATGACGCCGATATGTACCACATTCTCGCGGCCCAGCGCCAACGACAATATGGGGCGCCCGACCGGCAACGCCAAGCCCTTGAGGTCACTTCCTTCGCGATCGCTGCCGACGCGCCACGCCTGCGCCAGCTTGCGGCAGCCATCGTCGCGCGCGTCAGCCGCATGATAGAGCGCGTGGAGCTTGCCCGCGCGCGCCGCGGTCTCGATCCGCTCGGCGCCCGTAGCGATCGTGCCGGCACGCGCCTCGAGCCCGAGTCGGTCGAGCGCGTTTCGCTCCAGCGCGGTGGCGATCAGGTCCGGCAGATCGTCCGGGATGGTGAGGTCGCCGGACTTGAACGCGCGCGCGAGCGCACCGCGGAGCTTGCCCTTGGCGATCGCCTGTTCGAGCTCGGGACGCGCGACCCCGATCCACGCACCCCGCCCGGGCGCCTTGGCGCGGACGTCGGGCAGCACGCGCCCGTCCGGCGCGAGTGCGAGGCGGATGAGCCGCGCCGGGTCGGCACGCTCGCGCGTGAGGATGCAGGAGCGGACGGGGTCGCTCATGCGCGCGCGTCTCCCATAATGGAGCGGGAGGGTCGCCGATGCGCGAACGCGTGCCCGGCGTGTACCTGCGGGCGAGTGCGCCTCATGGCACCATGTACGTCGGCGTTACGGCGGACTTGGCGGCGCGGATGACACAGCATCGTGAAGGCACCGCTGACGGCTTCACCAAGAGACACGGGATCACGCGGCTCGTCTGGTACGAGACAGCTGCGACGATGGTCGACGCGATCGCCGCCGAGAAGCGCATCAAACGATGGCCCCGGCTGTGGAAGTTCAATCTCGTTGAGCGCGACAATCCGCATTGAGATGATCTGGCGATCGGTCTGGGGCTGCCACGGCTGCGAGGGTGAGAGTTGGTCCGGCCAACTCCACCCGTCACTCCGGACTTGTTCCGGGGCCCACTCGTCCGCGTGCGTCATGGCTGGCGAGCGCGCGGCACGGTGGATCCCGGCACAAGGCCGGGATGACGGGTGAGCCAGCGACTGCGCGAGACCGCCTAGGGTCTCATTGCCCGGGTGCCGCATGCGCGTCTCCCTGGCTGGAAGAGACGGCACCCGTCGTGCCCGCGTCGCGGTCGGCGAGCAATTGCCCGCCGGCGCCGTAATTCTCGGTCGACACTTCCTCGATCACGATCTGCACCGCAGCCGGGTTCTTGCCCAGCCGCGTCACCAGCGAGGACGTGACATCAGCCACGATCCCCGCCTTCTGCTCGCGCGTCGCGCTGCCCGCCAATCGGATCGAGACGAACGGCATCAGGCCTGCGTCTCCTGCTCGGCATTCTCCTCACCGGCGCTGTCCGCGTCGGCCGTCTCGCCGCCTTCGTCCTCGAACCAGTGCGCGCGCGCGGCCATGATGATCTCATTGCCCTGCTCGTCGCTCAGACCATATTCGCCGAGCACGCCGCCGTTGCCGCGGCCGTCGTTGCGCGAGTCACGCCGCGGCGCGTCGTCGTTGCGGCGGCGCGGCTCGGCGCGCTTCTTCTCGACCAGCTCGTCGGTGGCGAGATCCGCCAGATCGTCGAGCGTCTTGATGCCGGCCTTGCCGAGCGTGACCAACATCGCCTCGGTGAGATACGGCAGCTCGGCCAGCGCGTCCTCGACGCCCAAGGCGCGGCGCTCCTCGCGCGCGGCCTGCTCGCGGCGGTCGAGCGCCTCCTGCGCGCGGCTCTGCAACTCCTGCGCCAGATCCTCGTCGAAGCCCTCGATCCCGGCGAGCTCATCGAGCTCGACATAGGCGACCTCTTCCAGCGCGCCAAAGCCCTCGGCCACCAGCAGCTGCGCCAGCGTCTCGTCGACGTCGAGCTCGTTCTGGAACAGCTCGGAATTCTTCACGAACTCCTGCTGGCGCTTCTCGCTGGCGTCGGTCTCGGTGAGGATGTCGATCGCCTTGGCGGTGAGCTGCGAGGCAAGGCGCACGTTCTGGCCGCGGCGGCCGATCGCGAGGCTCAGCTGATCGTCGGGGACGACCACCTCGATGCGATCCTCTTCCTCGTCGATCACCACGCGCGCGACATTGGCCGGCTGCAGCGCGTTGACGACGAAGGTGGCGGTATCGGGCGACCAGGGAATGATGTCGATCTTCTCGCCCTGCATCTCCTGCACCACCGCCTGGACGCGGCTGCCCTTCATGCCGACGCAGGCGCCGACCGGGTCGATGCTGGAATCGTGCGAGATCACGCCGATCTTGGCGCGGCTGCCCGGATCGCGCGCGGCCGCCTTGATCTCGATGATACCGTCGTAGATTTCGGGCACTTCCTGCGCGAACAGCTTCTTCATGAAATCGGGGTGCGCGCGGCTGAGGAAGATCTGCGGCCCGCGGTTCTCGCGCACCACCTTGAGGATCAGCGAGCGGATGCGGTCGTTGACTCGCACCACCTCGCGCGGAATTTGCGCGTCACGGCGGATCACGCCCTCGGCGCGGCCGAGATCGACGACGATATGGCCGAACTCGACCCGCTTGACGACGCCGGTGATGATCTCGCCGGCGCGGTCCTTGAACTCTTCGTACTGACGCTCGCGCTCGGCGTCGCGCACCTTCTGGAAGATCGTCTGCTTCGCGGCCTGCGCCTGGATGCGGCCGAATTCGATCGGAGGCAGCGGGTCGACCAGATAGTCGCCGACGCTCGCGCCCGGCTGCAGCTTCTGCGCGCCGGCGACATCCACCTGCTTGTAGATGTCGTCGACCAGCTCCACCACCTCGACGACGCGCCACAGCCGCAGGTCGCCGTTGTTGGGATCGAGCTTGGCGCGGATGTCCATCTCCTGGCCGTAGCGGGTGCGCGCGGCGCGCTGGATCGCGTCCTCCATCGCCTCGATGACGATCGCCTTGTCGATCATCTTCTCCGACGCGACCGAGTTGGCGATCGCGATCAGCTCGGCACGGTTGGCGGTGACCCCGGTGGCCATCAGTTCGATTCCTCTTCTTCCACGCTGTCCGCGTCAGCGGACAAGTCTTCTATCTCTTCGTCGGCGCCCTCCATCGAGAGCGGCACGGTTGCGGCGATCAGCCGGTCGGTGAGCACCAGCTTGGCGTCGGCGATCAGGGCGAACGGCACGCGCGCCAGCTCGTGCGTGCGGGAATGACGGATGGCGATCTGGCCATCGGCATCGATGCCTTCCAGATCGCCCTTGAACTGCTTCTGCCCGTCGACCGGCTCGGTGAGCACGATGCGTGCCTCATGACCCGCCCAATCGGTGAAATCCTGACGGCGCGTCAGCGGCCGGTCGATCCCGGGCGACGACACTTCGAGCCGGTACGCGCCCTCGATCGGATCGCGCCCCTCGGCCTCGAGCTGATCGAGCATGTCGGAGAGCCGGCGCGACAGCTCGGCGCAATCGTCGATGGTGAGCTGGCGCGTGTCGGGGCGCTCGGCCATCACCTGGAGCGTGCGCTCATCGCCCTTGCCGAACAGCCGCACGCGCACCAGCGCGAAGCCGAGCGCCTGGGCCTCGGGCTCGATCAGTCGTTGAAGGGCGTCGTTATCGCTCAAGTGCACCTGCCGGACATGCGTTGGTCGCCGCCGCGGAGCGAGCCCCGCAGCCCCTTGCACCTCGCGATGTAAGAGAAAGCACGGCGGATATAGCGCCGTCGTCGCCACGTCGCAAGCGCGAGGGTGAGCGTCGAATCATTTAGCGCAACGGGCGCCGTGGCGCCGCGCGTCCGTGCGCCGCTTGCCTGGTCGCGCGCCCGCCTTGACCTTGACGCTGCACTGCACCATCGCCAGCTGTACACGCTCGCGCACCACGACAGAGGACAGATATATGGCGACCCTCGTCGCCGACGCGCGTCATGCGCCCGTCGGGCTGATCCACCTGTCGCTGGCGGTCGGCGGCTTCGCAATCGGCACCACCGAATTCGCGACGATGAGCCTGCTGCCCGAGATGGCGCGCAGCCTGCACGTCGACGCGCCCACCGCGGGCCACGTCATCAGCGCCTATGCGCTGGGCGTGGTGGTCGGCGCGCCGACGCTCGCGGTACTCGGCGCACGGATGGCGCGGCGCACCTTGCTGATCGCGCTGATGACGTTGTTCGCGGTCGGCAACCTGCTGTCCGCCGTGGCGCCGAGCTACGCGACGATGATGCTAGCACGCTTCGTGGCGGGTCTGCCGCACGGCGCCTATTTTGGCATTGCGATGCTGGTCGCTGCCTCGCTGGTGGAGCAGGGCAAGCGCACCCAGGCGGTGGCGCGCGTGATGCTCGGGTTGACGGTGGCGACGATCGTCGGCGTGCCGCTGGCCAACTTCATGGGGCAGCTGATCGGCTGGCGGTCGTGCTTCGTGGTGGTCACGGCGCTCGCCGGGCTGACCGCCGCGCTGGTTGCCGCCTTCGCACCGCGCGATCGCGGTGATCCCGCCGCCAGTCCGCTGCGCGAGCTCGGCGCGCTGCGTCGCGCGCAGGTGTGGCTGACGCTCGGCATCGGCGCGATCGGCTTCGGCGGGATGTTCGCGGTCTATACCTATCTCGCCGATACGATGGCGGCGGTGACGCAGGTCGGGCCGCGACTGGTGCCGTTCGCGCTGATGGCGTTCGGCATCGGCATGACGCTGGGCAATATCGTCGTGCCGCGCTTCGCCGATCGCGCGCTGCTGCCGACCGCGGCGGGCGTGCTGGTGTGGGCGCTGGTCGCGCTGCTGCTCTGGCCGCTCGCCGCGACCCATTTCGCGACGGTGCTGGTGGCGATGTTCGCGATCGGCCTCAGCGGCGCGCTCGGCAGCGTGCTCCAGACCCGGCTGATGGACGTGGCGGGCGACGCGCAGGCGCTGGCGGCGGCGCTCAACCACTCCGCGTTCAATACCGCCAACGCGCTCGGGCCGTGGCTTGGCGGTATGGTGATCGCGGCGGGTTATGGCTGGACCTCGACCGGCTATGTCGGGGCGGGGCTGGCGCTGTGCGGGCTGGCGGTGCTGGGGGCGTCGGCGCTGGTGGAGCGTTCTGCGTCGCGGTGAGCGAGCGCGTTACATCACGATACCCGGTTTCGCTTCCGCGATCGCGGCGAGGACCATCCGTTCCCACACTGCGACGTCTCCGGCCGCCGCCATCGCCGGGCTCGGCGCCCGCAGCGTGTGGAGCACCGCGATCGCATCGTCGCGATAGTCCTTCCAGGTCGCGTCGACCTGCGCGCCCGCAGATTCTGAGTCGCCGTGGCCGTTGGCGCTGAGGTGCTGTCCGGCGAGCACGCGGGCGATGCGGTCGACGGCGGGCGAGGTGGCGGTGTCCATGCGAGTTGCTCCTTCTCCTGACGACCAAACGCCTTAGCGCCGACACGGCTCCGCCGATGCGCGCGCGCCGCGAACGCGATTGACTCGGGCGGCGCTTGGCCTAGAGCGGCAGCACGTCGATGCCGGGCAACCGGCATGGGCAGGCGCGGGAGAGCGCGGCGGGCCTTGCAGGCCCTCAGCCGCCGCCGAAGGAGCAACCACCCCGGAATCTCTCAGGCATCAGGGACCGCGCCGGCCTTCATCGACACTCTGGAAAGCGGCGGCGGGCCTTCGGGATCGCGCCTCCCACCGAAGGGGTAACCCGGGCGCGGTCCGGGGAAAGCTCTCAGGTTCCGTGACAGAGGGGGACATGGATCAGCGCCGGGACCACCGGCACGATTCGCCCTCGCACGCACGGACATTGATCATGAGCGACTCCGTTCCCGACACCGACGACGATTTCGAGCCGATCGAGATCCTCACGCTCCCGCTCGATGCCTGGCACCGCGAGCGCGGCGCGCGCATGGTGGAGTTCGCCGGTTACCACATGCCCGTCCAATACGAGGGCATTATGGCCGAGCATCTGTGGACGCGCGAGCATGCCGGGCTGTTCGACGTCAGCCACATGGGCCAGCTCAGCATCAGCGGGCCGAACGTCGCCGCCGCGCTCGAGGCGCTGATGCCCGCGGCGATCAGCGACGCACCGCTCAACAAGGCGCGCTACTCGCTGCTGCTCGACGACGAGGGCGGCGTGCTCGACGACCTGATGCTGACGCCGCAGGCCGAGGACCGCGTCTACATGGTCGTCAACGGCGCGACCAAGTACGACGACGTCGCGCATATGATCGAGCGCCTGCCCGACGAGATCACTCTCAACCTGATGGAGGATCATGCGCTGCTCGCGGTGCAGGGGCCGGAGGCGGTCGCCGCGGTGGCGCGGCTGATCCCCGGCGTCGACGCTTTGGTGTTCATGCAGGCGGGCGCGTTCGACTGGCAGGGCCATGAGCTGTGGATCAGTCGATCGGGCTATACCGGCGAGGATGGGGTGGAGATCTCGGTTCCCGCCGAGGCGGCGGTCGCGCTCGCCGACGCGCTGGCGGCGCAGCCCGAGATCAAGCCGGTCGGCCTCGGCGCGCGCGACTCGCTGCGGCTCGAGGCGGGGCTGCCGCTCTATGGTCACGACCTCGATCCCACGACGACACCGGTGATGGCCGACCTCGGCTTCGCGCTCGCCAAGCGCCGCCGCGAGGCCGCCGATTTCCCCGGCGCCGCGCGCGTGCTCGCCGAGCGCGAGGCCGGGCCCGCGCTGCGGCGGGTTGGGCTGCTCGTCGAGGGGCGCCAGCCCGTGCGCGAGGGCGCGACCGTGATCGACGCCGCCGGCGACACCGTCGGCCGGGTCACCAGCGGCGGCTTCGCGCCGAGCGTCGGCGCGCCGATCGCCATGGCCTATGTTCCCGCGGCGCTCGCTATCCCCGGCACCGGCGTGACGCTGTCGCAGCGCGGCAAGCCGCACCAGGCGACCGTCGCGCCGATGCCGTTCGTTCCCCACCGTTACTTCCGAGGAGTGAAGTGAGATGAGCCGTTATTTCACCGAGGACCACGAGTGGATCGAGGTCGACGGCCAGACCGGCACGGTCGGCATCAGCGACTATGCGCAGGGCCAGCTTGGCGACATCGTCTTCGTCGAGGCGCCGGACTCGGGCCGCAGCCTGAGCAAGGGCGATGAAGCCGCGGTGGTCGAGAGCGTCAAGGCGGCGTCGGACGTCTATGCGCCCGTGTCGGGCACGGTGACCGAGGGCAACCCGGCCCTCGCCGACGAGCCGTCGCTGGTCAACTCGGACCCGGAGGGCGAGGGCTGGTTCTTCAAGCTGACGCTCAGCGATCCGAGCGAGCTCGAGTCGCTGATGGACGAGACTGCCTACGCCGCTTTCGTCGCGAAGCTGTGATCTGACGCCCTCCCTGCAAGGGAGGGTTTGGGGGTGGATAGCCTGCTCATGCCACGGTGACGTGTCGCGAGCGGCCGGCCGTACCACCCCGACGCGGACCCACCCCCGACCTCTCCCTCGCAGGGAGAGGAAAGGCGATCCCCTCCGCAGCGGAGGGGGGAGAGACCCTAAGATGCGCTACCTTCCTCTCACCCCGTCCGACCGCAGCGACATGCTCGCGGTGATCGGTGCCGGCTCGATCGACGACCTGTTCCTCGACGTGCCCGAATCCGCACGGCTCGACGGTCCCGTGCACGACCTGCCGCTTCATGCCAGCGAGCTGGCGGTCGAGCGCCATATGACCGCGCTCGCGCGCAAGAACATCGTGGCGGGCGAGGTGCCTTTCTTCCTCGGCGCCGGCGCCTATCGCCATCACGTGCCCGCCTCGGTCGATCATCTGATCCAGCGCGGCGAGTTCCTCACCGCCTACACGCCCTATCAGCCCGAGATCGCGCAGGGCACGCTGCAGATGCTGTTCGAGTTCCAGACGCAGGTCGCGCGCCTGCTCGGGACCGACGTGGCCAATGCCAGCATGTACGACGGCTCGACCGCCTGCTGGGAGGCGATCGGCATGGCGCGGCGGATCACGCGGCGCGGCAAGGCGCTGCTTTCGTCCGGGCTCCACCCGCATTACGTCTCGGTCGCCAAGACCATGGCGCGCTACACCGGCGACCTGCTCGAGACCGGCGCGCCCGCGCTGACCGCCGAGACCGACATCGACCAGTTGATTGCCGCGATCGACGCCGACACGTCGTGCGTCGTCGTGCAATATCCCGACATCCTCGGTCGCGTTGCCGATCTGACACCGCTCGCCGAGGCGTGCCAGGCGAACAAGGCGGTGTTGATCGCGGTGGTGACCGAGCCGGTCGCGCTGGGGGCGCTGCGCGCGCCGGGCGAGATGGGCGCTGACATCGTCGTCGGCGAGGGCCAGTCGCTCGGCGTCGGGCTCCAGTTCGGCGGGCCGTACGTCGGGCTGTTCGGCTGCAAGGACAAATATGTCCGGCAGATGCCCGGCCGGCTGTGCGGCGAGACCGTCGACGCCGACGGGCGCCGCGGCTTCGTGCTGACGCTGTCGACGCGCGAGCAGCATATCCGCCGCGAGAAGGCGACCAGCAACATCTGCACCAACTCGGGGCTGTGCGCTTTGGCCTTCTCGATCCACATGACCTTGCTGGGGGAGGCGGGGCTGCGCCGGCTCGCCGGGATCAACCACGCGACCGCGTGCCGCGCCGCCGACCGGCTCGCGCGCGTGCCCGGCGTGCGCGTGATCAACGAGGCCTTTTTCAACGAGTTCACGCTCGACCTCGGGCAGGAAGCGCGGCCGGTGGTGCGCACGCTGGCGGAGCGGGGCGTGCTCGCCGGCGTGTCGCTCGGGCGGCTCTACCCGGGCGAGGCGGCGCTGGAGAACGGCCTGGTGGTGGCGGTGACCGAGACGGTGACCGACGAGGATATCGAGGCGCTGGCGACGGCGCTGACGGAGGTGCTGGCATGACGATCAACCAGAGCGGCTGGAAGCCGACCGCGCCCGCGGGCCGCGGCGACGCGGCGGGCGCGACCTTCACCGGCAACAAGGCGCTGATGCTGGAGGAGCCGCTGATCTTCGAGATCGGTGACGACCAGACCACCGGCGTCGATTTCACCGCGGGTGATGTCGCGGGCTCGCGGCTCGGTGGCCTCACGCGCAAGGATCCGATCGGGCTGCCCGGCCTGTCGGAGCCCGAGACGGTGCGCCATTACACGCGGCTCAGCCGGCAGAATTACGCGATCGACCTCGGCCTCTTCCCGCTTGGCTCGTGCACGATGAAGCACAACCCGCGGCTCAACGAGAAGATGGCTAGGCTGCCCGGCTTCGCCGACGTCCATCCGCTGCAGCCGATCGACACGGTGCAGGGCGCGCTGGAGGTGATCCACCAGCTCGCGCACTGGCTCGTCACGCTCACCGGCATGCACTCGGTGGCGATGAGCCCCAAGGCGGGCGCGCACGGCGAATTGTGCGGCATCCTCGCGATCAAGGCGGCGCTGGAGAAGCGCGGCGAGGGGCATCGCAAGGTGATCCTGGTGCCCGAGTCGGCGCACGGCACCAACCCCGCCACCGCGGCATTCGCGGGCTTCAGCGTGGAGGACATCCCCGCCACCGCCGAGGGGCGCGTCGACACCGCGGCGCTCACGGCACGGCTCGGCCCGGACGTGGCCGGGGTGATGATCACCAACCCCAACACCTGCGGCCTGTTCGAGCGCGACCTCAAGGCGATCTCGGACGCGGTCCATGCCGCGGGCGGCTACGTCTATTGCGACGGCGCCAATTTCAACGCGATCGTCGGGCGGGTGCGCCCGGGCGATCTTGGCGTCGACGCGATGCACATCAACCTGCACAAGACCTTCTCCACCCCGCACGGCGGCGGCGGACCGGGCTCGGGGCCGGTGGTGTTCTCCGAGGCGCTGACCCCGTTCGCGCCGCTGCCGTTCGTCGAGCGCGACGGCGACCAGTTCCGCCTCGTCGAGGAGGAGAATGCGGACGAGCATCACGCCGACAGCTTCGGCCGCATGGTCGCCTTTCACGGCCAGATGGGCATGTTCACGCGCGCTTTGACCTACATCCTCAGCCACGGCGCCGACGGGCTGCGTCAGGTCGCCGAGGACGCGGTGCTCAACGCCAATTACGTGCTGCGCCGGCTGGAGGTCACGCTCGACGCGCCGTTCGCCGGCTCGGGCTCGTGCATGCACGAGGCGATTTTCTCGGACCGCGGGCTGGCGCCGGGCTTCTCCACGATCGACGTCGCCAAGGCGCTGATCGACGAGGGCTATCACCCGATGACCATGTATTTCCCGCTGGTCGTCCACGGCGCCATGCTGGTGGAGCCGACCGAGACCGAGAGCAAGGCGGCGCTCGATCAATTCATCGGCGCGCTGCGATCGGTCGCGGAGCGCGCCAAGGCCGGCGACGAGTCGCTCAAGACCGCGCCGCATTTCGCCCCGCGCGCGCGGCTCGACGAGACGCTCGCGGCGCGCAAGCCCGTGCTGGTGTGGAAGCCGAAGGTGGCCGAGGCGCAGGCGGCGGAATAGCGGGCAGACTGGCGGGCGTGCCCGCGGTCTTTAGCAACGACGTTGGCGCCTCCAGCGCCACGTCGTTGCTACAATGAAGGATGAGGATCTCGATCGACTGGCGGGAGGTGGCGGCGCAAAGGCTTGCCTATCTGCTGGACAGTCTGTCCTGGGTGACCGCGGCAGAACCCTCCAAACCACTCGATCTGCTCCGACGCGATCTCGCGGCTTTGGCGCGCGGCGAGCCGCTGACCTCCGCGAACACCATCGCGCCTTGGCGTGCGATATGGGCCGCTGCGTCGGGCGCGCGGAACCCGATAGCGCTCATTACCTGCTTCTTACTGGCGCTTCTGCTGGTGGAAGGCGCGCGCAAGCGCAGACGCGATTACCTCTGCTGCGGCGCCTTCGTCGGCCTGACGCCGGCCGGCCCGGCGATGTTCGTGCTCTCGCCGGCAAGCCAAGGGAAGTTCCTGTGCGTGCCGGGCGCGGTCGGCGTCGCGGTAGCGGCCGTCACATGGCGCCTCATCATCTCACCGGATCGATCCGGACCGTCGCGTCTCAAGCGCGGGTGACGCCGCCGCGTCCGAACCGACCTCGTCGCTCAGCCGATCCCCTGCGCCATTGCCTGTCGCGTCTCCTCACGGCGGCGGACGTGCTCGCGCCACACGATATACAGCCCCGCCGCGACGATCACCGGCGCGCCGACCCAGGTAGCACGGTCGGGCAGGTGGCCGAACACCAGCCAGCCGAGCAGCGTCGCCCACAGCAGCGAGGTATAATCCATCGGCACCACCGCGGAGACCGGCCCGAAGGTGAGCGAACTCGTCATCGCCACCTGCGCCGCGCCGCCGAACAGGCCGCAGGACACCAGCACGGCCCACAGCCATGCCGTGTGCGGCTGCGCCCAGATCGCGTAGGCGATGCCAAGCGGCACCAGCGACAGCGTCGAGAACCAGAAAACGGTGGTAAGCGGCTTTTCGGTGCGCCCGATCGTCCGCAGCAGGATCGTCACCACTGCGGTCAGTACCGCGGCGATCAGCCCGCTTAGCGCGCCGTGGAACGGGATCTCATGTCCGCCCGGCTGCGTGACGATCACGACGCCGGCGAAGCCGATCGCGACCGCCGCCCAGCGGCGCCATCCGGTCGGCTCCTTCAGCACCAGCGCGCCGAGCACGGTCGCGAAGATCGGCATCGAGAAGCCGATCGTCGTCGCCTCGGCGAGGGGCAGCACGGTCAGCGTGTAGAAGGTGAAGGCCATCGAGATCAGGCCGACGGTGGCGCGCGCGAGATGCGCGCCGAAGCGGCGCGTCGGCAGCGTCGTGAAGCCGGGCCCAGCGCCCACCACCGCGGTGACGAGCAGCGCGGCACCGCACTGGCGCCAGAAGAGGATCTCCGCGAGATGCGCGCCGCCAGCCTCGGCCAGCTTGATGCAGGTGTTCATCAGCGCGAACAGCGCCACCGAGGTGAGCCGCAACGCGACGGCGAGCAGGATACGATCGGAGGCCACGACGCGGCCTTAGAGGCTTTCGCGCGCGGTGCGAGTCGATGTTGCGCGAGCCGGCGTAGATGTCGTGCCTGATGGTGGTAACAAGCACCACCGCGGCGCACCCTGCAAACGTCCGCGGCTCTGACGCCGTGCCACCACCAACCTGCCGCGGCGGTTTACGCGCGCCCGGGTTCGCGTGTACGGGCGCGCGATGATCAAGCATGCTCTCCCCGTCACGCGCGAGGCCGACTTCGCCGCCTGGTATCAGTCCGTCATCGCCGAGGCCGACATGGCCGAGGAATCGGGCGTGCGCGGCTGCATGGTGATCCGGCCATGGGGCTATGGCATCTGGGAGCGCATCCAGCGGCTGCTCGACGATCGCATCAAGGCGACCGGGCACGAGAATTGCTATTTCCCCGTCTTCATCCCGCTTTCCTATTTCGAGCAGGAGGCCGCGCACGTCGAGGGCTTCGCCAAGGAGATGGCGGTGGTCACCCACCATCGCCTGATCGCCGACGGCAAGGGCGGGCTGGTGCCCGATCCCGAGGCCAAGCTGGAGGAACCGCTGGTGGTCCGCCCCACCTCGGAAACGGTGATCGGTCATGCCTTTGCGCGCTGGGTGCAGTCGTGGCGTGACCTGCCGGTGCTGATCAACCAATGGGCTAACGTGGTCCGCTGGGAGATGCGCACGCGGATGTTCCTGCGCACCGCCGAGTTCCTGTGGCAGGAGGGGCATACCGCGCACGCCTCGGCCGAGGAGGCGCGCGAGGAGACGCTGCGGATGCTCGAGGTGTACCGCGACTTCGCCGAGAGCGATCTCGCATTGCCGGTGGTCGCGGGCGAAAAGCCGGAGAATGAGCGTTTTCCCGGCGCGGTCGCGACCTACTCGATCGAGGCGATGATGCAGGACGGCAAGGCGCTCCAGGCGGGCACCTCGCACTTCCTCGGCACCAATTTCGCCAGCGCGCAGAACATTCGCTTTCAGAACAGCGCGGGTGAGCTCGAGCTGGCCAACACGACGAGCTGGGGCGTGTCGACGCGCACGATCGGCGCGCTGATCATGGTTCATGGTGACGACGACGGGATGCGCGTGCCGCCGCGCGTGGCGCCGTGGCAGGTAGTGATCGTGCCGATGCTGCGCGACACGCCCGAGGACGAGGCACTGGTGGCCTATTGCCGCGAGCTCCAGCAGGCGCTCGCGCGGCAGAGCGCGTTTGGCGAGCCGCTCCGCGCGCTGCTCGATCTCAAGCCGGTGAAGTCGACCACCAAGCGCTGGGGCTGGGTGAAGAAGGGCGCGCCAATCGTGATCGAGGTCGGCGGCCGTGACATGGCGGCCGGGAACGTCTCAGTGATCCGCCGCGACCGTTTGTATCGTGCCGACGGCAAGCTCGACAGCGTGGGCACGCCGCGCGACGCCGTCGCTGCCGACGCCCCCGCGTTGCTGGAGGCGATCCAGCGCGCGTTGTTCGACGAGGCGGCCGAGCGGCTGCGTGCCGGGATCACGCCCGCGGCCGACTGGGCGGCGGTGGCGGCGCATTTCGCGCCCGAGGCGCGAAACCCGGGGTGGCTCGAGGTGCAATGGTCACGCCCGACCGGGGCGGCGCTCGACGCGGTGGTGGAGCGGCTCAAGACGCTCAAGCTGACGCTGCGCAACGCGCCGAGCGATCAGGCGGCGGCGGACGGCGCGTGCGTGTTCACTGGCGAACCCGCGGTGGAGCGCGTGCTGGTGGGCCGCGCTTATTGAGCGGCGAAGAGGGGAGCGCTCCACTCTGAGGTGCGCCCCGGGCTTGCGGCGGCGGATGCGGCTTTGTACCGCAGCGACGATCGTCCGCATCCGGGAGCGTGCGTGCAATTCGTCGAGCCCCTCCGCCCACGTCGCGCCCCTAACGTGCTGCCGCGGCTGATCTATCTGTGGCGGTTCGGGCGATGGCCCGATCTCGCCGCGCCGCGTCGCTTCAGCGAGCTGGTATATGCGCGCAAGCTGTTCGAGCGTGATCCACGCTGGCCCGCGCTCGCGGACAAGGTGGCGGTAAAGGCGCATGTCGCGGCGACGCTGGGCGACGATTGGGTCATCCCGACACTATGGCACGGCACAACGCTGCCCGAGACGCCGCCATGGCCGCGCCCGTTCGTGCTCAAATCGTCGCACGCCAGCCAGCAGAGCGTCTTCGTCCGGGCCGGCGAGGCGCTGGACTGGCCCGCGGTGCGACGGCGCGCGGCGCGCTGGCTTCGTCGCCCCTATGCCCCGCTGCTGCACGAATGGCTCTACTCGGAAATCGAGCCCCAATTGCTGGTCGAGCCGCTGATCGGGTGCGGGCGCGTGCTGCCGTTCGACTATAAGTTCTTCGTTTTCGGAGGGCGGGTCGAGTTCATCCAGGTCGATCTCGACCGCGAGCACCGGCACCGCCGGGTGATGTTCGATCGCGCGTGGCGCCGGCTCGACCTTGCCTTCGAGTTTCCCGCCGACGCGCGACCGATGACGCCGCCCCGCTCGCTGGAGCGGATGATCGCGGCGGCGGAGACGCTCGGGGCACCGCACGATTTCGCGCGCGTCGACCTCTATGATGTCGACGGGCGGCCTTATTTCGGTGAGATCACGCTCTATCCCGGATCAGGGCTGGACCGCTTCCGTCCGGGCAGCTGGGACCTTCACTTCGGCTCCTATTGGGCCGAGCAACGTCCCGCGCCGCCTCAGGCCGCCAGGCGGTACGGCTCGGCCACGACGGGTGCGATGACCGGCTGCGCTGCGACCGGCGCGACGATCCGCGCGCGCTCGGCCCGGCGATGGCTCACGATGAGGTAGATGAGCGAGAACATGATGACCCCTGCCTGCTGATGCTGCGGTGCAGCACTAGCCCTCATCTGGCTAACGAAAGGTAAGCGCGCAATTGCAAGCACGGCGATCGACCATGCGCGTGATGCAATCGCGCGCGCGCGAGCGGCAGACCGGCGAGCCATAGCGGCGCGAGCATCAGTCCCCAGTAGCTGTTCTCGGGACGTCCGACGATCAGTGCCGGCGCCAGCCATGCCAGCAGCGTCAGCGTGACGCGGCGCGCATAGGCGCCCGGCGCCGTTGCCCAGCCGTACATCGCGAGCGGCACCAGCACCGCCGTCGCCGTGGCGGGGAGCAGCGCGAGCGGCGTCGTCGTGCGCGCCATCGCCAGATCGAACGTCCAGCCACCGGCGCGAACCCAGCCCTGCGACGCGGCATCACCGGGTCGGATCGCCCCGGCGACCGCGGCAGCGTGAGCGGCGAGCGCGAGGGCGGCGACGATCGCCGCGCCGGCCCACGCCAACGCCTCGCCGCGTCGTCGCTCCGACGACGCGGCGAGTGCCATTGCGGCGAGATAGGGCAGGGCAAGCTCGCGGAACAGCGCCGCGCACAGCCCGACGACGACCGCTGCGCTCCACCGCCGATCGGTGCGCAGCGCGAGCGACAGCGCCACCAGCAGGCCCGCCCAGCACTCGGGCCATAGCGCCACCACCGGCGTGGCGAGCGGCAAGATCGACAACGTCGCGATTGCGGTCGCTGCGCCCCAGCGGAGCACCGACCCCGCCGCGGCGACCAATCGCGTCGCCGTCAGCACGAGCGTGGTCAGCGCCAGCGCGCGCAGTAGCCACTGCGCCGCATCGCTTCCCGCCAGCGCGTAGAGCCGGGCCCGCGTCGGCAGCCGCACCGTGACAAAGGGGCGCAACGGATAGTCACGGGCGCGCTGCTCCGCGACGGCGGCCGGATAATAGCCTTGGCCGCTGCGCAGCCGTTGGTCGATCGCGCGGTACAGCGCGGCATCGCCCTGCTCGGTCGCGAGCGCGGGTGGGGCGACCGGGGGTGCGGATGGCGATGCGGCCCATCCCAACGCGATCAACGCCAAGGTGACAGCGAGCAACCACCTCGTCGCTCGGGTCGACAAGACGGAAGCGTCGATCAGGCGCGCGCGAAGAGCGGACATGCCACCTACTTGCCGCGCGAAGGTTAAGGCGCGGTCACCACCCGTGCGCGGGACTCAGCAGCCGGCAAAGCGCAGGTAGAAGCGGTACAGCCACAGACCGGCGACCGCGCCACTCATCAGGAGGCACAAGCGCGAGCGCGGGCGGCACCAGGCGCAGGCGACGAGCGCGACCACGGGCAGCAGCAGCAACGTGCCCAGCAAGGGGCTCGCCGGATCGCTCGCGACGGGAACGGCGCACAGCGTGCGCGCGGGAGTGCCGTCCTGCTCGCGCATGATCCACTCATAGGGCTGGATCGACAGTACCACGATGGCCATCGCGGTCGCGAGCGCGAGCAGGGCGAGCGCCAGCCGCTTGGCGCGGGCGAGGTGGCGGGCACTGCGCCCGCGCGGTTCAGGCTCGTCCGCGGCAACGCCCGGATGCGCCGGCGCTTCCTCCGACGGCGTGGTGCCATCCGGATCGTCGGGGGAGGGGGGCATCCCGCCCTCAGCAGGCGTCAACCAGCGCGCGATAAGCGGCCGGGTGCATCGCGGGCACGTCGGCTCGGCACGACGCCTGCATCGTCCACACCGCCGTTACGGCACAATCAAAGCGCTTGGTGCGGGTACGCAGCGCGTCGGCGGGGCGGTCCGGCTGGTTGATCATGCGAGCGCTCCGCTGGGGTAACCGTCTCTTCCTAGGACGCTCTCATTCGGACCGATCAGTTCGGGGCAGAAAAAAAAGCCGCCGCCCGGTCTCCCGGACGGCGGCTGGATCGGGTCACCCGTGGCGGATCGCTCCGCCGCCGGGCTCACTCCTCGTTGAGATACTCACCCGCATCGGCATCGGTGCCGGTGCCCGAGGGCACCACCGCCGCCAACGGGTCGCTGCCGGTGCCGGCGTCGTCGCGCGGGCTGCGCGCGGTCTCCGCGGCGCGCGTCTGCGACGCGCTACCCGCGGCACCCGCCGCGATCATCGCGTCCTGCAGCTTGCGCTGCTGAACCCGCAGTGCCGCATCACGCGACGAGGCCGCCACACGCAGGCGGTTCATGCCCGCGCCGGTACCCGCCGGGATCAGCCGGCCGACGATCACGTTCTCCTTGAGGCCCATCAGCGTGTCCTGCTTGCCCTGGACCGCCGCCTCGGTGAGGACGCGGGTGGTCTCCTGGAACGACGCCGCCGAGATGAAGCTGCGGGTCTGCAGCGACGCCTTGGTGATGCCCAGCAGGATCGGCTTGCCCGCGGCGCGCGCCTGGCCGTCCTCCAGCTTCTCGTTGATCGCGTCCATCTCCTCGCGGTCGACCTGCTCGCCGACCAGCAGCGTGGTGTCGCCGCTCTCGGTGATCTCGACCTTCTGGAGCATCTGGCGGACGATCGTCTCGATGTGCTTGTCGTTGATCTTCACGCCCTGGAGACGATAGACCTCCTGGATCTCCGACACGAGATATTCCGCCAGCGGCTCGATGCCGAGCACCTCGAGGATGTCGTGCGGGTCGGGGCTGCCGCCGATCAGATTGTCGCCACGCTTGACGTAGTCGCCTTCCTGAACGTCGATCACCTTCGACTTGGGCACGAGATACTCGACGACCTCGCCGCCGTCCTCGGGCTGGATGCCGATCTTGCGCTTGGCCTTATAGTCCTTGCCGAACACGACGCGGCCGGAGACCTTGGCGATGATCGCATTCTCCTTGGGCTTGCGCGCCTCGAACAGCTCGGCGACGCGCGGCAGACCGCCGGTGATGTCGCGCGTCTTGGCGGACTCACGGGCGACACGTGCGAGCACGTCGCCGGCCTGCACGGTCGCATTGTCCTCCACCGAGAGCACCGCGCCCGACGCCAGCAGGTAGCGCGCCGCCTCGCCCGAGCCCTCGTCGAGCAGGGTCATGCGCGGGCGCAGATCCTCCTTCGACTTGGTGGTCGCGCGATATTCGGTCACCACGCGCTGCGCGATACCGGTCGCCTCGTCGACCTGCTCGGTGAGCGTCTTGCCCTCGATCAGGTCCTGGAACCTCACGGTGCCGCCGGTCTCCGTGATCACCGGCATGGTGAACGGATCCCACTCGGCCATGCGGTCGCCCTTGGAGACGATATGGCCGTCGTCGAACATCACGTACGCGCCGTACGGGATCTTGTGGACCGCCAGCTCGCGCCCGTCCATGTCGACGATCGCGATCTCCGCCGAGCGGCTCAGCACGACGCGACGGCCGCGCTGGTCCTCGATCACGCGCACGTCGCGGAACTCGACGGTGCCGTCGACCGGCGCCTCGAGGTTGGACTGCTCGTTCAGCTGCGCCGCGCCGCCGATGTGGAAGGTCCGCATCGTCAGCTGCGTGCCCGGCTCGCCGATCGACTGGGCCGCGATCACGCCGACCGCCTCGCCGATGTTGACCGGGGTGCCGCGCGCGAGATCACGCCCGTAGCACTTGCCGCAGACGCCGACCTTGCTCTCGCAGACCAGCGGCGAGCGGATCTTCATGCCCGGAATGCCCAGCGCCTCGATCTGCGCGACCATCGGCTCGTCGAGCAACGTGCCGACCGGGATCACCACCTTGCCCGTCTTGGCGTCGACCACGTCCTCTGCCGTGGTACGGCCGAGGATGCGCTCGCCGAGCGACGCGATGGTCGATCCGCCCTGCACGATGGCCTTCATCTCGAGCGCGCGTTCGGTGCCGCAATCCTCCTCGATGATGACGCAATCCTGCGACACGTCGACAAGGCGGCGGGTGAGATAGCCCGAGTTGGCGGTCTTCAGCGCGGTATCCGCGAGGCCCTTACGGGCGCCGTGGGTCGAGTTGAAGTACTCGAGGACGGTCAGGCCTTCCTTGAAGTTCGAGATGATCGGCGTCTCGATGATCTCGCCCGAGGGCTTGGCCATCAGGCCGCGCATACCCGCCAGCTGCTTGATCTGCGCCTGCGAGCCACGCGCACCCGAGTGCGCCATCATGTAGATCGAGTTGATCGGCTTCTCGCGGCCCGTCTCCGGGTCGACCTTCACCGCCTTGATCTCGTTCATCATCGAGGCCGCCACCTGGTCGCCGCAGCGGCTCCAGGCGTCGATCACCTTGTTGTACTTCTCCTGCTGCGTGATCAGGCCATCCTGATACTGCTGCTCATAGTCCTTCACCTGGTCACGCGTCTCGTCGACCAGCTGCTCCTTGTCGCCCGGGATGATCATGTCATCCTTGCCGAAGGAGATGCCGGCGCGGAACGCGTGGCGGAAGCCGAGCGCCATGATCGCGTCGGCGAACAGGACAGTCTCCTTCTGCCCGGTGTGGCGATACACCTCGTCGATGACGTCGCCGACGTCCTTCTTGGTCAGCAGCCGGTTGACGACGTCGAAGGGCACCTTGTGGCTCTTCGGCAGCGTCTCGCCCAGCAGCATGCGGCCCGGGGTGGTCTCGAAGCGCTTGAGATAGGTGTTACCCTGCTCGTCCGTCTGCGGCACCCGGCTGATGATCTTCGAGTGAAGCGTCACCGCACCGGCGTAGAGCGCCTGATGCACCTCGGCCATGTCGCCGAGGAGCATGCCCTCGCCGGGCTCGCCCTGCTTCTCCATCGACAGATAGTAGAGGCCCAGCACCATGTCCTGTGACGGCACGATGATCGGCTTGCCGTTCGCGGGGCTGAGGATGTTGTTGGTCGACATCATCAGCACGCGCGCTTCCAGCTGCGCCTCGAGGCTCAGCGGAACGTGCACGGCCATCTGATCGCCGTCGAAGTCGGCGTTGAACGCGGAGCAGACCAGCGGATGAAGCTGGATCGCCTTGCCCTCGATCAGCACCGGCTCGAACGCCTGGATGCCGAGCCGGTGGAGCGTCGGCGCGCGGTTGAGCAGCACCGGATGCTCGCGGATCACCTCGTCCAGAATGTCCCAGACTTCCTTGCGCTCCTTCTCGACCCACTTCTTCGCCTGCTTGAGCGTCATGCTCAGGCCCTTGGCGTCGAGGCGCGCGTAGATGAACGGCTTGAACAGCTCGAGCGCCATCTTCTTGGGCAGGCCGCACTGGTGCAGCTTGAGCTCCGGACCGGTCACGATCACCGAGCGGCCCGAATAGTCGACGCGCTTGCCGAGCAGGTTCTGGCGGAAGCGGCCCTGCTTGCCCTTGAGCATGTCGGACAGCGACTTCAGCGGACGCTTGTTGGCGCCGGTGATCGTGCGACCACGACGACCGTTGTCGAAGAGAGCGTCGACCGCCTCCTGCAGCATGCGCTTCTCGTTGCGCACGATGATGTCGGGCGCGCGCAGCTCCATCAGCCGCTTGAGGCGGTTGTTGCGGTTGATGACGCGACGGTACAGGTCGTTGAGGTCCGACGTGGCGAAGCGGCCACCGTCGAGCGGCACCAGCGGGCGCAGCTCGGGCGGGATCACCGGAATGACCTCAAGGATCATCCACTCGGGCCGGTTGCCCGACTCAAGGAAGCTCTCGACGACCTTGAGCCGCTTGATGATCTTCTTCGGCTTCAGCTCGGACTTGGTCGTCGCCAGCTCCTCGAGCAGCGCAACCTTCTCGCCCTCAAGATCGAGGCTCTCGAGCATGATGCGGACCGCCTCGGCGCCGATCCCGGCGGAGAAGGCGTCCTCGCCATATTCGTCTTGCGCCTCGAGCAGTTCATCCTCGGTGAGCAGCTGGAACTTCTCCAGCGGGGTGAGACCCGGCTCGACGACGATATACGCCTCGAAATACAGGACGCGCTCGAGCTGCTTGAGCTGCATGTCGAGCAACAGGCCGATGCGCGACGGCAGCGATTTGAGGAACCAGATGTGCGCGACCGGGGCGGCCAGCTCGATATGGCCCATGCGCTCGCGGCGGACCTTCGAAACGGTCACCTCCACGCCGCACTTCTCGCAGACGATGCCCTTGTACTTCATGCGCTTGTACTTGCCGCACAGGCACTCGTAATCCTTGATCGGACCGAAGATGCGCGCGCAGAACAGGCCGTCACGCTCGGGCTTGAACGTGCGGTAGTTGATCGTCTCGGGCTTCTTGATCTCACCAAACGACCAGCTGCGGATCTTGTCCGGCGACGCGATCCCGATCTGGATCTGGTCGAACGTCTCCGGCTTGGCGAGCGGATTGGCGAAATTGGTCAGTTCGTTCATGATCTTACCTCTTTTTCCTCTCCCCGTGGGAGAGGAAGGGGCCCGCCCGGCGCAGCCGGGTGGGAAGGTGAGGGTGGGGTGGTGGCGACCGAGTCACCCTCACCCTTCCGCCGCCTGCCGGCGGCTCCCTCCCTCTCCCGCTGGGAGAGGGAGAGTCAGGCTCACTCTGCTGCGATCGCGACGCCGTCCTCGTCCACGCCCAGGTCCATCGTCTTGAGATCGACGTTGAGACCCAGCGAGCGCATCTCCTTGACGAGCACGTTGAAGCTCTCGGGGATGCCGGCCTCGAACGTGTCGTCGCCCTTGACGATCGCCTCGTAGACCTTGGTGCGGCCGACCACGTCGTCGGACTTCACCGTGAGCATCTCCTGCAGCGTGTAGGCGGCACCATAGGCCTGGAGCGCCCACACCTCCATCTCGCCGAAGCGCTGGCCGCCGAACTGCGCCTTGCCGCCCAGCGGCTGCTGGGTGACGAGCGAGTAGGGCCCGATCGAGCGCGCGTGGATCTTGTCGTCCACGAGGTGGTGCAGCTTGAGCATGTAGATGATGCCCACCGTCACCTTGCGGTCGAACTGGTCGCCGGTGCGCCCGTCGAACAGGTCCGACTGGCCCGAGCGATCAAGCCCGGCTAGCTCCAGCATCTCGGCGACATCGGCTTCCACCGCGCCGTCGAAAACCGGGGTCGCCATCGGCACGCCCGCCTTCAGGTTCTGCGCCAGCTCGACGATCTCGTTGCCGTCGCGGGCGCGGATGTCGTCGAGATAATGCTCACCGTACACCGTCTCGAGCCGCTCCTTCACCGCCGCGGGCATATCGCCCGCCTTGGCGTCGGGGTTGGCCTCGCGCCAGTCCTCCAGCGCGTGCGCAATCTGCTGGCCGAGGCCGCGCGCGGCCCAGCCGAGGTGGGTCTCGAAGATCTGCCCGACGTTCATGCGCGACGGCACGCCCAGCGGGTTGAGCACGAGGTCCACCGGCGTCCCGTCGGCGAGGAACGGCATGTCCTCGACCGGCAGGATGCGGCTGATCACGCCCTTGTTGCCGTGGCGGCCGGCCATCTTGTCGCCCGGCTGCAGCTTGCGCTTCACCGCGACGAACACCTTGACCATCTTGAGCACGCCCGGCGGCAGCTCGTCACCGCGCTCAAGCTTCTCGCGGCGATCCTCGAACTTGTCGCGGATCTTCTTGGCGGCCTCGTCATACTGCGCCTTGACCGCTTCCAGGTTGGCCTGGACCGCATCGTCCTGCACCGCGAACTTCCACCACTCGTGGCGGTCGACGCTGTCGAGCAGGTCCATGTCGATCGTGGCGCCCTTCTTCAGGCCCTTCGGCACCGCCGTCGCGACCTGACCGAGCAGCATCTCGCGCAGACGCGACCAGGTGGCGCGGTTGAGGATCGTGCGCTCGTCGTCCGAGTCCTTCTTCAGGCGCTCGATCTCCTCGCGCTCGATCGCCATCGCGCGCTCGTCCTTGTCGATGCCGTGGCGATTGAACACGCGCACGTCGACGATCGTCCCGGCGACGCCCGGCGGCAGACGCAGCGAGGTGTCGCGCACGTCGCTGGCCTTCTCACCGAAGATGGCGCGAAGCAGCTTCTCCTCCGGCGTCATCGGGCTCTCGCCCTTGGGCGTGATCTTACCGACGAGGATGTCGCCCGGCTCCACCTCGGCGCCGATGTAGACGATGCCCGCCTCGTCGAGGTTGCGCAGCGCCTCCTCGCCGACGTTGGGGATGTCGCGGGTGATGTCCTCCGGCCCGAGCTTGGTGTCGCGCGCCATCACCTCGAACTCGTCAATGTGGATCGACGTGAACACGTCGTCCTTCACGATCCGCTCGGAGATGAGGATCGAGTCCTCGTAGTTATACCCGTTCCACGGCATGAACGCGACGAGTGCGTTGCGACCCAGCGCCAGCTCGCCGAACTCGGTCGACGGGCCGTCGGCGATGACGTCGCCGACGTTGACCACGTCGCCCACCTTCACCAGCGGGCGCTGGTTGATGCAGGTCGACTGGTTCGAGCGCTGGAACTTCATCAGCGTGTAGATGTCGACGCCCGACTCGGTCGCGCTGACATCACCCGTGGCGCGGATCACGATGCGGCTGGCGTCGACCTGGTCGACCACGCCGGCGCGCTTGGCGGCGATCGCCGCGCCCGAATCGCGCGCGACGGTCTCTTCCATGCCGGTGCCGACGAACGGCGCCTCGGCCTTGACCAGCGGCACCGCCTGGCGCTGCATGTTCGAGCCCATCAGCGCGCGGTTGGCGTCGTCGTTCTCGAGGAACGGGATCAGCGACGCCGCGACCGACACGAGCTGCTTGGGCGAGACGTCCATCAGCGTGATCGTCTCAGGCAGCGCCATCAGGAACTCGCCCGCCTGACGCGCGGAGACCAGCTCCTCGGTCAGCCGGCCCTCGCCGTCGAGATCGGCGGAGGCCTGCGCGATCGTGTGCTTGGCCTCTTCCATCGCCGACAGATAGACCACCTCGCCGGTGACCTTGTTGTCGACGACCTTACGGTACGGCGTCTCGATGAAGCCGTATTTGTTGACGCGGCTGAAGCTCGCGAGCGAGTTGATCAGACCGATGTTCGGGCCTTCCGGCGTCTCGATCGGGCAGATGCGGCCATAGTGCGTCGGGTGGACGTCGCGAACCTCGAAGCCCGCGCGCTCGCGGGTAAGCCCGCCCGGCCCGAGCGCCGAGACGCGACGCTTGTGCGTCACTTCGGACAGCGGGTTGGTCTGGTCCATGAACTGCGACAGCTGCGACGAGCCGAAGAACTCGCGCACCGCGGCCACCGCGGGCTTGGCGTTGATTAGGTCGTTCGGCATCACCGTCGACACGTCGACCGACGACATGCGCTCCTTCACCGCGCGCTCCATGCGCAGCAGGCCGACGCGATACTGGTTCTCGAGCAGCTCGCCAACCGAGCGGACGCGGCGGTTGCCGAGATTGTCGATGTCGTCGATCTCGCCCTTGCCGTCCTTGAGGTCGACCAGCGTCTTCACCACCGCGAGGATGTCCTCGGTGCGCAGCGTCGTCACCGTATCCTCGGCGTCGAGGTCGAGGCGCATGTTCAGCTTGACGCGGCCCACCGCCGACAGGTCGTAGCGGTCCGGATCGAAGAACAGGCCGGCGAACAGCGACTCAGCGGTCTCAAGCGTCGGCGGCTCACCGGGGCGCATGACGCGATAGATGTCGGACAGCGCCTGCTCGCGCTCTTCGGCCTTGTCGGCCTTGAGCGTGTTGCGAATCCACGGACCGGTGGTGACATGGTCGATATCGAGCAGCTCGATCCGGTCGATTCCGGCCTTGTCGAGCTTCTCGAGGCTCTCTGGCCCCATCTCGTCACCGGCCTCGACGTAGATCTCGCCCGTGGTCTCGTTGATGAGGTCATAGGCGGAGTAGCGGCCGTAGATCTCCTCGGTCGGGATCAGCAGCGTCTGCAGCCCGTCCTTGGCCGCCTTGTTGGCGGCGCGCGGGGTCACCTTGGTGCCCGCGGCGAACACCACCTCCCCCGAGGCGGCGTCGATCAGGTCGAACGTCGGCTTCACGCCGCGCCAGTTCTCGGCCGCGAACGGAATCTGCCAGCCACCCTCGCCGCGCACATAGGTGACGCGGTTGTAGAAGTGGTTGAGGATCTCTTCCGAGTTGAGGCCGAGCGCGTACAGCAGCGCCGTCACCGGCAGCTTGCGCTTCCGGTCGATACGGACGTTGACGATGTCCTTGGCGTCGAACTCGAAGTCCAGCCACGAGCCGCGATAGGGGATGACGCGCGCGGCGAAGAGATACTTGCCGCTCGCGTGGGTCTTGCCGCGATCGTGGTCGAACAGCACGCCCGGCGAACGGTGCATCTGCGAGACGATCACGCGCTCGGTGCCGTTGATGAAGAAGGTGCCGTTCTCGGTCATGAGCGGCATGTCGCCCATGTAGACGTCCTGCTCCTTGATATCGAGTACCGAGCGGGTCTCCGTATCGGGATCCACCTCGAACACGATCAGGCGCAGCGTGACGCGCATCGGCGCCGCATAGGTGATGCCGCGCTGGCGGCACTCCTCGACGTCGAACTTCGGCGGCTCGAGCTCGTAGGTCACGAAGTCGAGCTCGGCGGTGCCGGCGAAATCGCGGATCGGGAACACGCTGCGCAGCGTCTTCTCGAGACCCGAGACATAGCCGATCGAGGGATCCGAGCGCAGGAACTGCTCGTAGCTCTCGCGCTGGACCTCGATCAGGTTCGGCATCTGCACGACTTCGTGGATGTTGCCGAAGACCTTGCGGATGCGCCGCTTGCGCGTGCCGCTGAGCCGGTCGGAGCGCGCGGAGCCCGCGTCGATCGCCTTGGTTGCCATAGGAGCGTGTGCCTCGTCAGCCAGAATATACGGGCGCATGGGACCGAACGGCGAAAGGCCGCGCGTCTGATCCCGACAGGCGGGAGACGGCGACCTTCAGCGTCCTGAACCCCTCGACCCATACGTATGACGCGCTGCGCGACGGCGTGTCATGTCCCGAGATCGAAGGAAGTGAGCGGAATATAGGCTCGTCGTGTTGGAGCGTCAACCGGGCCGGCGCGGCGCGGCGGCGCGGGGCAGGGCGGTTGACCTCGCCCGTGCGGGCACTAGCGGATGGCACGATGTTCATGCGTACACCTCTTCTCCTGCTGGCGACCGTGCCGCTCGCCGTGCCCGCGTCGGCGCAACAGGCAGCGCCGGCGCCGGTGACCACCGTGCCGCCCGCCGACTCGGCGGTCCCGCCGCCGATCAGCTGGTCGCTGCCGCCGGGGCCGGGGGCGACGCCGACTGCGCCCGCCGCGGTCGCGCCCGTGCGAGTCGCGCCGACCCCGCGCCCTACGCCCGCGCCGCGTGCTACAGCCGCGCCGACATCGCGTGCGACCGCCGCGCCGCGCACCACCGCGGCACCGGCACCACGCACCGCGGCCAGCCCGCGCGGACGCGCGGCGGACGCCTCCGCGGCGCCTGCTGTCGCGCCGACCTCCGCGGCGACACCGGTAGCCGTGGCGCCCGCCCGCGCGCCGGTGCCGGCGGAGTCGCCGGCCGCCACGGCGACTGCCGCCGCGCCGGTGCCCCCGCCCGCCTCCGCGCCGCCGGCGCCGCTGTGGCGGGCCGATTGGCTCATCGCCGGCGCGCTCGTACTACTTGGCGGTGCGGCGCTGCTGCTATGGCGCCGACGACGCGCCAGCACGATTGAGGCGTTGGCCGGCGACGTCGCGGACTCCCCCGCGCCAGTCGAGTTGCCTGCACGCCAGCCGCGTCCGGCCGAGCCGGCGTTCCCCGCCGCCCCTACTTCGCGCTCGGCCACCCCGCCCGTCACTACCGCACCGCGCGCGCGCCTCGCGCTGGCGCTGCGCCCGCGCCGCGGCGGGATCAACCTGGTCACCGCCACGCTCGACGCCGAGCTCGAGATCGTCAACACGGGCGAGGCGACGGCGGACGCGGTCTACGTCGCCGCGCGGCTGCTGAGCGCGCATCGCGACCAGCAGGCGGAGCTCGACGCGCTTTTCGCCGAGCCGCATGTGCGTCCCGCGGTGGCGCCGTTCGCGCTCGCGCCGGGCGAGGCACGCGTGCTGCCGCTGTTGCTGACGCTGCCGCGCGCCGCCATCCGCCCGATCGACATGGGCGGGCGCGCGATGTTCGTGCCCGTTGCGGCGGTGGACGTGCGCTATGCCAGCGGGGCGGGGGATGCGCAGAGCGCCGCGGCGTTCGCCGTGGGCGTGGAGCGCGACGGCGCGGCCAAGCTCGCGCCGTTTTGGCTCGATGCGCCCGCGCGGATGCACGAGACGCTCGGCGCGCGCCCGCACGGCGAGCCGGTCCTGCGCTGACGGTGACTGGACGGGCGAACGAGCGGCGGCGGGGCCGGCGCTCGTTCACGCGCGCGGCCGGCCCCTATCACTTGGCCGTCATCCCGGACTTGGTCCGGGATCCACTCCTCCGCATACACCGCCAGACCTGCTCGTGCGGGCCGGTGAATCCCGAACCAAGTCCGCGATGACGGAGAAGGAGCGGTGAGAGTGGGGCAGACCTGCCATCGCTGACCGGTACCACGAAGCGTCGCGCCAACACCCCACACCCCACCAATGCGAACGGGGCGACCTTCCGCCAGGAAGGCCGCCCCGCTGCTGCTGAGTCCGTGACCCTGGGCGAACCCGCCGGATCCGGATATCGGCTTACTTGAGCTCGACGGTCGCGCCGGCTTCCTCGAGCTGCTTCTTGACCTTCTCGGCCTCGTCCTTGCTCACGCCTTCCTTGACCGGCTTCGGCGCGCCCTCGACGAGAGCCTTCGCCTCGGTCAGGCCGAGCCCGGTGATCGCGCGGACCTCCTTGATGACGTTGATCTTCTTGCCGCCGTCGCCGGTCAGGATCACGTCGAACTCGGTCTTCTCCTCGACGGCCGGAGCCGCCGCACCGGCGCCGCCGGCGGCCGGAGCCGCAACCGCCGCAGCGGCCGAGACGCCCCACTTCTCTTCGAGCAGCTTCGAGAGCTCGGCGGCCTCGAGGACGGTCAGCTCGCTCAGCTGGTCAACCAGCGCGTTCAGGTCTGCCATGATCTTACTTCCTATCAAGCGGGGACAGGTGCCCCATGTTCACAAACAAATGCCGGTCAGCAGCCCGATCAGGCGGCTTCCTTCTCCGCGTGCGCGGCGAGGACACGCGCGATCTGCGCGGCCGGTGCCTGGGCGATCGTGGCGATCTTCGTGGCCGGAGCCACGATGAGGCCGACGATCTTGGCGCGCAGCTCGTCCAGCGACGGAAGCGTCGCCAGTGCCTGCACGCCGGCCAGGTCGAGCGCGGTCGCGCCCATCGCGCCGCCGACGATCTCGAACTTGTCGGTCGTCTTGGCGAAATCGACTGCCACCTTGGCCGCCGCGACCGGGTCGGTCGAGGACGCCAGGCCGACCGGGCCCGTCAGCATATCGCTGAGCGAGCCATAGTCGGTGCCGTCGAGCGCGATCCTGGCAAGCTTGTTCTTCGAGACCTTGTAGCTCGCGCCGGCGTCCCGCATCCGGTTGCGCAAGTCGGTCGACTGCGCCACCGTCATCCCGAGGTTGCGGGTGACGACCACCACGCCGACCTTCGAGAAGGTATCGTTCAGCTCGGCGACGGCCGCGGTCTTCTGACTACGATCCATGCCATTCTCCACGTTGGGACAGAGGGCCGGGGCCGCCTGTCCGGGTACGGACCGCCGCGCGCGAGCGCCCGGCGGCAGTGTCCAGCGATGGGGAATGGGAGCCCTTACGGGCAGCGGCAGCACGCGCCATCGAGAGGCGCGCCGCGGCCGCGTTGGTCCTGTCCCCGTCTCGGCGGGGAATTAAGGCCCTGGAGCCACCCGCTGTCTCGGACGGTGCGTCATCGCCCGGGGGCGGGACGCGCGAGGCGGCACATAGCGGATCGTGCGCGCCAGTCAAGCCGCGGACGAGTGTCACGTAGGTGTAACTCCCGCGTCATCCGTCGATCATCAAACTGACGCGGGCCTGCCTTGTAGCGCGGCCAATAGGCCTAAGCACAAGCACATAGCGCCCAGGGAGCGTCATGACCGACCAGCAGCTCAGCCTCACCACTGCGTCTTACGACGATGGTGACGTCGATACCAACCCGACCCGCAACCCGCACCTCGCCGATCTCGTCGCGCGCCGTTACTCGCGCCGACAGCTGATGGGCGGGATGAGCGCGATGACCACCGCGGTGTTCGGCGGAGCGCTGCTGTCCGGCTGCGACGGCGACGAACAGGACATCATCACCGTGTCTGACGGGGTCAACGTCCAGACGCAGGGCGGCCGCGTCGTCACGCTCACCGCCACCGCCACCGACAACGCCAGCACGACCAAGTTCACGCAGGTCAGCGGCCCGACCGTGCCGGTGATCGCGAGCGGCAACTCGATCACCTTCACCGCGCCCAACGTCGCCCAGTCGACCGCGCTGGTGTTCGAGTTCACCGCCAGCGGCGGCAGCGGCTCGAGCAGCGCGCGCTCCACCGTCACCGTGCTCCCCGCCACGCTCGCCTTCACCGCGGTCGCCAAGAACCTCAACGACGTCGTCACCGTGCCGTCCGACTATCAGGTGACCGTGCTGTACCGGCTCGGCGATCCGATCGCGGCGGGCGTGGCGACCTATGCCAACGACGGCAGCGACGCCAACTTCGCGCAGCGCGCCGGTGACCATCACGACGGCATGTCCTTCTTCGGCCTCGCCGCGAGCGGCAACGCACCCGACACCACCAACAACACGCGCGGCCTGCTGGTGCTCAACCATGAGAACATCACCCAGGCCTATCTTCATCCCAACGGCCCGTCGCCGGCGCCACGCCCCGAGGCCGAGGCGATCAAGGAGATCGAGGCGCACGGCGTCTCGGTGATCGAGGTCACCCGCGCCAGCAACACCGGCGCGTGGAGCTATGTCCAGGGTAGCCCGCTGAATCGCCGCATCACGCCCAACACGCCGGTGCAGTTCAACGGGCCGGTGCGCGGCAATGCGGCGCTGCGCACGCTCTACTCGGTCGACGGCACGACCGGGCGCGGCACCATCAACAACTGCGCCAACGGCTATATGCCATGGGGCACCTATCTCACCAACGAGGAGAATTGGGCGGGCTATTTCCGCCGCACCGCCGGTGATGCCGCGGCCCGCGCCGCCGCGGGCAACGCGAAGCAGAACGTGTCGCTCACCCGCTACGGCATCAGCGAGGGCCGTGCCGGCAATTTCGGCTGGACCACGGTGACGCCGGCCGACCCGTCGAGCACCGTGTTCGCGCGCTGGAACGCCACCGCCACTGCCAGCGCGGCCGCGGACGGCACCGCCGACTTCCGCAACGAGCCGTTCCAGTTCGGCTGGGTGGTCGAGATCGATCCGTACACGCAGACCTCGACGCCGCGGAAGCGCACCGCGCTCGGCCGCATGAACCACGAGGGCTGCATGGCCGGCCGCGTGGTCGCGGGCGTGCGCCCCGCCTTCTACATGGGCGACGATGCGCAGAACGAATATATCTATAAGTTCGTCTCGGCGACGCCCTGGGTCGCCGCCGACGCGACGCCGAGCGACCGCCTCGCCACCGGCGACAAATATCTCGACACCGGCACGCTCTATGTCGCGCGCTTCAACGCCGACGGCACCGGCACCTGGCTGCCGCTGACCTTCGGGCAGAACGGCCTGACCCCGTCCAACACAAGCTATGCCTTCGCGGACCAGGCCGATGTGCTGATCAACACGCGCCTCGCCGCCGACGTGCTCGGCGCGACGCGGATGGACCGGCCCGAGTGGACCGCGGTCAACCCGGTCAACGGCGAGATGTATTGCACGCTGACCAACAACTCGTCGCGTACGCCGGCGACCACCGACGCCGCCAACCCGCGCGCCTATACCGACCCCAAGCTGCCGCAGGGCGACGTGGTCAACGCCGATCCGCCGACGAATGCGCAGGCGACGCGCGGCAATGCCAACGGACATATCATCCGTCTGCGCGAGTCCGGCGACACTACCGAGGCGACCGCCTTCACTTGGGACATCTACGCCTTCGGCGCCGGCAGCGACCTTGATCCCGCCAACATCAACCTTTCCGGCCTCGACGCCAGCAACGATTTCTCCTCGCCGGACGGCCTGTGGTTCGGTCTGCCGAGCAACGCCAGCGGCCAGGTCGCGCCGGTGCTGTGGATCGAGACCGACGACGGTGCCTATACCGACGTCACTAACTGCATGTTGCTCGCCGCCATGCCGGGCAGCGTCGGCGATGGCGGCACGCGCGTGGTCAACAACACGCTGACCACCGCCGCCAACACCACCTCGACGAGCACCACCACTACGCGCATCGGCGCGGCGCCGGGCAGCAAGCTCAAGCGCTTTCTGGTCGGGCCGAAAGAGTGCGAGGTCACCGGCATCACCTCGACGCCGGACGGGCGCTCGCTGTTCGTCAACATCCAGCACCCGGGCGAGAACGGCGGCCCGGCGAACATCACCTCGAGCTGGCCGGCGAGCCAAGCCGGAGCGATCACCACCCCGTCGCGGCCGCGTTCGGCAACGATCGTGATCACCAAGACCGACGGCGGTGTCGTCGGCCTCTAAGGCCGACGTGCGGGAGGCATCGCCGCCCGGCCGATGGCGGCGGCGGTGTGTTCTCGCACGCAGCTCGGTGGCTAAGGAGTCGCGAACCGTTTCTGTCGCCACCCCATGCCTTCTCTGTCGCCCCGGCCAAGGCCGGGGCTCAGTTCGGTGACGTCTCGGTAGAGCCACGACGGCCATCCCACCTGGACCCCGGTCTTCGCCGGGGTGACGGTGAAAACGGAGTGGTTCACCCAAGCCCTGTCAGCCCCTTTCACCGCACCCCGCGCGACCAGCCGAGCATCGCCGCCGCCAGCGCCGCGGTGGCGGGATCGTGCCCGGGCGCGATCACCACGAACTCCATCGCCGGCAGCGCCGGCAGAGCCGCGCCGGGCGGCAGCACGGCCAGCCCTGCGGGTAGCAGTCGCGCCGAATGCGGCATCACGCCCAAACCGGCGCGCGCCGCCGCGCTCAGCCCGGTGAGGCTCGCGCTGGTGAACGCCACGCGCCACGTTCGCCCGGCCTCCTCCAGCGTCGCGATCGCGCGGGCGCGCGTCACGCTCGGCGGCGGATACAGCAGCAGCGGTAGCTGCGCGTCCGCCTCGGCGCGCCAGCCCTCGCGCCCGACCCAGGCGATCGGCTCCTCCCACGCCAGCGTGCCGCGGCGATCTCCGCTGCGACGCTTGACGAAGATGAGGTCGAGCTGCCCCGCGTCGAACGCCTCGTAAAGGTGCTCGCTCAGTCCGGCGCGGAGTTCGAGGTCGACCTCCGGATGGCGGCGCGCGAAGCCGGCGAGCACATCGGGCAGTGCCGAGAGCACGAAATCCTCCGACGCGCCCAGCCGCAGCCGTCCACGCAGCGGCACCGCGGCGAGATGGCGCGACAGTCGGTCGCTTGCGGCGAGCACCGAGCGCGCGTGGTCGAGCAGTGCCTCGCCGTCCGGAGTGAGCGCGACGCGATGCGTGTCGCGGTCGATCAGCCGCCGCCCGGCCTGATCCTCCAGCCGGCGCACCTGCTGGCTCACGGTCGATTGACGAAGGCCAAGCGAGCGCGCCGCGGCGGTGAAGCTGCCGTGCTCGGCAACGGCAACGAAGGTGTGGAGCAGGTCGAGGGCGATGTCGGGCACGGTCATCACGTTAGATGATGACCGATATCGTGGCGATCGGCTTTCTGCATGAGCGGCGATCGCCTAAATGCAGGTGGAAGCAACGCTCATCCGCCTTATTCCGTCATTCCGCATTGGGGAGGTTCCAGACGCGCGAACCTCACGGCTGGAGGTGGGGCGTCAGCGTTTACGGATCATCGAAGCCGCATTCTCCGGGATCGACGCCCAACACAACGAAAGGCCCCGCATGTTCTCCCGCCCCTTCCGCTGGCCCCGCGTCGACCGCTACCTGCTGCTGCTGATCGCAACGGTCGCGCTCGCCGCGTTGCTGCCCGCGCGCGGCGCCTTCACGAGCGTCGCCGATGGTGCGGTGACTGTCGCGGTGGCGCTGCTGTTCCTGCTGTACGGTGCCCGGCTCGCGCCCGAGGCGATCTGGGCGGGGCTGACGCACTGGCGGTTGCAGGCGCTGGTGTTCGCCAGCACCTTCGTGCTGTTCCCGCTGATCGGTATCGCCACCGCGGCGGCGACGCGGCCCTTCCTGCCGACGCCGGCGGTGACCGGGCTGCTGTTCCTCACCCTGCTGCCCTCGACCGTCCAGTCCTCGATCGCTTTCACCTCGATCGCGCGCGGCAACGTCCCCGCGGCGCTGTGCAGCGCGTCGCTGTCTAACCTCGTCGGCACGCTGCTGACCCCGCTGCTCGTCGCGCAGCTGATGCCAGCGGCGGGCGGCGGCGTGTCGCTCGCCGCGCTGGAAGAGATTGCGGTGCAGATCCTGCTGCCCTTCGTCGTCGGCCAGCTGCTGCGCCCGCTGATCGGCCAGTGGCTGTTGCGCCACCCGAAGCTGACCGCGACGGTCGACCGCGGCTCGGTCCTGGTCGTCGTCTACGCCGCCTTCAGCGCCGGCATGGTCGCGGGGATCTGGACACAGGTGTCAGCGGTGGATCTCGTCGCGATCGTCGTGATCGCCAGCGTGATGCTGGCGCTGGTGCTGTTCGCCACCCGCGCCGCGGCCCGTGCGCTCGGCTTCAGCAAGGAGGATGAGATCGCGATCGTCTTCTGTGGCTCGAAGAAGAGCATGGCGAGCGGCATCCCGATGGCGGCGATCCTCTTCCCCGCCGCCTCGGTCGGGCTGATCGTGCTGCCGCTGATGCTGTTCCACCAGATCCAGCTGTTCGTCTGCGCGGTGCTGGCGCGGCGCTACGCCGAGCGCGCGGACACGCCGGCGCTCGCCGCGGTCACGGGTAGCTGACGGTCTTGGGCACCTCGGGGATCGGAATCCACTCCTTCTCGTCCCCGGGCACGCGCGCGAACTCGCCCGCCATCCAGGCGCGCTTGGCCTCGCGGATCGCGTCGCGCGACGAGTGGACGAAATTCCACCAGACGTGGCGCTTGGTCGAGAAGGCGGCGCCGCCAGCCAGCATCGCGCGCCCGCCCAGCGCCGAGCTCAGCGTCGCGGCGGTGCCGGGGCGCAGCACGTAAAGCTTGCGCGCCTCGAGCACGAAGCCGTCGAGCGAGGCCTCGCCCTCGGCGAGGTAGAGCGCGCGCTCGTCGGTGCTGACGTCGATCGGGACGCTCGCGCCGGGATCGAGCACGACATCGGCGTAGATCGTGTCGGCGTAGGTGGTGGTCGGCGCGCGTGCGCCCCACAGCGACCCCATGATGACGCGCGCGCGCGCGCCGCCGGCCTCCACGATCGGCAGGTCACCTGCGCCGACATGCTCGAACGCGGGGGCGATGTCCTCGCGCCCGTCAGGCAGCGCGAGCCAGGTCTGGATGCCCGCCAGCGCGGGGCCGTCCGCGCGGACGTCGGCGGGCGAGCGCTCCGAGTGGACGATGCCGGTGCCTGCGGTCATCAGGTTGACCGCGCCGGGCGTGATGCGCGCGTCGGTGCCGAGCGAGTCCTTGTGTTGGAACTCGCCATCGAACAGGTAGGTGACGGTCGAGAGGCCGATGTGCGGGTGCGGACGCACGTCGACACCGTCCCCGGGGGCGAGATGCGCCGGGCCCATCTGGTCGAAGAACAGGAACGGGCCCACCATCGTGCGCTCACGGTGGGGCAGGGTGCGATAGACCTTGAAGCCGCCGAGATCGTGGGTGGCGGGTTCGAGCGTCTGGAGGATCAGGTCGTCGCGGGTCGACATGGCGCGTCTCTCGAATGGCGGGTGATCGGGCTAGCAGGTTGGCGGCGTGGCGGAAACCTCCGGGCGGGATGGTCGCGGGAACGCGCGCGCGCGCCGCCCGTTGACGCGCGCATGACCCAGAAGAGCAAGCCGAAGGGCAAGAGCAAGCGCGGCCACAAGCCGGACCATCATCGCCGCGATCGCGCGATCGCGGCCGCCGGCCTAATCGGCGCGGTCGCCGCGGGTGTCGGAGCCGCGCTGAGGTTTGGCTGGTTTGACCGCTATTTCCCGGCCGACGATGCCGAGCATGCCGCGCCCGACCTTGCCGCGGACGCGCCGACGCCGGGCACGACCCGCGCCCCCGAGGCGTTCCGTCCCGACCCGACCGCGCCGGTGCCCGCGTCCGAGCGCGAGTCGCTCCGTCCCGCGACTGGCCCGGCCCCGACGCTCGCGGCGACGCGCGGCGAGATGGCGAACCAGACCGGCGCGGCGAACTGAGGCTGCAGGCGGGCGCTCCGTCCCGATGCCCCGGCGAAGGCCGAAGCCAATTGGGCAGGCTCTGGTAAATCTCGTGAGTGGCTCGCAACTGGGCCCAACCTCCGCAGGGGCGAAGGTCGAGAATTCAGCGAGGGCCGACCGGGCTAGAACCACCGCATTACGGTCGTAGGAAAGGGCGTCCATCGCCCGACGCGCACTCCCGCCGCCGCCAGCATGTTCCCGGTCCAGGCGTTGCACGTGGTGACCGCGTCATATCGCCCGGCGCCAGGGTAGAAAGCATCGTAGCTGTAATAGCCGCGCACCGCCGGGCCGGCGGCTCGACTCGCGCGGATCGCCGCCGCCAACCGGCGATATTCCTCCGGCCGCAGGACGATCGCGCGCACGTCGTCGCCGAGCAGCGGGCGCGGCACGTGCTCGACGTGGACGAGGGTCGAGTCGCTGCCGAACGCCGCGCCGAGCAGCACGCCCGGTCGCACATCCCACCAGGTCGGCGTGCCGAGGTAGAAGCCGCGCTCGCCCCAGCCGATCGTGATATGGTCATAGCCGGCATAGCGCGCATCGGCGAGGCCGGCGGCGGGGAAGTCGGCGGTCCAGTCGATCCCGGCGGCGCGCTTGGGCAACACCAGTCCGGTGTGGACGCCATTATCCTCCACCCAGATCGTCACGCCTCCCGCCGGGGGGCGCCAGCCATGATTGCGCGGGACCAGCCCGCCGATCGTTCCCGCCACCGCATAGCCGAAGAGCAGCAGCGCGAGCGCGGCGAGCAGGCGGCCGAGCGAGGCGGATAGTCGGGCCATGCGGCCATGCTATACCGTGCGGCATGACCGAGGAAACACACGTGCTCGATTCTCCGCCGCCCGGCGCTGCGGCCGACTGGACCGTCGCGCAGGACTGGTCGCACTACACCGCCGAGGACCATGCCACCTGGGACACGCTGTTCGCGCGTCAGCGCGCGCTGCTGCCCGGGCGCGCGGCGGACGCCTATCTGCGCGGCCTTGAGGTGCTCAACCTCTCCAAGCCGGGCATTCCCGACTTCGAGGAACTGTCCGAGCGATTGATGAAGCTGACCGGCTGGCAGGTGGTCGCGGTGCCGGGGCTGGTGCCGGACGACGTGTTCTTCGACCATATGGCAAACCGCCGCTTCGTCGCGGGCAATTTCATCCGGCGTTCCGACCAGCTCGACTACATCCAGGAGCCCGACGTTTTTCACGACGTGTTCGGCCATGTGCCGATGCTCGCTGACCCGGTCTTTGCCGATTATCTGGAGGCGTACGGCCGCGGCGGGCAGCGCGCGCTGGAGCTCGGCGCGCTCAAGCAGCTCGGCCGATTATACTGGTATACGGTGGAGTTCGGTCTGATCGACGATGGGGACGGGCTGCGGATCTACGGCTCGGGGATCGTCTCGTCGGCGGCGGAGACGCGCTTCGCGCTCGAGAGCGACAGCCCCCATCGCATCGGCTTCGATCTCAAGCGCGTGATGCGGACGGACTATCGTATCGACGATTTCCAGCAGAACTATTTCGTGATCCCGAGCTTCGACGCGCTGCTCCGCGCCACCGTCGAGACCGACTTCGCTCCGCTCTACGCCGAGATCCTCGCCGAGCCGGACATCGCGGTGGCGACGATCCTGCCCGACGACGCGGTGATCACGCGCGGCACGCAGGCGCACGTGCGCTGATCTCGCCGGGCAAGGAACCTCGGCCAGATCGCGTGCCAGGTCATCTTGGGCGCGTGCGCATGGTGGCAAGGCCGACATGTGGCGACGAGGTCAGCGTAACGGTGGCCGGCACAGGCTTACGCGGTTCGCGGCATCTCTCGGCTGAGCGATGCCGGGCAGCCCCGGAACGATCGGCTCAATCGTCGACCTGATGGTTGTGCCGGGTGAGCGTCGGATCGTGTGCGCTGTTCTTGAAGACGAGCAACACGGCGACGATCGCGACGACGCCGATCGCGATCGCGATCAGCATGCGTTTGGCGGCGAAACGACCGGGTTCACGCGGCATGGTGGGCTCCGTTGATCGATGAGGATGCATTTCGCCGCTACCCTGATGGCGCGGCGGCGGATATCACCTGGAGCATGCCGAACGTGCAGCGTCTCGTCGTCCTCACCGGTGCCGGCGTGTCCGCGGAGAGCGGCATTGCGACCTTCCGTGGTCCCGGCGGGCTGTGGGAGGGGCACCGGGTGGAGGATGTCTGCACGCCGGAAGCGCTCGCGCACGATCCCGCGCTGGTTCACCGGTTCTACGACCTGCGCCGCGCGGCGCTGGACACGGTCGCCCCCAACGCCGCGCATGACGCGCTGGCGCGGCTCGACGCCGCCTGGCCGGGCGAGCTGCTGATCGTGACGCAGAACGTCGACGATCTGCACGAGCGCGCGGGCGCGCGGCGCCTGCTCCACATGCATGGTGCGCTACGCTCCGCGCTGTGCGCCACCTGCGAAACTCGGCGTCCCTGGCGCGACGCGCTGCCGCCGGGCACGGGCTGCGACGCCTGTGGGGCGTCCGCGCTGCGCCCGGATATCGTGTTCTTCGGTGAGATCCCGTACGACATGGACCGGATCGAGGCGGCGCTGGCTCGCGCCGACCTGTTCGTCTCGATCGGCACCTCGGGCGCGGTCTACCCCGCCGCGGGTTTCGTGCGCATCGCCGCGGCCGCAGGTGCCGCCACGCTCGAGCTCAACCTGGAGCGATCGGCGGGAAGCGACTGGTTCGACGAGAGCCGGCTCGGGCCCGCGGGCGCGCTGGTGCCCGCGTGGGTCGACGAGGTACTTCACGGTTGAGGTGACCCGTACCGCATGACGCCGAGGCAGGTGAGGGACGGTCAAGCCGAGGATGACGGCAGGACTTGCGCAAAGCTTCCCTTGTAAGGGAGGAGATATCGCCTCGGCCTCAGGGCCGGTACAGCCTGAAGTGCCGTCGCGCGCTAACGGCGCCGGTCTGCCATCCGCACCACCTTGTCGTCGCTGGTCAACGCCCACAGCGCGGCGGCGAGGTCGACCTGGCGGAACGGCTTGGCCAGTTGCGGCAGGCCGAGCGCCAGGTCGCCGCCGGCATAGCCGGTGACGACCAGCACCGGCAGCGACGGTCGGCGGCGATGGACCTCGGCGGCCAGCTCGGCGCCGTTCATCCGCGGCATCATGTAATCGGTCATGACCGCGTCGACCTCCAACCCGGCGTCGAGCGCGGCCAAGGCTGCGGCGCCGTCATTCGCCTCGGTGACGCGATGCCCGAGATCGCGCAGCATCTCGGCGGTGCCGGTGCGCACCAGATCCTCGTCGTCGACCAGCAGGATCGCGCGGGGGCGGGACGGGGCGAGGGGTTCGCCCGTCGCACGGTGCGGGGCAGCGGCGCGTCCCGCGTCCGCCGCTGGCAGGTACAGGTCGGCGCGGGTGCCCGCACCGGGAGCGCTGGTGATCACAAAGGCGCCGCCCAGCTGCGCGGCGAGCCCGTGAACCATCGAGAGGCCTAGCCCGGTGCCTTTGCCGCGCTCCTTGGTCGAGTAGAAGGGCTCGATCGCACGCGCGAGCGTCGCCTCGTCCATGCCGGTGCCGGTGTCGATCACCGCGAGGCGGACATAGGCGCCGGGTGACAGCCGCAGCGGCGAGCCGGGGCCGACCGCCGCGGTCTCGGCCACGACGGTCAGCCGACCGCCCTCCGGCATGGCGTCGCGCGCATTGACGCACAGGTTGAGCAGCGCGAGCTCGAGCTGGTTCGGATCGGCCAGCGCGGGTGGCAGATCGTCCGGCAGCATCAGGTGCACCTCGACCCGACCGCCCACCGAACTCGCGATCAGGTCGCGCATCCCCTCGATCAGCGTGGCGGTGTCGACCGCGCGCGTCTCCAGTGCCTGCCGCCGCGCGAACTGGAGCAGACGCTGGACCAGCGTCTTGGCGCGCTCGGCCGATTGCAGTGCGCCGTCGATCAGCCGGGCGGAGCGCGTGTCGTCCGCATAGCGTTTTCCCAGCAGATCGAGCGCGCCGGTGATCGGCGTGAGCAGGTTGTTGAAGTCGTGTGCCACGCCGCCGGTGAGCTGGCCGATCGTCTCGAGCTTCTGCGCCTCGTGGAGCTGCGCCAGCGCGACTTCGCGCTCGCCGATCGCCGCCGCGACCCGGCGCTCGAGCGAGTCGTTGAGGTCGCGCAGCGCGACCTCGGCGCGTTTGCGCTCGGTCACGTCCTGAAAGATCACCGCCACCTCGCGCCGGCTCGCCGGCTCGACCCGGAACGCCGCCAGTTCGAGGTGTCGCTGCGTCGCCACCAGTTCGCGTTCGAAGCGGATCGACTCGCCGCTGGTCAGCACGTGGCGGTACAGCTCGATCCAGCCGTCTGCCTCGTCGGGCACGATCTCGCGGACGGTGCGCCCGACCACGTCGGCGATCCCGGTGTGGCGGGTGTAGGCGGGATTGGCCTGGAGATGGAGATAGTCGCTGAGCGGACCATGCGGTCCGTCGTGGAACTGGATGACGCAGAAACCCTCGTCCATCGTATCGAACAAGGTGCGCAGCCGCGCCTCGCTCTCACGGATCGTGATCAGCCGCGCGCGTGCGTCATATTGGCGCCGTCGCCCGCGGATCGCGGCGCGAGCGAGGCTGATCAAGGTGGTCGGGTGAAACGGTCGCTCGAGGAAAGTGACGTTGCCGAGCAGGTCGAGATGGCGCACCGCCGCCGGATTGCGCTCCAGCCCGCCGCCCCGGTTCGTCAGCAGGATGAAGGGGAGGTCGGACCATTCCTCCTGCTCGTCGATCCAGCGCGCCAGCGCCCGCACGTCGGCGGTGGCGATCGCCTCTTCGGTGACGATGACATAAGCGGCGCCGCGGTCGAGCTCGGTCACGAGGGTGTCGAGCGAGTCGCACGCGCTCGCTTCCAGTCCGGCTTCCGCGAGCATCCCCGTCGCCACGGCGGCGTCGCGCCCGCGTGGCGCGAGGACCAAGGCGCGTTCGGAGAGGGTGGTGCGCTTCACGTAGCCTCGCTGCGCAGCAACCTGCCGTCACCGTGCAGCTCGGGCACGCCGCGCAGGATGCCCTGGAAGGCGGTGAGCGGCTCGCCCAGCGTCACCCCGCGCGCACCGATCCGATATTCGCGGATCGTGTCCTCGTGCGGACCCGTGCGCTTTTTGATGACCGACATGGCGCGGCGCACCCGCCCGACCGCTTCAAAATAGCGCAACAGTACCACGGTATCGGCGAGATACGTGACGTCCACCGGGCTGCTCATGTCGCCCACCAGCCCATGCTGCGCGACGGTGAGAAAGGTGGTTGCGCCGGAGCGGTTGAGGAATTGCAGCAGCTCATGAAGGTGCAGCACCAATGCTTGCTCGCCTGGCATCGCCGCCTGGTAGCCGTTGAGGCTATCGATCACCACGGTGCGCGCACCAATCGACTCGACGCAGCGCCGCACGCGCGCGCTGAACTCGCCCGGCGTGAGTTCGGCCGCGTCCACCTGCTGGAGCGTCAGCGCGCCGCTTTCGAGCATGGGCACGATGTCGATCCCGAGCGCGGCGGAGCGCTGCACCAACAGCCCGATCTCCTCGTCGAAGACGAACATCGCCGCGCGCTCGCCGCGCTCCACCGCGGTCTTGACGAAGGTGAGCGACAGCAACGTCTTGCCGGTGCCCGCCGGCCCCAGCACCAGCACGCTGGAGCCGCGCTCGACGCCGCCGCCGAGCAGTGCGTTGAGCTGCGCCGAGTCGGTGGTGATCAGGTCGCGAGCGAAATGGCCGCGGTGCTCGGACGAGACCAGCCGCGGGTAGACGCACACTCCACCCCTTTCGATCGTGCAGTCGTGATAGCCACCGCGGAAGCCCCGCCCGCGATATTTGATCACGCGCAGCCGTCGCCGTTCCGCACCATATTCGGGAGATAGCTCCTCCAGCCGAACCACGCCGTGCGCGACCGAGTGGACTGTCTTATCGTTCGCGTCCGTGGTGAGATCGTCCAGCATCAGCACGGTCGCGCCGCTACGTGCGAAATAATGTTTGAGCGCCAGGATCTGGCGCCGGTAGCGCAGCGAACTCTGTGCCAGCAGCCGTATCTCGGACAAACTGTCGATAACGACGCGATCGGGTTTAATACGTTCGAACGCTTCGAAAACCCGCTTGGTAGTTTCGCCGAGTTCGAGATCGGACGAGTAGAGGAGGCTCTGTTGCTGGTCCTCGTCGAGCAGGTTCTCAGGGGGGACGAGCTCGTAGATGTCCACACCCACGACGTCCCAACCATGCCCCGTCGCGGTGGCGCGCAGCTCGTCCTCTGTCTCGGAGAGCGTGACGTACAGGCAGCGCTCGCCGTGCTGCGCGCCGGTGATGAGAAACTTCAGCGCGACGGTGGTCTTGCCGGTTCCTGGGCTGCCTTCGAGCAGGAAAGATCGCGCCCGTGCGAACCCCCCGCCGAGCACGTCATCCAGTCCTTCTATCCCGGCCTGGGCGTCACCTGACATCAATGCTGGCATTCACACCCTCCGCCCTTCGCGGGCGTCACTTAGCACAGCCGCGGTGGGAACATAGCGCCGGTGGGGGTGACCCGGATCAAGTGGCGGTACGTTAGTGAGGCGCTGGCGTCGACACGCCCGGGGCCCCGTGGTGCCAAACACATCGGGGATGAGGGCAAACACCATCGCCATGGTTGCCCTGGTCGGGAACGTGGAGCCAGACGCGCCGGTCCGCCCCCGCTCGTCAACGGTGCCGGTAGTCGATGAAGGTCTGCGGTCGCATCTCGATCGAATAGCCCGGCGCGGTCGGCACCTGATAGGCGCCGTCGCGAACGACGCAGGGCGCCAGGAAATGCTCATGGAGATGGTCGACATATTCCGCCACCCGCCCGTCCGCGGTGCCAGCGAAGCAGAGATAGTCGATCATCGCGAGGTGCTGGACATATTCACACAGTCCGACGCCGCCGGCATGCGGGCACACCGGCAGCTCCGCCTTGGCGGCCATCAACAGCACCGCCAGCACCTCGTTGACGCCGCCGAGCCGGCAGGCGTCGATCTGCACCACGTCGATCGCGCCCTCGGCGATGAACTGCTTGAAGATGATCCGGTTCTGGCACATCTCGCCGGTCGCGACCTGCACCGGCGCGACGCCGCGCCGGATTGCGGCATGGCCGGCGATGTCGTCAGGGCTGGTCGGTTCCTCGATGAACCACGGCCGCGCAAAGGCGAGCGCGTTGACATGGTCGATGGCCTGTCCGACCTCCCACACCTGATTGGCGTCGATCATCAGCACCGCGTCCTCGCCGATCGCACGGCGCGCGATGCCGACGCGGCGGACGTCATCCTGCAGGTTCACCCCGACCTTGAGCTTGACGTGGCGGAAGCCCTCCGCGATCGCCTCGCGGCACAAGCGCTCGAGCTTCTCGTCCGAATAGCCCAGCCATCCCGCCGAGGTGGTGTAGCAGGGATAGCCCGTGCGCTCGAGCGCGGCGATGCGCTGCTCCTTGCCCGCCGCGCGGGCGGTGAGCAGCGCCAGCGCCTCATCCTCGGTGACATAGTCGGTGAGGTAGGTGAGAGGGATCTGCCGCACCAGCTCGGCCGGTGTCATCTCGGCGACGAGCCGCCACACCGGCTTCCCCGCCTCTTTCGCAAGCAGGTCCCACACGGCGTTCACTACCGCTCCGGTGGCGAGATGGATCACGCCCTTGTCGGGTCCGACCCAGCGCAGCTGGCTGTCGCCTGTGATGCGGCGCCAGAAGGCGGCGCCGTCAGCGCGGACCATGGCGAGGTCGACCCCGACCACCAGCGGCCGCAATGCCTCGATCGCGGCGCAGCACAGGTCGTTGCCGCGCCCGATCGTGAAGGTGAGCCCATGTCCGGCAAGCCCGGGCGTGTCGGTTTCGAGGATACAATAAGCGGCGGAGTAATCGGGATCGGGATTCATCGCGTCGGACCCGTCCAGCGACGCAGAGGTCGGAAAGCGGAGATCGAGCACCTGCAGGCCGGTGATGACGGTCACGCCGCGCCCCCGATCAAGACGGCGCCGACTGCTGCGTTGAGATACCCCGAGATGATCCTGCTCCCCGCCCTATTGTTCGCGGGTGCTAACAACTTTCAGGGGTGCGCACAACATGGGCGAATTGGAAGCACGAGGGAGCTTTCACCATCCCTTGCCTCGCCCTGTTCCAGCGCCTCTCAATACAATCGGCTGTCCGCCTCGACGAGCTGCGCCGAGATCGCGTCGGCGGCCTCGCGCACCCGCCGGGCCGCGGCGCGGGGAACGAGATCGGCGCCGATCTTCTTGAGGAACGGCACGGTGAGCGCCGCGGCGGCGGCACCGCCGCGCATTACCGGCGCCGATATGTCGGTAACGCCGGTGACGAAGGGGCTCGGCGTCAGCTCGACCCGTCGATCGCGCACCGCGTCGGCATGCGCGCGGAACGCGGCGAGTTCGTCCGCGGTAAGCGCCGGATCGAACAGCGCCTCCCAGCGGCGGCGCACGTCCTCCGGCTGAAACGCGTACAGCACCGCGCCCGAGGCGACCTGCGCGAGCGGTTTGCGATAGCCCACGCGGACCGAGAAGCCGAGCTGCTCGCTCGATTCCATCCGAGCCACCACCACCATCTCGCCCAGGGTGTGAAGCGCGAGGTGGCACGATTGCTGGATGTCGAGCGACAGCTGCCGCATCACCGGCAACGCGACCTCGACCAGGCTCTGCGTACGCGGCTGCTTCATGCCGAGCGAGAACAGCCGGTCGGTGAGGAAATAGCCGTCGTCCGCAGGATCCTGGTCGAGATAGCCGCGGAATTGGAGCACCTGCACCATGCGGAACAGCTCGCCATGGCTGCGCCCGAGCCGATGGACCATCGCGGTGAAGGTGAGCGGGGTCGGCGCGGCGGCGAGCAGCTCGAGGATGTCGAGGCCCTTCTCGAGCGCGGGGGCGCGATAGCGGCGCTCGTCCTCGGCGCTGTCCTCGGTCATGTCGGTCCCTCCCTGATCGCGTTCGTTCGCGCGTGTGCCGCTGTGTAGGCGGGGACGGGGGCGGCGGGTCAAGAGGGAGGCGAGGAGGGAAGGCGAGCGACCGCCTCAAACATCCGGCATGCGGGCTCGAACCCGGCATGCAGGGCGCCGCGTATCTCTAACGCGTTGCTCTTGCGGTAACATGGAGTCCGGCCCGAACGGAGACCGCCGTGAACGTCCCCGAGCGCTCCTCTTTCGTCATCCCGCCTGGTTCCGGGATCCACTTTTCCGAGAAAGTATCGCCTTTTGATGGCGCGGCGCGGTGGATCCCGGAACAGGTCCGGGGTGACGGAGGAGTTGCGCAGAGGTGCCGCTCGATGCGCAAACCTTGGCAGGGGCAAGCGCGCCCACCTGTTGCCGCGGTCTCCCGCATCGAGTGGACTTCTCGCGGCCGCTACCGGCCCACCACCTTCACCAGCGCCGCCGCCGACTGGCCCGTCGGCAGCGCGCCCGACGCGGTCAGCCTGCCCGACGCCTCGTCCCAGCGCAGCGTGGCACTGCGGCCGCCGTTCTTCTGATAGGCGTTGGTGGTGCCATCGTCGTCGTACAGTCGCGCGGTCGCGTCGCGCCCGGGGAATACGCGAATCTCGGCGAGCGCTTGCTTCGTCGAGGTGTTCGGCACCGGCGCGCCGAGCGGGACGATCGAGCCCGCACGCACGAACAGCGGCATGCGATCGATCGGCGCAGCGGCGTCGATCCACTGGCCGCCGCTGTGCTTTGCGTTGGTCCACCAGTCATACCAGTCGGTACCCGCGGGCAGATAGACGCGACGGGTGGTTGCCCCCTGCTCGGTGACCGGTGCCACGAGGAAGGCGGGGCCGAACATATATTCGTCGCCCACGGTGGCAACCTGCGGGTCGCCGGCGAAGTCCATCCATAGCGCGCGCATGAACGGCGCGCCGCTCTCGTAGGTCGTCCGCGCCAAGGGATAGATATATGGCAGCAACGCGTAACGCAGCCGCGACCAGGCGGCGAGGATCGGTTCGGCGGCGGCGCCGTAATCCCAGATCGAGGCTGCGGGGCGCTGGCCGTGGATCCGTAGCGTGGGCGTGAAGCTGTTGTACTGGAACCAGCGAACGAACAGCTCGGGGTAATCGGGATAGTCCGCGCCCATCGCCTTGGCGCCTGCGGGGGCGACCAGCGGCGGGTGGGTCGCGGTGCCGCCCGACGGCCATTGCCAGCCGCCGGTGTCGCTCGACCACAGCGCAATGCCCGACGCGGTCATGTTGAGCCCGGTCGGCACCTGGCGCCGAAGCGATTCCCACGTGGAGCGGATGTCGGACGACCAGAACAGGCAGCCGTTCGCCTGCGTGCCGAGATAGGCGGCGCGGCACAGGATCATGTTGCGAACATCGGGGCGGTCGCGCTTCGCGCCGTCGGCCGCGCCCGCGGTGTGAAGCAGCGGGAAGACGTTGTGATAACGATCACCCGAGCCGATCGAGTAGAAATAACCATCCGGCACGAGATCGGGCTCGGTCTCGTCCAGCCATAGATAGTCGAAGCCCTGGCTGAGGATATTGTCCCGCACCGTGTTCCAGAACCAGCCGCGCGCCGCCGGGTTGGTGGAATCGATCAGCGCGCCGGCGCGATCGCTGCGGACCGGCAGTCCGTCGACCGGCTTGCCGTCGGCGTCCTTGAGGAACCAGCCCTTGGCGGCGAGCTCGTTGAAGTAACGGCTCTCCTTCTCGAAACGCGGCCATACCGAGATGATCGAGTGGAGCCCGCGCGCATGCAGTTCGCGGTTCATCCCCGCCGGATCGGGAAAGAAGTTCCGGTCGATATCGAGCTGGCCCATGCGCGTCCAATGGAACCAGTCGAGTACCATCATGTCGAGCGGATAGCCGCGGCTGCGATAGCCGTCCGCGACCGCCATCAGCTCCTGTTGACTCTCGTAGCGCGCCTTGGACTGGATCAGCCCGAACGCGGCCTTGGGCGGCAGCGGAGTCTTGCCGGTCAGCCGCGCATAGCCGGCGTACAGATCGTCGCTCGACTGGCCGGTGATGACGAAGAAGCTGACCCGCTCGCCCACCTTCGACTGGAAGCTGGTTTGGCCGTGCAGCCCGGGGGAGACGCTGGTGGCGGACGGATTGTCCCACACGATCGCGTAGTTGCGGCTCGAGACCAGCATCGGCACGCAGACCTGCTCGCCGGCCGGGGCATCATACCAATGGCTGCAGTCGATCGTGCGGCCGCGCAGGTCGAGGATACCCTCCTGATTCTGGCCGAGCCCGTAGAAATGCTCGTCCGCCGTCGCGTCGAAATTGGCGCCGACGAGGAAGGTCGGCTCGCCCGCGACCTCGTGCGGCGCCATCGACCAGCCGCCCATGTTGATGGTGCGCCCGTCGGCGGTGGTGATCGCGACCGACACGGGCGGGAGCGAGGGCGCGAAATACCGCTGCATCTGCGTCGGTGCGCCCGGCCAGGGCTGCGCCTTCACCGTCACGGTCAGCGCGCTCGAGGCGAACACGTCGCCCGCAGCGGTGGTGCGGTGCGACCAGCCGGCCGCGTCGGCGGCGCCGCTGATACCATAGCCCGGCTTGGCGTCGGCGCGGTCGCGCTCCGTCGCGATCGTGACTCGGACGATGTTGGGCGCATAAGGCTCCACCGCGACGAGGCTGCCGTGGCGATCCACCGTGGCGAGCGGGTCGGCCAGTGCCGGGCCGCCGATCGCCAGCCACGTCAATGGTAGCGCCTCCAAAGTGCGCACCAGCCTGCGGTTCATTATCATCCCCTCTGATTGATCAGACAGCTTCTGCCGCGGCACGTGCTCGCGCTCAAGCCGTTTTCGGTAGCGGTATCATCGCACTTACCGGTTCCTCCTCGAGCAAAGGCCGGGGTGATCGGCTTTCCGGGTCGGCGACCGACGCCAGGCCGGCGCCAAGCCAGCTATGTAGAAGCTGGCGCGTGGGGCGCATCCGCGCGCCAGCGGCGTCGCGGCGCTCCGCCGCCGCATGACAACGCAACGGGCGCAGGATACGACATGGGTGACCTCATCATCAACTTTGCTCCCACCGGCATGGTGCCGACGAAGGAGCTGACGCCGCACGTCCCGATCACGGTGAACGAGATCGTCGACGACGTTCTTCAGGCGCATGAGCTGGGCGCCAGCATCGCGCACTTGCACACGCGCGACGCCGCGACCGGGGTGCCTGAAGTCAACCCCGACACCTTTGCCGCAATCATCGCGGGCATCCGCCGGCACGCGCCCGACATGATCGTGTGCGTGTCGCTAAGCGGCCGCAACGTGACCGACCCCGAGAAGCGCGCCGCGCCGCTGCAGCTCGATGGGGACGTGAAGCCCGATATGGGCTCGCTGACGCTGTCGTCGCTCAACTTCGTCAATCAGGCGAGCGTCAACAGCCCGTCGACGATCCAGTTCTTGGCCAAGCGCATGCTGGAACGCGGCATCGTCCCGGAGTTGGAGGTGTTCGACCTCGGCATGATCAATTACCTGAAATATCTTCGCGGCAAGGGGCTGATCGAGGGGCCGTGCTATTGCAACGTGCTGTTCGGCAACATTGCCGGGCTGCAGGCGACCTACACCGAATTTGGCGCGGTGGAGAGCGCCATGCCCGCCGGCGTGACCTGGGCGGCCGCAGGAATCGGCGCGGCGCAGTCGCCGGCCACGACGCTGGCGATCGTCGGCGGACGAAGCGTGCGGGTCGGGGTGGAGGACAATATCTGGCTCGATCGCGCGCGCACCACACTTGCGACCAATCGTCAGCTGGTTGAGCGCGTCGTGCGCGTCGCCGAACTGGCGGAGCGTGCGCCCATGCCGGCGGCGGCGGTGCGCCAGCTGCTCGGCATGCAGCTGGGCCATGGCCGCTACGGACGCGCGGTGTGATGCGGTCGCCGTGAAGCGACGGCGGTGAGGCGGGGAGGGGATAGTGTCGCAGGAGGCGTGCCCGCGACACTGCCGCTGGTTTCTCAACACGTGTCAGACTTCGGCCGAGCGCCGGGCGTTGTTGATGCCCGCTGCCCCAATCCGTCATCCCGGACTTGGCCCGGGATCCACCGTGCCGCGCACTCACCGGCCTCGACTTTGCGGACGGGTGGACCCGGGACCAAGTTCGGGATGACGGACGGGGAGATGGTTCGCATTTGGTCGCCGCCGCCTGCCTTTGCGGCGAGTGGTCGAAACGGTCACGCCGCCGCTCGCCTCAGCGCTGGTCCGCCAGATCGAAGATCAGCGTCGCGGGCACCCACTTCTGCCCCGGCTCGGCCCAGGGCAGTCGCTGCTGGAAATCGTCCATCAGCCGCTCCCAAGCGACCACGTCGGGATCGCTCGCATCGGCGCGCGCCTTTGCTGCCGGGTCGAACGCATCGGTCACGTCCATCAGCATGACCAGCCGGTTGCCGCTGCGGAAGATCTGCATCGCCGCGATCCCGGCGGCGCGGATGCTCGCTATCACAGGAGCGGGCACCGCGCCGGCGGCGTGCCACGCCTCGTAACGCGCGATCGACGTCGGATCGTCGATAAGGTCGAGCAGCAGGACGTGGCGCTCGGTCAATTGATCCACCCGCCATCGATGATGTGCGCCTGACCGGTCGTGAAGGCGGACTCGTCGCTGGCGAGATACAGCGCGAGCGCGGCGACCTCCTCGGGACGACCGAGCCGTCCCATCGGCTGGCGCGCGGTGAAGTCGGCGCGCGCCTTCGCGTAATCGCCGGTATCGTGGAGCCGCTGCTGCAGCGAGGGTGAGTCGATCGTGCCCGGGCAGATCGCGTTGCAGCGCACGCCGCGGGCGACGAAGTCCGCCGCCACCGACTTGGTCAACCCGATCACCGCCGCCTTGGTCGCCCCATAAGCGAAGCGGTTGGGGATGCCCTTGATCGAGCTGGCGATCGACGAGACGTTGACGATGCTGCCGCCGCCGCGCGCGAGCATCACCGGAAGATAGGCGCGCACCGTCCGGTACATGGCGGTGACGTTGAGGTCGTTGGAGAAGGCCCAGGCTTCCTCGTCGCAGTCGAGGATCGTGCCGCTGTGGACGAACCCGGCGCAGTTGACGAGCACGTCGATGGGCCCGGTGCGGTCCGGCAGCGCCGCCACCGCCGCGGCGTCGCGCACGTCGAGCGCGAGCGTCTCGGCGGCGAGCCCGTCCAGCTTGGCGGGATCGATATCGCTCGCGATCACGCGCGCGCCCTCGCGTGCGAACAGCTCGGCGGTGGCGCGGCCGATGCCCTGGCCCGCGGCGGTGATGAAGGCGGTCTTGCCCGCGACGCGATTGCTCATCGCGCTAACTCCTGTGGTGAAAGGTCGTGGAGCGCGGCGCGACATGCGTCCCACAGCGCGTCCGGTATAGGCCAGCGCGCGTAACGCAGTGTGTCCGCCACCTGCGCCTCGCCCACCAGCCCGGGGATCACGCCCGCCACGGCGGCTGCGCGCGTGGGGAACTGAAGCGCGGCCGCGGGCAGCGGAACAGCGTAACGTGCACACACGCGCTCCAGCGCGGCGACGCGCGCGATCACGGCGGCGGGCGGAGGCGCATAGTCGAAGTGGCGCGCCGTTGCGCTGCCCTCGACCAGGATGCCGCTGTTATATGGCCCGCCGATCACCACCTGCGTGCCCAGGCGCGCGCAGCGTTCGAGGAGCGCCGCGGCGCCGTCCGGTTCGAGCAACGTGTAGCGGCCGGCGAGCAGGATGACGTCGAGCTCGACCGCGTCCAGCAGCCGGTCGCACACCGCGATCTCGTTGACGCCGAGCCCGATCGCGTCGACCGCACCGGCGTCGCGCAGATCGCGCAGCGCGCGGTAGCCGCCGTCCAGGAAGGCGCGGAGATGGTGCTCCGCCTCGGCGCCATGCGTCACCTCGCCGAGATCATGCGCGAAGAGGATGTCGATGCGCTCGCGCCCGAGCCGCACCAGGCTCGCCTCGTGACTGCGTCGCACCGCGTCGCGCGAATAGTCGAAGACCGGCTCGAGCGCGGGCGCGTCGACGAAGCCGTGGCGCTCGTTGGCGGTGCTGTCGGTCGTCATGAGCAGGCGACCGATCTTGGTGGAGACGATCGCGCGCGCGTCGGGGTCGTGGCGCGCCAGCGCGCGGCCGAGCCGCTCCTCCGCCAACCCGAAGCCATAATGCGGCGCGACGTCGAAATAGCCGATGCCTGCCGCCAAGGCGGCGGCGACGGTCGCGTCCGCGGTGGCATCGTCGACCGCGCGATAGAGATTGCCGATCCCGGCACATCCCATGCCGAGCGGCGGTAGTGTCAGACTCATCCGGTAATCCCGTAGGTGGCGCGCGCGTTGGCATCGAACACCGCCCGGTGCAGCGCCGCCGGGACCAGCGCGCGCGCCTGCGCCAGCCAGCCGGCATAATCACCCGCAAGCTCCAGCACCGGCCAGTCGCTCCCCCAGATCAGCCGGTCGGGGGCAAACAGTTCGAGCAGCGCCGCAGCGGCGGCGTTGATGGCATGCGGCGGGTCGTCCGCGCGGCGCTCGGTGAGCAGCCCGGAGAGCTTGCAGCGCACCTGCGGCAGCACCGCCAGGGCGGCGAGATCGGAACGCCAGCCGGCGAGATCGTCAAGCGTCGGCTTGGCGCCATGATCGATGACGATGACGAGATCGGGATGCCGCGCCGCCAGTCGCGCCAGGCTGCGCAGGTGGCGCGGGCGCACCAGCGCGTCGAGCACGAGCCCGGTGCGCGCCATCGCCGCCCAAGCGCGGTCGCGCGCGGGATCGTCGTACCAGTCGGCGGCGAGGTCCTGCACCATCGGGCGCAGCCCGCGCAGTTTCGGCGCGCGCGCCAGCCGCTCGATCGTCGCGACCGCGTCGCTCGCGTCGACGTCGGCCCAGCCGACCAGCGCGAGCACCTGTGGCTCGCGCGCGGCGACGTCGAGGAGCCAGGAGGTGTCAGCCGCGTCGGGCTGCGACTGCACCAGCACCACGCCATCGAGCGCCGCCGCGCCGGACAGGGCGCGCCAGTCGTCGAGCGCGATGTCGCGGTGGATTGCGGTGAGATCGGGCGTCGGCCATGCGAAGCCGTTGGCCCCGACCGTCCACAGATGGACGTGCGCGTCAATCACGCGTGCGCGCGCCGGAGCGAGAGCGCAAACAGCAACACCACCAGGAAACAGGCCCCCGGCACCGCCATCGCCACCACGATCGAGCCGGTGCGGTCCGACACCAGCCCCATCACTGCGGGGAACACCGCGCCGCCGACGATCGCCATCACCAGCAACGCCGCCGCCGACTTGGTCAGCGCGCCGAGATCGCTCACCGTCTCGGCGAAAATCGTCGGGTACATGATCGACATGAAGAAGCTGGTGAGCACCAGCGCCGCGATCCCGACCGCGCCGCCGATCAGCGCCGCCGCCAGCGTCAGCGCGCCCGCCGCGGCTGCAAAGCCGGCGAGCAGCCGCGCCGGCGCGACGCGCGCCATCAGCGCGGTGCCGGCGAACCGTCCGGCCATGAACAGCACCAGCGAAGCGGTGAGGTAATCCGCGGCGGTGCGCTCATTGGTGCCGGGCACCGCGACCTCGCTGTAGCGGATCAGGAAGCTCCAGATGCCGACCTGCGCGCCGACATAGAAGAATTGTGCCACCGCGCCGGCACGTACGCGCGCCGAGCGGATCACGTTGGCGAAGTCGCGCGCCGCGCCGACGCCTTCCTCCACGTCGCGCTCGGTCGCGATCGGCGGGAAGGGGGTGAAGCGGATGAGCACCGCCCACACCAGCACCACCAGGCCGATGACGAGATACGGCATCTGTACCGCGGCGGCTTCCGCGGCACGGCCGGCAGCGGTGGTCACCGGACCCGATTGGCCCGAGAGGATGAAGTGGCTGCCGATCAGCACGCCCGTGATCGAGCCAAAGGGGTTGAACGCCTGGGCGAGGTTGAGGCGCCGCGCCGCGGTCTCCTCGCTGCCGAGCCGCGCCATCAGCGGGTTGGCCGAAGTCTCGAGAAAGCCGAGCCCGCTGGCGATGACAAACAGCGCGAGCAGGAAGGTGGGATAGCTCTGCCACTCCGCCGCCGGCCAGAACATCAGCGCGCCGGCACCATAAAGCAGCAGCCCCAGCAACACCGCGGCGCGATAGCCATATCGCCGCATCGTCAGCGCCGCCGGGATCGCGAGGCAGAAATAGCCGAGATAGAAAGCGGACTGGACCAGCCCGGCGCCCAGATCGCTGAGCACGAACAGCTTTTTGAAGTGCGCGATCAGCACGTCGTTGAGATTGTTGGCGACGCCCCACAGGAAGAAGAGCGCGACGACGAGGACCAGCGACAGCCGCCGCGACGCGGCGCCGGTCATGCCAGCCCGCGCCCCTCGATCCGCACCGCGGGGACGAAGCCGGCGGGCGCGCGCCCGGTGAGGTCGAGTTCGAGCCCGCGCGGGGTCTGACGGTGCGGGACCGTGCCGCCGCCGAGCAGCGTGACCCGCTCCACCGCCGCGGCGGACGCGCCGCTCGCCAGCGCGGCGATACGCGCGGTGCCGGTCGGCGGCCTGAGGAACAGCGCGTAGAGCGCGCCGCCGCGCGTGGTGAAGCGGACATCCTCCGCGGTAAAGGGCTTGGCCTTTTCCTCGTTCATCATGCCCGCTGCGACCTGCGTTGGCCCCTCGCCATAGACGCGCCACGGCCGCGAGGCGAAGATCGCCTCGCCGTTGATCGTGGTCCAGCGCTCCATCGCGTCGAGGATCTTCTCCTCCTCCGGATCGAGCGCACCATGCCCGGCCAGCGGGATCGACAGCAACAAATTGCCGTTCTTCGACACGACGTCGGCGAGCCGTTGGATCACCGCCTCGGCGGACTTGTAGCTGCGGTCGTTGAGACGTGCGACATTGTAGAACCAGTCACCGATACAGGTGTCGGTCTGCCACGGCTCGGCGCGAAGCCGGTCACTGAAGCCGCGCTCGACATCCTCGACGATACCGCCGAGCTGATGCGGCTCGAGCTTCTTGCCGGTCAGCACCACGTCGGGCGCGCCATGCCATTGGATCGCGCGGTTGTAATAGTCCGCCGCAGCCTCCAGCCCGATCGCGCCGAAAGGCAGGCCGGTGTCGTCCATGTAGCAGAGGTCGGGCTTGTACTTCGCCATGAGGTCGGCCTGCCGCAGCAACCACGTCGCGGCGAACTGCGGATCAGCCGGCGGGGCGGTCTCGATCCATTGGCCGTCGTGCGCCTCGTGCCAGGCGTTCATCGCCGCGATCGTGCGGATGCCGTCGGGTGCGACCATGTGGCGCCCGGTGTAGAGCTGCTGCGGGTCGAGCCCTTCCCACCAGGTGCCGCGACCGTCGGCCTTGGTCAGGCGAAAGGCGTCGTAGCGCTGCCCCGCGCGATCGCCCTCGGGATCATAAGCATAAGCGGTCTGATACCAGTGCCAGCTGTGCGCGGCATGGTTCGACACGCCGAACTTGAGCCCGGCGCGACGCACCGCGCGCTCCCAGATGCCGATCACGTCGCGCTTGGGCCCGACGCGCAGCGAGTTCCACGCGTGGTAGCGGCTGTCGTAACAGTCGAGATTGTCGTGGTGGCAGGCGAGCGCCATGAAATATTTGGCGCCGACGCGCTTGTAGCGCTCGACCAGCGCCTGCGGATTCCAGCGCTCTGCCTTCCACAGGTTCTGGATATCCTTCATCCCGAATTCGGTCGGGTGCCCGTAGCTGCGCAGGTGGTGCTGATAGTCACTATGCCCCTGCATGTAGAGCAGGCGCCCGTACCAGTCGCCCTGCTCGGGTACCGACTGCGGACCCCAATGCGCCCATAGCCCGAGCTTGGCGTCGCGGAACCAGTCCGGGTAGCGGTAGTGCGCGCGCAGCGACTCCCAGGTCGGCTGGACCGGACCGCGCGCGCTGCCGGTGGGGCTCGCGGCGAGCGAGGCGCGCGCCGCGGTGACCGCGGCCGAACCGGCGAGGAAGCCGCGGCGGCTGAGCGTGCTCATAATCAGCGGCCCAGCGCGCGGCGGATCGAGGCGAGCGCCACCGGCGCCATCGCCGCATAGCCCGCCGCGGTCGGGTGGACGCCGTCGCTCGCCAGTCCCTCGCGCATCGCGCCGTCGGGGGTGGCCAGAACCGGATGATAATCGACCCAGGTCGCGCCGCTGCGCCGCGCATAGTCCTTGAGCCAGGCGTTCAGCGCGGCGATCTGCGGCGCCGGGCGCTTGCCCGGGCTCCACGGGAAAGCGGCGGCGGGCGGCACCGAGGCGAGGATCACCTTGATCCCGTGTGCGCGCGCCAATTCGGCCATGCTCTCGATATGGCCCTCGACCGTCTCGATCGTGGTCGCGCCGGTGTTGCCGGCGACATCGTTGGTGCCCGCCATGATGTGCACCGCTTGCGGGTGCAGTTCGATCACGTCCTGGCGGAAGCGCAGCAGCATCTGCGACGTGGTCTGTCCGCTGATGCCGCGATCGACCCGGCCACCGCGCCAGAAGTCGGGGGCAAGATTGATCCAATTGTCGGTGATCGAATCGCCCATGAAGACGACCCGCGGGCGTTCGGTCAGCGCGCGATTGGCGGCGGCGTAGCGACAGAGCTGGCCGTGGTCGCGCGTGAGCATGTGGAGGTTCCACAATGTCTGACCGGCCTTGTCGTGGGGTCTGGGATGGGACGGGCAGGGATCGGCCACGATGCCGGACGGGTCATCGGCGTACGGATCGCCGGGCACCCTGGTCTGCGCCTGCGCGATCGCGGTGAGGAGCAATGTCGTGGCGAACGCCGAGATGAGCGATGCACGCATGGCCTGCCGTCCCCTCCATTCGGCGCCGTCGCTCGGCGCTCCTCGCGAGAGGCTACAGCAGAGTCGGACAGGAACGCAACATGGCATGAATCACGGTTTTACTGGTGAATGTTGGTTTGCAGCCTCTCTCCGTCAGCCCCAAGGAGCGGCAGATCGTGATCCGTGACATCGTCGAACTGGCTGGCTAAGATACCGATTAGACGACGATAATCGGGAAGATTGGGGGAGCGGCGATGCGGTTCGGACAGGTGGTGATGGCGCTCGCCGCGATAGTGACGATCGGCGCGCGCGCGCCGCAGCGGCCGCCGATCACCGGCATCTCGCACCTTGCGGTCTACAGCCGTGACATGGCCGCCTCCGAGCGCTTCTACGTCGGCGTGCTCGGCGCGCGGAAGGGCGCCGATCCGGAGCAGGCGCGCGGGATGCGCTTCTACGTCAGCGGATCGCAGTTCGTCGAGGTGCTGCCCGCGCCGCCGACGCTCGGGGCCAGCGTGTTCGCGCACGCCGCCTATCGCACGCCTGACGCCGCGGCGTTGCGGAGTTGGCTGATCGCGCGCGGCGCGCCCGCGGTCAGTGCGTTGGAGGCGGACGGCGGCGAGCGTCGTTTCGCCGCGCGCGACGCCGAAGGGAACGAGGTCCAGTTCGTCGAGCGTCGCGGCGGCGATACGGCGGTGCCGGGCGCGGTGAGCGGGCACATCATCCACGTCGGCCATGCGGTACGGAACCGTGCTGCGCAGGACGGCTTCTACCGCGGCCTGCTCGGCTTTCGCCCTTATTGGTTCGGCGCGTTCGAGCCGCCCAAGGTCGACTGGGTGTCGCAGCAGACGCCGGACGGGCGCGATTGGCTGGAATATATGATGGTGGGCGACGGCTCGGGCGTGAGTGAGGCGCGGCTCGACGCGCGCCAGCTCGGCGTGCTCAATCATCTGTCGTTCGGCGTGCGCAACATGCAGGCCGCGGTGACCGAGCTGTATCGCAGCAAGAAGATGACCGGGCGCCACGACGGCCCCCAATTGGGGCTCGACGGCAAGTGGCAGGCCAACCTCTACGACCCCGACGGCACGCGGGTCGAGCTGATGGAGTTCCACGCGGTGGTGCCGCCGTGCTGCTCGCCCTTCACCGCCGCCGATCCGGTCAAGTGACACGCGCCGGCCGCTCTCCCGTGGACCTGACGGCGAAAGCGTGTGGCGTCGTATTTTGTCGCGTTCCAGTCCGTTTGTTTGGGACGCTAGTCGGTTAGTGGGCGAGCAGCGCCAGCAGCAGCGTGAGGACGCCGAGTCCGCCCGAAAGCGTCAGCCGCAGGCGCCACCAGCCGGGCAGTTCGCGCACTGCGACCGAGGTGGCGCGGTCGGCCAGAGGGGACACCAGCACCGCGGCACCAAGCGCGAGCAGCGACGACGCGGGCGGCGCACCGCCGAGCAGCCAGGCGAGTAGCGCTGCCCAGGCGACCAGGCTGGGCGCTACCGCCAGCACGTACGGTGCCGCCGCGTGGACGCGGCGTTCGAGCGAGTCCATCCACCACAGACCACCCAGGAACGACAGGATCACCGCGGCATAGACCCCGCCCACCAGCGTTGCCGCGGGTTGCAGCGCGGGAAGTGCGAGCGCGACCGCGACGCAGCCGGCGGGCGGCAGCAGCCCGGACAGACCAAGCCAGCGCGGCGCCGTCGGCAGCGGGCGGGGAGTCGGGTCGCGCATGCGGTCAGGCGGGCTGTGTGACGCCGACCGGCCCCACCGCCGCGGGCTCGCCGCGCGAGTAGGTGCCGACCAACATGCCGGCCGCGAGCACGCGGCCCCGCAGTGCCTCCAGCACCGCGCTCCGGCCCGGGTTGACGTCGAGCGCCGCTGCCTTGCGCAGCGCGAAGAGCTGGAAGACGTAATCGTGGCTGCCATGCCCCGTCGGCGGGTCGGGCGGCAGCCAGCCTTCCTGCTGGTAGCTGTTGCGCCCCACGTCCGAGCCATCGTAGCCGCCGCGCCCGTCCGCCACGATCGCGCCCTCCTCGAGCCCTGAGGAGTCGGCCGGGAGGTTCCATACCACCGCATGGACCAGAGGGGTGGGCGTGGGCGCGTCGGGATCCTCGACCACCAGCGCGAGCGCGACCGCTCCGGCGGGCACGCCCGACCACGTCAGCGGCGGCGATACGCCCTCGCCGTCGGCAGTGAACCGCTCGGGCAAGCGTGCGCCGTCGGCGAAGGCAGGGCTGCTCAGCGTCAGTTGCGCGCCGCTCTCGACGACACCGTCCTGCACGATCACCAGCTTGGAATGACCCGCCCGGACATTGTGCAACAGGCTGCCGAGCCAATGGGGAACATGTTCGAGCATAGCGTCTCCTGCGGTCGCGATGGCTGAACCGTCGGCGCCGCGCGTGGTTGCGCCAACGCTGTTCCGTGGCTTGCAGGATCACTCTGCGCGATCGTCCCGTCGCCGCGAAGTTCACCGCCGTGACTGGTTCCTAGACGCTCGGCGATCACGGCGGTGAAGGTGACGCCACGATCGATCGCGCTGCGGCGGCTTGCTCCCCCCGTTGCTCGCGCTACACTCCCCCTATGGTCACAAGGCGACAGGTCATCGGCACATCCCTCACGCTCGCCGCGGGGGCGGCGATCGGCGCGCCCGCTCCGTCATCCAAAAGGCGGCTGAAGCAGTCGGTCAGCCGCTGGTGCTACCAGAAGATCCCGCTCGACCAGCTCTGCGCCTTCGCCGCCAAGATCGGGCTGGAGGGCATCGATCTGCTCGAGCCCAAGGACTATGACGTGCCGCGTCGCTACGGCCTGCGCTGCACCATGGGCTATGCTGCGGACGTGATGCAGATTCCCAACGGGCTCAACCGCATCGAGAACCACGCCGCGATCGAAGCGCAATACCGCGTCGGCATCCCGCAGGCAGCCAAGGCCGGCGTTCCCAACGTCATCGCCTTCTCCGGCAACCGCAAGGGCATGTCGGACGAAGAGGGCGCGGCGAACACGATCGCGGGGCTGAACCGCGTCAAGAAGATCGCCGAGGACAATAACGTCACGATCTGCCTCGAACTGCTCAACAGCAAGGTCGACCACGCCGATTACATGGCGGACCATACCGCCTGGGGCGCACGCGTGATGGAGGCGGTCGGCTCGCCGCACGTCAAGCTGCTGTACGACGCCTATCACATGCAGATCATGGAAGGTGACCTGATCGACACGATCCGCAAGAACATTCGCTGGATCGGCCACGTCCACACCGGCGGCGTCCCCGGTCGCCACGAGCTGGACGATACGCAGGAGGTCAATTGGGGTGCGTTCGCGCGCGCGCTCGCGGACACTGATTTCACGGGCTATCTCGCCCACGAGTTCGTGCCGCGCGGCGATCCGCTGCCAGCGCTGGCGCAGGCGGTGAAGACCTGCGCGGCGTGAGGCGCGGGTAGGGGCGAGATGCGGCAGCTTTGGCCGCTGGTTCGCGTGCGACCGCCGACGCATTCTCTTTCGTCATCCTGAAACGAGTTCAGGATGACGCCAGTACGGAGAGGACGACGAAGCGTAGCAGCCGAGCGGGTGCATCACGCTTCATAGCGGACCGCACGGACGGTCCGCCCAAGCCTCGCCCTAATGCAATTTCGCGGTCGACAATCCGTCCTGCTTGGCGCGCTCTTTCACGGACTCCTCGCTGCGCGTCAGCGCCTTGGCGATGGCCTTGAGCGCCATACCCTTCTTCGCAAGCGTGTGGAGCTTCTGGAGCTCGTCGGGGCGCCACGGCTGGCGATGTCGTTCGAAGCGTTCGGCCATGCCGCCTGCTAGCCGGCCCATGCGCCGCTGGCTACCACATCAACCGCCCGCATAGCTCACCCGCCAAACCGTGCCGCCGACATCGTCGGCGATGAGCAGCCGCCCGCGCGGATCGATCGCCACCCCGACCGGACGACCGCGCGCCTTGCCGTCCTTGAGAAAGCCGGTGACGAAGTCGCGCGGCGCGCCGGCGGGACGGGCGTTCTGGAAGGCGACGAACGCCACCTTGTAGCCGTGCGGATCGGTACGGTTCCAGCTGCCGTGCTCCCCCACGAACGCGCCGCCGCGATAGCTCGGGGGGAAGCTCGGCCCGGTGTAGAAGGCGAGGCCGAGCGGAGCGACGTGTGAGCCGAGCGCATAGTCGGGTGCGATCGCACGTGCCACCAGATCGGGCCGCTGCGGCTTGACCCGCGGGTCGAGGTGCTGGCCGTAATAGCTATAGGGCCAGCCGTAGAACGCACCAGGACGCACCGAGGTGAGGTAATCCGGCACGAGATTGGGGCCGAGCTCGTCGCGCTCATTGATCACCGCCCACAGCGTGTCGGTGCCCGGATAGAAGGTGAGTCCGTTGGGGTTGCGCAGCCCGGTAGCGAACGGCCGCGACGCGCCGCTGCGCGGATCGACCTCGAACACCGCGGCACGGTGCATCTCGGCGTCGCTGCCGCGTTCCATCGCATTGCTGTTCGATCCGACCCCGACATAAAGTCGCGTGCCGTCCGGACTTGCGGTGAGGCTCTTGGTCCAGTGATGGTTGATCGCGCCGGCGGGCAGGTCGGTCAGCCTCACGCCCGGCGTAGTGATCCGCGTCTGCCCCGTCACGAACGGGTAGCGCATGATCGCATCCGTGTTGGCGACGAACAGCTGATCACCGAGCACCACCACCCCGAACGGCGCGTTGAGATGATCGACCAGCACCGAGCGCGCGTCTGGCTGCCCGTCGCCATCGGCATCGCGCAGCAACGTCAGGCGGTTGCTGGGCGCGGGAGCGTCACCGCTCTGGGTCTGCGAGTGCGCGCGCGCCATGAACCAGTCGCGGATCGGGTCCTTGGGTCGTTGGATGGGTTCGCCGCCCTCGTTGCGCGACTCCACCACCAGCACGTCGCCGTTGGCCAAAGCGACGACGTTGCGCGGATTGCTCAGGCCGCTCGCCAGCGGCTCGATTCGGAAGCCGGCGGGCACGGTCGGCGTCTCGCCCTTCTTCCATCCGACCGTCTGATACACGCCCACGTCGGCGATGAGCTGCTCGTGCGGCTCGGGGAGCGGCGGATTGGCGCCATATTGACGGTTGGGATCGATCGACGGGCCGCTCCCGCAGGCGGCGAGCGGCAGTGCGGCGAGGGCGATGGCGAGGCGGCGGGTCATCGCGGCGCTCCCGCAACGTAGCGCGGCACCGCCTGCCAGAACCAGCCCGCCGCGAGCGCGAGCACGGTAGCTACGACCGACAGCGTCAGGCCGCCGGGCACCACCGCGGTCCAGCCATCGCGCGCGTGCAAGAAGGAGTTGAACACCTCCACGATCCAGGCGGCGAGCAGCAGGACGAGGTGAAGCGTCAGCGCCCCGCGCCGCGCCGCGCCGGCGCGCACGAGCTCGACCAGCAGCAACGCGCCCGCCACGCCGCCCGCGATCAGCCCGGCCAGTAGCAGCCAGGACGAGAAGTCGAGCCACATCATCTCGGCGGTGCCGGTGTAGGCAAGATCGGTAAGCAGCGCGCCGACGAAGCAGGTGATCGGCACGGGCAGCAACGCCGGATAGATCGGCCGACGCGCGATCGCGAGAGGGGCGAGCGCTGGCCGCCCGGGGCTCGATGCCATGGCTCTTCTCCGTTCGATCCGACTGGCGCGAGTACGAGTGGGTGTCTCACCCAGTTCCACTCGGCGGCTCCGGGATCGCACCGATCGAGATCAAGGGCGGAGCGAGCAGGGCAATCGTGGCGGCTGGCACCCTGCTGACGTGCGCCACCGGCGACGCTGCTGCCACAACGCTGGCAGCAGCGGTCATCTAGTCCCGACGTCATGGCCATGCCGGCCCGAAGGAGACCCATGATGCTGACGTTGTTCCACGCCCCGCAGTCGCGCTCGAGCCGCATCATCTGGTTGCTTGAGGAACTCGGCGCGACCTACCAGCTGCGTTACGTCTCGATCCGCTACCGGGATGGCAGCGGCGACGGTCCGGACGCGACCAATCCGCACCCCGACAAGAAGGTGCCCGCGGTGCAGGACGGCGATGTTCTGGTCACCGAGAGTGCGGCGGTGGCGACGTATCTCGCCGATCGGCTCGACGGCGCGGGGCTCGCGCCACGGATCGGCGACAGCGATCGCGGCGCCTATCTGACATGGCTCAGCTGGATCGAGGGCGAGTTTGGCCCCGCGATCTTCGAGCGACTGGCTGTGGCATCAGAGGCACCCGCCCCGGCCGCCTTCACCGCAGCAATGTCACGGCTCGAGCGCGCGCTGGTGACCGGTCCCTGGCTGCTCGGCGAGCGGTTCAGCGCCGCCGACGTGATGCTGGGGGGCACGCTCGGCTGGGCGCATCATCTGATGCCAGCCGACGGTCCGATCGCCGCCTATCTCGCGCGACTTGTCGCCCGGCCAGCGTTCGCGCGCGCGGCGGCACGCGACGCGGTGCCCGCGGCATGACGCGGCGCGATCTCGGGCTGGCTGCGGCAGGGTTCGCGGCGACCGTGCTGCTCATCCTGGCGAGCGCGGCGCCGCCGTGCGGTCCGGTGCTCGCCTCCGCACACGGCGGGCGGTAGGTTACGCCGATGCGCCGTGCCGACCGCCTTTTCGAGATCGTCCAGCTGCTTCGCCGCGCTACCGCGCCGATGACCGCGGACGCGATCGCGGCGGAGCTCGAGACCAGCCGTCGCTCGGTCTACCGCGACATCGCCGCGCTGGTGGCGCAGCGGGTCCCGATCCGCGGCGAAGCGGGGATTGGCTACGTGCTGGAGCGTGGCTTCGACATGCCGCCGCTGATGCTCACCTCGGACGAGGTGGAGGCGGTCGTGCTCGGCGCGCAATGGGTGCTGGTGCACGCCGACGAGGGACTGGCGCGCGCCGCGGCCGACGTGCTGGCGAAGGTGGCGGCGGTGATTCCCGAGCGGCTCCGCGCCGCGATCGACGAGCCCGCGGTGATCACTCCGCCGGCCTGGGGCGAGCGCGCCGACGCGGGCGTGGACGTGGCGCGCTTGCGGGCGTGGAGTCTGCAGGGGCGCAAGCTGCGCATCGCGTATCGCGATGCCGAGGGCGACGCGAGCGAGCGTACCGTCTGGCCGTTTCTCGTCGGCTATATGGACGGCAAGCGCATGCTGATCGCCTGGTGCGAGTGGCGCGGCGCGTTCCGCATGTTCCGTACCGACCGGCTCGCCGCAGTCGACTTTCTCGAGGAACGCTATCCCGAGCGGCGCGCGACCCTGCGACGGCGCTGGCTGGCAATGATGGCAGCGCGGCGCGAGGCCGAAGCGGTGTCTCACTAGCGGAACATAGCGTCCAGATCGCGTGGCTTTTCGCTCGATCTCGGATCGACACATTCGTGGCGTCAGATCAGGAGGCAGCCATGACCAAAACGTCATCTAGGCGCAGCGCGAACGTCCTCGTCCTAGGAGCAACAGGTGGCACCGGGCGCCGCATCGTCGAGCAGGCGCAGGTCCGCGGTCTCCGCGTCAGTGCGCTGGTGCGTTCGCGCGCGAGCGCGGACGGGCTGGGCGATGCGCGTGTCGTGCTGGGTGACGCGCGCGACACGGCCGCGCTGCGCGAGGCGCTGCGCGGACAGGACGCGGTGGTGAGCGCGCTCGGCACCCCGGCCAGTCCGTTCCGCAAGGTGACGCTGCTGTCCGAAGCGACGCGGGCGCTGGTCGATGCGATGCGGGCGCAAGACGTGCGTCGGCTAGTGGCGATCACGGGCATGGGCACGGGAGACAGTCGCGGACACGGCGGTCCGTTGTTCGACCGGCTGATCTTCCCGCTGCTGCTGCGCCATGTGTATGCGGACAAGGACCGCCAGGAGACGATCGTGCGGGACAGCGATCTCGACTGGACGTTGGTGCGTCCCGCCGTGCTCAGCGACGCACCCGCGCGGGGAAGGGTGCGCGCGCTAGAGGACCTGTCCGGCTTCCACGGTGGAACGATATCACGCACCGACGTCGCCACATTCGTGCTCGACGCGCTGGACTCGTCCACCTGGCGGCAGCACGCGCCGCTGATCGCGTGGTAACGCCGGCTGCGTTCGTCCTGCTACAAAGCGGACAACCAGCCGGCGACCACCGCAGTGGCGGCATTTCGCAACGCCGCATCGTGCGCCGCGGCATCGCGCGCGAGCGTCGCCGGATCGATCGCGGCGTCGTGCAGCTCGGCGGCATGGCCGCTCAGCCAGCGCTCGATCGCATTCGCTTCCAGGTGGAATTGCAGTGCCAGCACCGCTTCGCCGACGGCAAAGGCCTGGTGACGGTAGGCGGCGGTGGACGCCAGCAGGGTGGCACCGGCCGGCAGGTCGAAGGTGTCGCCATGCCAGTGTAGCACCGGCTGCCCCCGGCCGAGCACCTGAAGCGGAGAGGCGGCGCCCGCCGCGGTGAGCGCGACCGGCGCATAGCCGATCTCCTTGGTCGCGCCGGGATAGACCGCGGCGCCGAGCGCGCAGGCAATGAGCTGCGCGCCCAGGCACACGCCCAGCACTGGTCGCCGTGCCGCCAGTCGCCGCTGCAACACGTTCAGCTCGTCGTCGAGGAACGGGTATTGCTCGGTCTCATACACGCCCATCGGCCCGCCGAGCACGATCAGCAGGTCGTCACCATCGGGGTCGATCGCGGCGTTCGTCGCGCTCGCGTCGACGTAGCGGACATCATAACCGGCAGCCTCGAGCGGCGCCGCGAAATGGCCGAGATCCTCGAATGCGATATGGCGGATCGCGACGGCAGCTTTGCGCACGGGAACAACTCCACGACGAAGCGCGACCGGCGGACGACTCGCGGGCTCGGCGTTGGCTGTCTTAGCGCCCCGCCAGACGCGCGCCATAGCAAGGCGCGGACGCGCCCGAGCGAGCGACGTACGTCGCAAAATAGCGCGTGGGGCCGTAACTTGGTGTAAGTTAATCAGGTGTCGTCGCGTCGAACGAGAAGGGGACAAGCTTCCATGCCGCTCATCATCAACGGCACCGAGGTCGCACCGCCGGACGATCCGCGTGTCTCGCTGCTCGACCATCTCCGTGAGACGCTGCATCTCACCGGCACGAAGAAGGGCTGCAACCAGGGCGCTTGCGGCGCATGCACCGTGCTGGTCGACGGCGAGCGGATCCTCTCCTGCCTCGCGCTCGCAATGCAATATGAGGGTCGCAGTATTACCACGATCGAGGGGCTCGCGGGCGAGGATGGGCTTCACCCGCTACAACAAGCCTTTATCGAGCATGACGGGTTCCAGTGCGGCTATTGCACGCCGGGCCAGATCTGCTCCGCGATCGGCATGGCGGCGGAGGCGAACCGCGGTGTGCCGAGCCATGTCAGCGCCGACCTTAATGCGCCGGTCACGCTCACCCGCGAGGAAGTGCAGGAGCGGATGAGCGGCAATCTGTGCCGCTGCGGCGCGCACAACGGGATCGTCGACGCGATCCGTGCCACCGTCGCGGCGGAGTGGGCGGCATGACCCCGTTCCGCTACGCGCGTGCCACTGACGCGGCCGAGGCGCTGCGGCTCGGTGCGGTGAACGCCACGGCCTATCTGGGCGGCGGCACCAACCTGGTCGACCTGATGCGCGAGACCGTGGCCCGGCCCGACGGGCTGGTCGATGTCACCGGTCTCTCCGCCGCGATCGAGGAAACCGACGGCGGCGGGCTGCGGATCGGCGCGGCCGTGCGCAACACCGCGCTCGCCGAGCACCGCATCGTCCGCGAGCGCTATCCGATGCTGTCGCGCGCGATCCTCGCGGGCGCCTCGGCACAGATCCGCAACATGGCCACGGTCGGCGGCAACCTGCTCCAGCGCACGCGCTGCACCTATTTCTACGACACCGACGGATCGCGCTGCAACAAGCGCACCCCGGGCCAGGGTTGCGACGCACGCGACGGCTTCACCCGCATCCATGCGGTGCTCGGCGCGTCCGCGGCATGCGTCGCGACGCACCCAAGCGACATGTGCGTGGCGCTCGCCGCGCTTGACGCCTCCGTGCACGTGGCAGGTGCCGAGGGCGCGCGGATCGTGGCGTTCGCCGATCTCCACCGTCTGCCCGGTGACGCGCCTGAGCGTGACACGGTCCTCGCGCCGGGCGAGCTGATCATCGCGATCGAGCTGCCCGCCATGCCGCTGGCGGCGCGCTCGACTTATCGCAAGGTGCGCGACCGCGCGAGCAATGCCTTTGCGCTGATCTCGGTCGCCGCGGCGCTCGAGCTGGACGGCGATCGCGTGGCCGACGTGCGGGTCGCGTTCGGTGGCGTGGCGCACAAGCCGTGGCGCGCGCTGCGGGCGGAAGAGGCGCTGCGCGGCGGCCCGCCGACGTCGGAGGCGTTCCACGCCGCTGCGGCGCTGGAGTTCGCCGACGCCGCGCCGCTGCGGCACAATGCGTTCAAGCCGGCGCTGGCGGGGCGGACGCTCGCCGCGGTGCTGGGCGATCTGGCCAAGGGAGAGGCGGCATGAGCATCGTCGACACGGTCAAGCAGAGCGCCCAGGGCCTGGTGCAGGGCGCGATGACCAAGCTGGTCCCGCTCGCGCCCGACAGCTGGATTCCCGGCGGCGTCCCCGATCCGCTGATCCAGCACAAGCACGGGCTGATCGGCGCGGCGGTGTCGCGTCTCGACGGACCGCTCAAGGTCAAGGGCGCGGCGCCGTTCGCGGCGGAGTTCCGCTTCGACGACATGGCCTATTGTGCCTTGGTCTATGCCACCATCGCGCGCGGACGCATCACCGCGATCGACGCCGCCGCGGCCGAGGCGGCGCCCGGCGTGGTGCTGGTGATGTCGCACGTCAACGCGCCCCGAATGAACAAGCCGCCCGCGTTCGGCTCCACGCCACACGGCGTCGGGCCGGCCGATCTCCCGATCTTCCAGGACGATCGGGTTCATTGGAACGGCCAGCCGATCGTCGCGGTGCTGGCCGAGACGCAGGAACAGGCCGACCATGCCGCCGCGCTGGTCGAGGTCACCTACGCCGCCGAGCCCTCGACCACCTCGCTCGAGGGCGCCAAGGCCAACGGCATCGCGCAGGGCCTGTTCATGGGCCAGCCTTTGCTCAACGAGATCGGCGACGCCGAGGGCGCGCTGGCGCGGGCCGCGGTCAGGGTCGACGCGGTGTATCGCACGCCGCGGCACAACCATAACCCGATCGAGCCCCATGCCGCGACGATCGCCTGGGTCGGCGACGAGCTGGTGATCCACGACGCCAGTCAGATGGTGACTCAGCAGGCGCAGACGATCGGCGAGGTGTTCGATCTCACCCCCGAGCAGGTGCGGCTGACCTCGCCCTATGTCGGCGGCGGGTTCGGCAGCAAGGGGCTGTGGGACCATCAGGTGATCGGCGCCGCCGCGGCGAAGATGTCCGGGCGCCCGGTGCGGATCACGCTGTCGCGCGAGGGCGTGTACCGCGTCGTCGGCGGCCGCACGCTGACCGAGCAGCGCGTCGCTATCGGCGCCAGCGCGGAGGGCCGGTTCGAGGCGCTGATCCACACCGGCCTGTCGGTGATGTCGCCGCACAACAACATGCCCGAGCCGTTCATCCTCGGCACGCGCGCCGGTTATGCCTGCCCCAACATCCGGCTGCAGGTAGAGGTGACGCAGATGAACATGCTCGCCAACACCTTCATGCGCGCGCCGGGCGAGGCGGTCGGTACCTTCGCGCTCGAGTCGGCGATAGACGAGCTGGCGGTGGCGCTTGCGATCGACCCGGTCGAGCTGCGGTTGCGCAACGAGCCCGACAAGGACCCCACCACCGGGCTGCCCTTCTCGTCGCGCCACATCGATCAGGCGTGGCGCGATGGCGCCGCACGCTTCGGCTGGTCGCACCGCGGCGCGCCGGGCGCGCGGCGCGAAGGCGAGTGGCTGGTCGGCACCGGCTGTGCCACGGGAACCTACCCTTATTACCGCATGCCCGGCGCCGAGGCGCGGATCACGCTACGTCGCGACGGCGACGGCGTGCGCGCACTGATCGAGGTGGCCGCGGCGGAGATGGGGATGGGCACCTCCACGACCACCGCGATCGTCGCGGCCGAGCGGCTCGGCCTGCCGCTCGACCGCATCGAGGTCGCCTATGGCGACTCCGCCATTCCCGGCGCGATCATGGCGGGCGGGTCGCAGCAGACCGCGGCGATCGGTGCGGCGGTGATCGCCGCCCACAACGCTTTGGTGGCCGAGCTGCTGACGCTGGCGGGCAACGACTCGCCGCTCGCCGGGCTCGCGGCGGGCAACGTCGGAAGCGAGGACGGCGGCCTCGCCAAGCTCGACGACGCGGCGCGGCGCGAGAGCTATGCCTCTATCCTGGCGCGCGCGCAGCGCGACAGTGTCACGGTCACCAAGGCCGGCACGCCGCCGCTCGAGCTGATGCACTGGTCGATGCACTCGCACAGCGCGCTGTTCTGCGAGGTGAAGGTGAATGCGGTGACGGGCGAGACGCGGGTCAGCCGCTTCCTCGGCGCGTTCGACTGCGGGCGCATCCTCAACGCCAAGACCGCGGCGAGCCAGTTCCGCGGCGGCATCGTCATGGGGCTGGGCCTCGCGCTGATGGAGGAGACTCAGTTCGACGAGCGCAACGGCCGGATCATGAACCCCAGCCTCGCCGAATATCACGTGCCGGTGCACCTCGATGTGCCCGAGATCGACGTCATCTGGACCGACATCCCCGACCCGCACACGCCGATGGGCGCGCACGGCGTCGGCGAGATCGGCATCACCGGCGTCGGTGCGGCGGTGGCCAATGCGATCTACAATGCCACTGGCCGGCGCGTGCGCGACCTGCCGATCACGCTGGACAAACTGCTATAGCGTGGCGGTCGGGCCGACGCGCCGCGCCGCGCCAGGAAGGAGCTGCGCGCTCCGCCTTCTGGCGCGGGGTTCGGGTGACGCTGGTCAGCTCGGCCGTCGTCTGCGTGGCGGTGGCGGCAGCGGGCTATTTCGACCGCGACGCGGTGCACGTCTATCCGGCAGCGGCGCCCGTGCACGATGTCGCGGTGGTCAATGTGTCGGGCGACATGGGGCTGCGTTTCCTGCTCGGCGCCTCCACCTCGCGCGGGCTGACCGAGCATCATGTGAACGTGGTGGGCATCGCATCGCCCGTGTATTTCCGGCGCCGGCGTACACGCGCCGAGGCCGACGGCTTCATCGCGGAGGCGGTGCGCACTGCGCTGGCGCGAACCGGCGCGCGCCGGCTGGTGGTGATGGGCCAGTCCTACGGCGCCGACATCGTCCAGACCGGGATGGCGCATCTGCCGGCCGAGCTGCGTGCGCGTGTGGCGGGGATCATTCTCGTGCTACCCGGCGACGCGGTCTTCTATCGCGCCGACCCGACCGGCTGGGCCTATCGCGGCACGCCCGACAGCGTCGCGGTGACGACTGCGCGCACGCTGACCTGGACGTCGCTCACGTGCATCTACGGAGCCGAGGAGGACGACAGCCTGTGCCCACTGCTCGACCTGCCCAACCTGCGCAAGGTGGCCATGCCGGGCGGGCATAATATCAACCATGACGCCGACGGGCTGCTGCGCCACGTGCTGGCGGCGGTGGGGCGGGCCGAGGCGGCGAGGTAAGTAGGCTTCAGAGCCGCTACCCATCTCCTGCCGTCATCCTGAACCAAGTTCAGATGACGGCGGTGTGTTTGAGGATCACCGTATAAGTCGCGGCCCGGCACTACGCCTCCCAGCCGCCGCCCAGCGCGAGGAAAAGCTGGACCTGATCCGCCGCAAGCCGGCTGTCCGCCGCGGCGAGCGTCTGCTCGGTGCCGATCAGCGTCCGCTGCGCGTCGAGGACGGGGAGGAAGCCGGAGCGCCCCGCGGTGAACAGCCGCTCCGAGTCTGCCGCCGCCCGTGCCGCCTGCGCCCGCGCCTGCGCCAGCGCCGCACGCCGATCGAGGTCACGCGCGTAGACGGTGAGCGCAGTCTCGGTCTCGCGCAGCGCTGCCAACACGCTGCCGTCGAAGCGCGCCACCGCGGCGTCGGCCTCCGCCCGCGCGCCCCCGATCCGTGCGCGGACGCGGCGGCGGTTCGGGAACTCCCAGCTGATCAGCGGACCGAGCGAGAATTTGTACGTGTCACCGGCGAAGGCGTTGCTCAGCAAGCCGACCGAGCCTGCCGAGGCGCCGAGCGTCACGCGCGGGTAGAGCGCTGCCTCGGCCACGCCGATCCGCGCGGTGGCGGCGTGAAGCAGCAGTTCGGCGCGGCGCACGTCGGGGCGGCGGCGCAGCAGCGCGGCGCCGTCGCCAATCGGGATCGCGCGGTCGAGCCGCGGTTCCTGCGTGCAGGTGGCCACCGCGGTGTCGAACGCGGCCGGCGGCTGCCCGGTCAGCGTGGCGAGCCGAAAAAGCGCGACCTGCCGCGCCGCCAGCAGCGTCGGCAGGGTCGCCCGCACCTGCTCCTCCTGCGCACGCGATCGGGTCGCGTCGAGCGAGATGCCGCGCCCGGCGCGCACCAGCCGCTGCGTCAGCGCGGTGGTGCGCTGCTGGAGCGCCAGCGCGCGCTGCGCCACGCCGATCTCGCGCCCTGCCGCGCAGGCGTCGACATAAGCGCTGGTGGTGTCCGCCACGACGGTCACCTTGACGGTGTCATAGGCGGCGCGGGTGGCGGCCACATCGGCACTGGACGCCTCGACCGCGCGGCGCACCTGCCCGGCGAGGTCGAGCTGGTAGGACACGCCGACCCGTGCCGAATAGACCGGGGAGGAGGGCAGCGCGGCCCCCGGGAGCAGCTCCTCCTCGGCCGAGCGTTGCGCATAGCCGGGCGCGGCCTCGATCTGCGTCTGCGGCGTGCGATCGGTCGCGGCGAGGTCCAGCGCCGCCTGCGCGCGGGCGATGTTGGCGCTTGCGATACGCAGGTCGGTGTTGTGCGCGATCGCCGCGGTGACCAGCCGGTCGAGCAGCGGGTCCTGGTAGAGCCGCCACCAATTGTCCGGCAGCGGCGCCGGGGTGAACGCCGCCGAGCTACCACTGACGAAGGCGCCGGTCGCGCTCGGCCGCTCGCTCAGCGCGCTGGCGGGACGGTGATAATCGAGGCCGGCGGCGGCACATCCGGCGACCAGCGCGGCGAGCAGCGCGGGGGCGAGGCGGGCCGAGATCATGCGCGATGCTCCCGCTGCGGAGCGGTGGCGGGAGGCACCACCTCGACCGTGGCGGTGCGCCCGACCACCAACGCGGTCCCGCGCGGCACCCGGTCGATCGTGACGCGCACCGGGATGCGCTGCGCCAGCCGCACCCAGCTGAAGGTTGGGTTGACGTTGGCAAGCAGGTTGGCGCCGGCGCTGCGATCGCGGTCTTCGATGCCGCCCGCGATGCTCTGGACGTGACCGGTCATTGCGCCGGTGTCACCCATCAGTCGCACCCGCACCGCGTCGCCGACATGGATGCGCGGCAGCTTGGTTTCTTCGAAATAGCCGATCACGTGGAGCGAGGCCCGGTCGATGATCGCGAACTCGGGATGTCCAGCGCTGGCATAGTCGCCCGGGCGCAGCTCCAGGTTGGTCACCGTACCCGCGACGCCAGCGCGCACCAGCGTCCGCGCAAGATTGAGCTGGGCGGTGTCAAGCGCGACGCGTGCCTGTGCCAGCGTGGCCTCAAGCTGCGCCGCCTTGGCGAGGCTCTGTTCGCGCACCTCGCCCGCGACCAATTCGCCGAGCGCGCGATCGCGCCGGGCCTCACGGCGCGCCTGCGCGAGCTGAACCTGCTGCGCCGCGATCGCGGCGCGCGCTTGTGCTACCGCAAGCCGGTAGCGCGGCCGGTCGACCTCGAAGAGGGGCGTGCCCGCGGCGACCGGCTGGTTGTCGCGGACATAGACGTGCGTGACCAGCCCCGAGACGTCGGGGGCGACCTGCACCACGTCGGCGCGGACGCGGCCGTCGCGGGTCCAGGGTTCCTCCTCATAATGAGACCACAGCCGCTGCGCCGCCAGCGCCGCCAGCGCGACCACGGCCAGCGTCACGGCGACGCGGATGATGACGGTCGTTCGCATAAGTCCTAGCCGAAGAGAGCGGCGGGGGCGGCGCCGCCGATTAGCGCGGCGCAGGCCGCCCAGAGGATGACCGTCAGCGCGACGTCGAAGAGGCCGCGATGCCAGACGAAGCGGTAGACGACGAGCCGCGCGAGTGCCCAGCCGATCGTCTCGGCGGCGACGAACGCGAGCATCGCAGCCAGCAGCAGCGGATGGACGTACACGCCGGCCAGGTCGATCTCGCCGCTCATGCCGCCGCCTGTCCGTCGCGCCACGCCGGCGCCGAGGGGAAGAAGTTGCGACGCAGTCCGGTCAGCGCGGCGAGCCGATCGCGCGGGCGTGGCGTCTCGGTAAGGGCGGCGGCGATGGCGCTGTCGAGGCGGACCAGCAAAGCGTCGTCCTCCATCGTGGGGCCGCCGCGTTCCCGCGCGCGGTAATGCGCCGCGACGCCGCGGCGGAGCGGCGTGAGCCGGTCGGCCGCGAGCGGATCGGATGTTGGAGCGAGCTGCGCCAGGTTCACACCGACACGCAGGTCGCGCAGCGCCGCCATGCCGGCATCGCGCTCGCCCGCCTCGAGATCGCCGACCCGTGCGGCGAGCAGGCCGACGCGATCAAGCATGCGACTCTGCCAGCGCGACAGCGCGCGCTGATGGGGTCGCATGGCGAGATCGGCGAGCTCGCGCCAGCCGGCGCGACGCAGTCGGCGCAGCGCGGCTCCGGCGCCGAGGCTGCGGAACAACCGCGTCGCCACCATCGCCGCGGCGACGCCAGCGAGTTGCGCGATGCTGCCGTTGAAGAAACCGGCAGCGTCGGCGCTGAAGCCGTTGGTGAGCGCGAGCCCGCCGGCGAGCCCGATGAGGAGCGGCATCATGCGGCCATACCAGCGCGGCAAGGCCATCAGCGCGCCCGCCACCAGCAGCACCGGCGCGAGCACCAGCGCCATCGTCTCGAAGCTATGCACCCTCGGCAGCAGCGCGAACAGGTACAGCGCGGTGAGCGGCAGCGACACCGCCGTCCAGATCAAGAAACCGCGCTGTGCGGGCACCGGATCGTCGAGCGTAGCGAAGAAGCAGCACACCACCGCCGCGATCATCGCCGCGACCGCGCCTTCGGGCCAGGCAGTGGCGATCCAGAACGCGCAGCAGGCGAGGATCGCAACGAAGGTCGCTGCGGCGGAGAGCAGCGCGAGCGGAAGGTCGCGGTGCAATGGTCGCCCTCGCCGTGCATGCAGCAGCGCGTTGACGCGCTCGGGCGGCGCCGCGACGGGGTCGATCGCCTGTGCCGCGATCAGCCGCGCGCCGTCGAGCGCGTCGATTAGCTCGTGCAAGCGGTCGAGCAGATTAGCGACCAGCAGCGCGTGCCAGTCGCTGCCATCGTGCGTGGCGATCAGCGCGGCGCAGCGCGACCCCATAGCCCCCGGCGTGGCGGAGCCGGTGTCGCGCGCCCACGCCCGGATGTCCTCGATCAGCGCGGCGACCGCGGGTGGCATCCTTCCCTCGGCCACGACGGCCTGGATCCGGTCTTCCACTGCCGACACCAGCGGGAGCAACAGCACGAAGCGGTCCTGCAGCGCGCTCAGCACTGCGCGCGTCGGGCGCACGGCCGCGGTGTCGAACGGCACATGGGTGGCCATCACGTGCAGCTCGGTGACGTCAGCGGCGAGCCGGCGACGCTCCTGGTCGGTGTGAGCCGGCGACGCTCCTGGTCGGTGTGAGCGGGCGGCACTGGCGCGAGCGCGTCCGCGATCCAGCGCTCGGCCTCGTCGAGCAACGTCCGCACGCGCGTGCCGAGCAGGCGCGAGACGCTGCGCGGCCACACCGTGGCATGAACCAGCGCGGCGCAGACCACCCCGATCCCGATCTCCTGCGCACGCAGCACCGCAACGTCGAAGATCGCCTCTGGATTGCCCACGGTGGGGAAGCCGATCAGCGCCGCGGTGTAGCCGGCCAGCATGAACATGTACGACCGCGGTGTGCGGTCGAGCAGCGAGACGAACTGGCACAAAGCGACCCAGCCGGCGAGCGCAAGCGACAACAACACCGGCGCGTCGACGAACAGCGGCACTATCACCACCGCCGCGCTGGCACCGACCATTGTGCCAAGCAGCCGGAACACCGCCTTGGAGCGCACCGCCCCGCTCAGCGGCTGGCTGGTGATATAAACGGTCGCCATCGCCCAGAACGGTCGCTCCAGCCCGAGCCCGAACGACACGAACAGCGCCGCCATTGCGGCGACGAAGCAATTGGCCGAAAAGACGAGTTCGCGCACGCCGATCCGCACCGCGTCACACCTCGTCGCTGGTGCCGAGCGCGAGGGCCAGCCGCTCGAGCACGGCGGTGGCGGTGGCCAGCTCGTCCGCACTGATACCGGCGAACAGGACGCTGCGTACCTCGGTCGAGCGCACCTCCGCGGCCTCGGCGAGCGCGCGTCCGGCGGCGGTCAGATGAATCGTTCTGGCGCGCTTGTCGCCGGGATCGACGCGACGCTCGGCGAGGCCCGCGCGCTCGATCTGGTCGAGCATCGGCACCACGGTTGGCGGTTCGACGCCGAGCTGCTCGGCAAGCATGCCCTGGCGCACGCCATCCTCCATGCGGCCGAGGAGCATGACCGCCAGCGCCGACGAGTGCGACAGCGACAGATCGGCCAACGCGCGATCGAGGTGGCGGCGGTAGAGCCGCGCAAGCGGAACGAGGAGTGTGGTTAGCCGCCGCGCGGCGAGGGCAAGATCGTCGTCCACAACAAAAGTAGATAGCTATCTATCTAAATGGCGGCAAGAGAAGTTCGGTCGGCCCGGACGGCTCTGTCGCGACCCGAGCCTTGGTTAAGGTGGGTCTTTAGGGGACGTAGATAGTTGACCCTTATGAGGAAGTTATGGCGCGTTTGATTCAACGGCTGCGGCAGCTGCGCCACTCGGACGAGCGGATCACCGCCGAGGTGCGCGCCACGCTGGTGGAGTCGCTCTACGCGTCGCCGCAATCGTTGGTGATCGGGGCGCTGACCAGCAGCGTGATCGCCGCCGTCGTCGCTTCGGTCAGTCGCGACCTCGGACTGGCGATATGCGCGCTCCTCATCGCGGTGGTCGGCGGTATCCGCAGCGTCGATGCGGTGCGGCTGCACCGTCAGCGCACGGCCGCCGGCGCGGCTGGGGCGGTGCGCCGGCAGGAGGCGGGCTATCGGCTCGCCGCCTTGAGCTATGCCGGGCTGCTCGGCCTGTTCGGGCTGCTCACGCTCGCGCACACGAATGACGGCGTGTTGCAGCTGCTCGCCGTCACCACCGCGATCGGCTATGCCGCCGGGATCGCGGGGCGCAATGCCGGCCGCCCGCTCATCGCGCTGAGCCAGCTGTGCGGCGCGTCGCTGCCGCTGGTACTGGGTCTGCTCGTCGCTCTGGATCCGCTCAAGACCGTCCTCGCCGTCGTGATCCTTCTCTTCGTCGTCGCAATGATGGAGATCACGCTCCAGACTTACGAAGCGATCCTCCGCGCGGTGGTCGTCTCGCACGAGAAAGCGGCGCTGGCCGAGCACAATGCGACGATGGCGCGGCGCGACGATCTCACCGGCCTTGCCAATCGAACTGCCTTTCGCGAGCAGTTCGAGGCGCAGCTTCGGGCGCTCGGCGGCGGCCGCTCGCTGGCTCTGCTATGGCTCGATCTCGACCGCTTCAAGGAGGTGAACGACACCTACGGCCATCTCGCCGGCAACGCGCTGCTGGCGACTGTCGCCGACCGTTTGCGGCGCGCGTTCGGGGGTAGCTGTGTTGTCGCGCGCCTCGGTGGCGATGAGTTCGCCATCACCTGTGCGATCGAGCATGCGGACGAGGCGGTGGCGCTCGGGCAGCGCTTGCTTACGGTGATCGGCGAGCCCGCACAATGCGACGGTCACCGGCTGCGCAGCGGCGGCTCGGTCGGGGTCGCGATCGCGCCGCGTGACGGCACCGATGCCGACACGCTGCTCAAGAGCGCCGATCTCGCGCTGTATCGCGCCAAGGAGAGCGGGCGCGGCCAGCTCTCGGTCTACGAGCCCGCGATGGACGAGAAGATCGCGCGCCGGCGCCAGCTCGCCGCAGAGCTTCATGGCGCACTGGAGCGCGGCGAGTTTCACATGGTGTACCAGCCGATCTTCGATCTCGCGGGCGAGCGCGTCAGCTCGTGCGAGGCGCTGCTGCGCTGGACCAATCGCCATCATGGTGTGGTGTCGCCGGCCGAATTCATCCCGCTCGCCGAGGACAACGGCCTGATCGTCACCATCGGCGATTGGGTGCTGCACCAGGCCTGCCAGGCCGCGCTGGCATGGCCGGCCGAGGTGTCGGTCGCGGTTAATCTTTCACCGATCCAGCTCCGCGCGGTTGATTTGCCGGCGCTGGTAAGCGGCGCCCTGCAGGCGAGCGGGTTGCCGCCGCGCCGACTGAGCCTGGAAGTGACCGAATCGGTGTTGCTGGACGACGTGGAGGCGTCGCTTGCGGCGCTGCGCGCGCTCAACCGCCTTGCGGTCCAGACCACGCTCGACGATTTCGGCACGGGTTATTCGGCGCTCAGCTATCTCGCGCGCTTCCCGTTCCAGACGCTCAAGATCGACCGCTCGTTCATCGCCGACCTGGATCACAGTCCGGCTTCAATCGCGATCGTGCAGACCGTCGTCGATCTCGCGGCGCAACTCGGCATGCGCACCGTTGCCGAAGGCGTCGAGACCGCGGCCCAGCTCGACCAGCTGCGCCGCACCCGCTGCGATGCGGTGCAAGGCTATCTGCTCGCGCGGCCGATGCCGGCGGACATGGTCGCCGCCATGTTCGCCGGCACCTTACGCCGCGCGGGGAACGGCTGAACCCGAACGCCGCTTATGCCGCGACGCGCTCTAGCAGTCGCGTCTGCGCGCCGGTCAAACGCCGCATCAGCTTGAGGTCCGCCTCGCTCAGCCGCAGCGCGGCGTCAGCCCAAAGTTCGACCACGCCTTCCAGTTCGGCGAGCGGAAGCGGGTTCACCGCGCGCGACGCCTCGTAGATCGCGCAATGCGCGCTGTGACGGCGGCGGTTCTGGCGGATATAGTCCTCCACCATGCCGCAACCGGCGCCCGGCTCGGCCAGTGCATGGACCAGGCCGAGATCGTAGAGTTCTTCCGCACTATAGGTACGCCCGCTGAGGATCATCTGCTCGGCGCGCGCTGCACCGAGTCGCCGCGACAGGAAGCAATGCGCTCCCATTCCGGGGAAGAGCCCGAACAGCGTCTCGGGCAGGCCGAAGGTGGCGCCGCGCTCCGCGATCACGACGTGGAACGACAGCAGCGCCTCGAAGCCGCCGCCGAGCGCGTGGCCCTCGACCAGCCCGATCGTGACGATCGGCCGTTCCAGCCCAGACATATTGCGGTGGAGGATCTGCACGCAGGCGCGACCGTAGCGCACCAGCGCGTCGCGATCACCCGCGCGAATGTGGTGCGAGAACAGGTCGAGGTCGCCGCCGAGCGAGAACACGCCCGGAAAGCGCGAGCCCAGCACCAGGTAGCGGATCGGCATCGCACCGCTGTCGCTGGCGATCTCGATATCTTCCTGCCACGTCACGAAGTCGCGTAGCAGATCGGGGTTGAAGCTGGGACGCGTGCGCGGCCGCATATAGGTCCACAAGGTGTCGAGCGCGGGATCGAAGCTGACCTCGAGCTGATCCAATTCGAACAGCGCGCGGGAGTCGGGTCGTGCCGGATCGCCGGATGCGAGGCGATGGCGAGGCCGGGGTGCGACCGGAGGATGTTCGCGTGTCATGAATATTTTCCTCTTCTCGTACAGCAGGTTGCTGCCTGAGAAGAATATCGCGGAGCGCGCGTGGATGCTGGCGCTGTTATACGTCCCGCGATGACGCGTCAGTGCGCCTCGAGCTCCACTACCTCGAACGTGAAGGAGCGCCAGCCGCGCTGGCGCGCCGCCTCCTGCGCAGGTCCGCGCTTCGCGAGCGCGTCACGATGCGACGACTCATGTCCCCAGAACACCTCGGTGCGGCCATTCTCGAGCAGCGCGACGATCCGCCAATAGTGGGTGAACGGCGCCGCTGTGGGGCCGATCGTCTTCACATAGCCGTCAGGTAGGGTCGCGGTAAGGTAACGTTTCTTTTTTGCCATGCCTCAACCGCGCTCAATCTTTGTGGCGGAGGCAGACACGCCCTCCGCCCCTCGCCGGCACGTCATCGACTTTGTAAGGAGGTGACGTGCTGCACAAGTCCGGATCTCCGCCGGCAGCTACCGGAACTGGACAATAGATCCCTCGGCGCCTATCGCGCGCCGCTCGCGGCCTCTTCCGGGTTTCCGGCTGCGTTTGATCCACACCGAGCCCGCGAGAAGGAATCGCTCATGGCGTGGCTCATCCTCGGCGTAGCCGTCATCACCGAGATCATCTGGGCGCTCAGCCTGAAATGGGCGGCGATGTGGCCGAGCATGCTCGTGTCCACCGTCCCAATCGTGCTCAGCTTCGTCAACATGGGGCTGCTCGCGCTGGCGATGCGTGGCCTGCCCGCCGGCACCGCTTACGCGGTGTGGACCGGGCTCGGTGCGGTCGGCGTGACGCTGCTCGGCGTTCTGCTCTTCGGCGAGAAGCTCAATCCGACGCAGGTCGGCTTCATCGCGCTGATCATCGTCGGGGTGGCGGGCACCAAATTCTTCGCCTCCACCTGAGCGCATGGCGGGGGCGGGCCACGACGCCGCGGCCCGTCCCGTGCCGATCACACGTCCAGGTTGGCGACGCTGAGCGCATTCTCCTGGATGAACTCGCGGCGCGGCTCGACCACGTCGCCCATCAGCCGGGTGAAGATCTCGTCCGCCACGTCGGCCTGATCGATCGCCACCTTGAGCATCGAGCGGTTCGACGGATCGAGCGTGGTTTCCCACAATTGCTCCGCGTTCATCTCGCCAAGGCCCTTGTAGCGCTGGATCGCCAGACCCTTGCGCCCTGCCGCCAGGATCGCGTCGAGCAATTGCGACGGACGCGCGACGAGCGACTCGCCGCGGCCGACCGTCACCGTCTCCTCCCCCTCCTCGTCGGTCGCGACCGCGTCGGCGGGCGCTTCGACGGCCGCGCCCTTCACCGGCACCAGTTTGGAGGCGTGCGCGAAATTCTCGGCCTGCTCGGCGGCGAGCGTGTGCAGCTTGCGCGCCTCGGCCGAAGCCAGGAACGCCGGCTCGACGATGTGGTGATCGGTGACGCCGCGCCACAGCCGTTCGAGATGGATGCCGCCTTCCTCGGTGAGCCGCGCGCTCCAGGTCGCCTCGCTGTCACCCTGGTCAAGCCGCCGCGTCACCTCGGCCACCGCCTCTGCGCGCGCCTCGCGCGTCAGGTCGGGGGCGAGCGCGCCGCCGAGCGCGAGCGTCTCGATGATCACGGGATCATAGCGGCGCGGCACGTAGCGCATCAGCGTCCGCATCCGCCGCGCATGCTCCACCAGTGGCCGCAGGTGCGCGCCGGTGAGCGCCTCCGCGCCACGGTCGAGCGCCATCGCGCCAAGCCCCGCGTCGACGAGATATTCGTCGAGCGCGGCGTCGTCCTTGAGGTAGACTTCCGACCGGCCGCGCGTCGCTTTGTAGAGCGGCGGCTGCGCGATATAGAGGTGCCCCTGCTCGATGATCTCGGGCATCTGGCGATAGAAGAACGTCAGTAGCAGCGTGCGGATATGCGCGCCGTCAACGTCCGCGTCCGTCATGATGACGATCTTGTGGTAGCGCAGCTTGGCCAGGTTGAAGTCGTCACGTCCGATGCCGGTGCCCATCGCCTGGATCAGCGTGCCGATCTCCTTCGAGCCCAGCATGCGGTCGAAGCGCGCGCGCTCGACGTTGAGGATCTTGCCGCGTAGCGGAAGGATGGCCTGGAAGTGACGGTCGCGTCCCTGCTTGGCCGAGCCGCCGGCCGAGTCACCCTCGACGAGGAACAGCTCGGACTTGGCAGGGTCGCGCTCCTGGCAGTCGGCCAGCTTGCCGGGCAGCGAGGCGATGTCCATCACTCCCTTGCGCCGGGTCAGCTCGCGGGCGCGCTTGGCCGCCTCGCGCGCCGCGGCGGCGTCGATGATCTTGCCCACGATCGCGCGTGCGTGCTGCGGATTCTCCTCGAGCCACTCGGCCATCTTGTCGGCCATCAGGCTCTCGAGCGGCTGGCGCACCTCGGACGAGACGAGCTTGTCCTTGGTTTGCGAGCTGAACTTGGGATCGGGCAGCTTGACCGAAACGATCGCGGTGAGCCCCTCGCGCATGTCGTCGCCGGTAAGGCTGACCTTCTCCTTCTTCAGCAGCCCCGACTTGTCGGCATAAGCGTTCAGGGTGCGGGTCAGCGCCGCGCGGAAGGCGGCGATATGCGTGCCGCCATCGCGCTGCGGGATGTTGTTGGTGAAGGCGAGCACGTTCTCATAGTAGGAGTCGTTCCACTCCAGCGCGACCTCGATGCCGATCTGGTCGCGCATGCCGGCGACCGAGATCGGATCGGGAAATAGCGGCTGCTTGTTGCGATCGAGCCACTTTACGAAGGCAGCGATGCCACCCTCGTAGAACAGCTCCACCTGCTTGGCCTCTTCGTGCCGCGCGTCGGTGAGGAACAGGCGCACGCCCGAGTTGAGGAAGGCCAGCTCGCGATAGCGATGCTCGAGCTTGTCGAAGTCGAACTCGGTGATCTTGAACGTGGCGGGGGAGGGGAGGAAGGTGACACGCGTCCCCTTCTTGCCCTCGACCGTGCCGACCACCTTGAGCGGCGCAACCGCATCGCCATGGGCGAAGCGCATGTAATGCTCCTCGCCGTCGCGCCAGATCGTCAGATCGAGCCATTCGGAGAGCGCATTGACCACCGAGACGCCGACGCCGTGGAGCCCGCCCGACACCTTATAGGCATTGTCGTCGCTGGTGTTCTCGAATTTACCGCCGGCGTGGAGCTGGGTCATGATGACCTCCGCGGCGGAGACGCCTTCCTCCGGATGGATGCCGGTCGGAATGCCGCGGCCGTTGTCGGTCACCGACACCGAGCCGTCGGGGTTGAGCGTGATGTCGATGCGGTCGCAATGGCCGGCGAGTGCCTCGTCAATCGCATTGTCGCTCACCTCGAACACCATATGGTGGAGGCCCGAGCCGTCGTCGGTGTCGCCGATGTACATGCCGGGACGCTTGCGTACCGCGTCCAGGCCCTTCAGCACCTTGATCGAGGAGGCGCCGTATTCGCTGGAATTCTGCTGTTCTGCCATAGCGGGCATATAGGCAGCCAGGCCCCGCAACGGAAGCGAAATGGGCCCGTTCAGCGGAGGAAGCGGTCGATCCGCGCCAGCACGCGGTGCCGGATCGGGTCGGCCTCGCGCAGCAGCTCGTGGCCGCGGCCGGGCAGCAGCTCGAGTTCGCCCAGCGGCAGCGTGCGGGCGGCCCGCGCCACGGCCCGCGGCGAGACGATCGGATCGCGCCGCGACACCAGCAGCAGCGCGCGCGTGTCCACCGCGGCGAGCGCGGCGGGGCGGATGGTCGCGATCGAGGCGCAGGCGGCGCGGGTCCAGCCCCAGCTCGGCGCGCCCGAGGCAATGTGCGGATGGTTGGTCTTCCACCAGATTTTGTCCGCCTGACGGTCCGGGCAGGAGGTCATCCGCCCACCGACATTGCCCGCGTCGCCCTCCCAGACGCGGTGCTCGCCGCGCCCGGCGCGCGCGGCGACGGCGGCGAGCGCGGCGATTGCACGGGTGCCAAGCGGTCCCGCGCGCAGCCCCAGCATCGGCGACGACAGCACCGCGGCGTCGAAGCGCGCGCGCTTGGCCGCCAGCAGCCGCAGCAGCAGGTGCGCGCCCATCGAATGCGCCACCGCCACCGTCGCCGGGCGTGCGCCGCAATAGTCGGCGAGGTCGTCGAGCAAGGGGTCGAGGCTGTCGAGATGGTTGATCAGGGGATCGCGTCCGACACGCCCGGAGCCGCCCTGGCCGCGCCAGTCGAAGCCGGTGATGCCCCATCCATGCGCGCGCCAGTGCGCCATTGCTTCCAGATACTTTTCCGCGAAGTCGCCACGACCACCGAGGAAGAGCAGCCGGCCGCGCGGGTTCGGTGCCGGCCAGTCATAGGCGCGCAACGCCCAGCCGTCGCGTGCGCGCCAGGTGCCGAAGGCGAGCCCGGGCGGGTGGCAGCGCCGATCGATCATCCGGCGGCGCGCGGGCGCAACGAGAGGAACAGCATCGCCGCCGCCACCATCGCCGCCGTGCCGAGCACCAGCGCGACATCATACGAGCCGGTCGCGTCGTGCAGGCGACCGAAGCCCACCACACCCGCCGCGGTACCGAGCAACGCCACGACCAGCAGCGAACCATAGGTCTCGCCATAGGTGCCCACGCCGAACAGCCGCGCGGCGAAGAATGGCAGCAGGTCGTTCTCCGCGCCGTTCATCAGGCCGGCGACGAAGACAATCAGCCACAAAGCAGCGAGCCCTGGCGCGCGTATCTCGAGCAGCGCAAAGCCGCTCGCCGAGACCAACGCCACCACCGCGGCGACGCGGTGCGGTGCGAGCCGATCGACCAGCGCGCCGATCACGACGCGCGCGACCAGCTGCGCGCTGCCGAAAGCGGTCACCAGCAACGCGGCTCCGGCCATGCCCAGGCCGCGTTCGAGGCCGAGCGGCACCAATTGCGTCACCAGGCCGACGGTGGCGAAGTTGACGCAGAAGGCGGTCAACCCCAGCCGCCAGAAGCGCGCGTCACGTCGCGCCGCGCGTGCGCTGTCCTTGGATTGCGACACCGGCTCGATCGCGGCAACGCGCGGCAGTGCGACCAGCGCCACCGGCAATGCCACCGCAACGACATAGCCGGCGAGCGCGATGAAACCGCCGCGCCAGCCGTGCTGCGCGATCTGCGCCCCCACGATCGGCGGCATGAGCAATGTGGTGAGCGACAGCCCCGATGTGGCCACGCCGAGCGCCAGTCCGCGATGCGCGACGAAGCCCGTCGCGATCAGCCTCCCATAGGCCACCGCGCTCGTGCCTGGCACGCCGAGTGCGAGGCACAGCACCATTACCTGATAGTGCCACAGCGCGCCTGCCATGCGCGTGAACGCGAAATAGGTGGTGCCAAGCAGCAGCAGCGAGAAGGTGATCACCGGACGCGCGCCGGTTCGATCGACGAGGCGCCCGAAGAACGGAATGACGACGCAGCCGAGCAGCCCGATGCCGGCGGCGGTGGCGATCTCGCCGCGCGTCCAGCCGAACTCGGCGATCAGCCCCGGCACGAAGAGGCTGGAGAGGTTCTGGAACAGACCCGGCCCCGCGCCCATGCCGACCAGCCCGCCCAGCACGAGCGGCCAGCCGGCACGCCACTCGGCCCGCGCCGGTGAGTGATTCGCGTCCCCCATCGCGAGACGCACTAGGATGGTTGGGGCGAGCGGAGCCAGCGCGCGCGAGAGAAACCGGTTCGACTTGGGTCGAAATGGTGGCGGGCCGGAGGGAGGTGCCGCCGATCCGGGTAACCGCCTGGTCCGCGAGCGCCAGGCGCGGAAGAGAGGGCGTCAGTCTGCGCCCGCTCGCCTCAGCGAAAAAGCGCGGCGGGTCGAGCGTGGCAGGCGCCGCGGCTATTTCTCCGCCTTCGTCTCGCTGGCGGACAGTGCGCGGTCGGGCAACAAAAGGAAGCAGGTGCAGGCCAGCACCAGCGCGCCGGCGCCGCACGCCAGCGCCGGAGTATAGGTGCCGAACGCGTCGTGGAGTCGACCAAAGCCGATGATCCCGATCGCGGTGCCCGACAGCGCCAGCGGCATGGCGGTACCGTAGATCTCGGCATAGGCGCGCAAGCCGAAAAGCCGCGCCGCGAAGAAAGGCAGCAGATCATTCTCGGCGCCGTTCATCAGCCCGGCGAGGAAGACGAGCAGCAGCAGCGTCGGCTGACCGCTGGGGGCGAACGCCAGCGCGCCGAACGCCCCCGCGGACACCAGCGCGAACCCGGCCGCGACCGGCTGAGGCCTGAACCGATCGATCAGCACTCCGACGAACAGCCGACCCGCGATCGCGCTCGCCGCGAAGCTGGTGAGGAGCAACGCCGCCTGCGCGGAGCTCTGCCCGAATTCGATGCCGATGGGCACCAGCTGCGTCACCAGGCCGGTGGTCGCGCCGTTGATCAGCAGCGCCGAGGTGACGAGGATCCAGAAGCGGCGGTCGCGCCTGGCGTCGCGCGCGGACACGCCGGTCGTCTCGCTCGGGGGCAGGCGCGGAGCGATGATGGCGCGCGGCGCGCCGCGGATCGCGAGCAGGATCAATGGTAGGGCCAGCACCGCGCTGCCTGCGGCCAGCGCGACGAAGCCGCTCCGCCAGCCATAGCGTCCGATCACCCAGCCGAGCGCGGGCGCGGCGACGATCGTCGCCAACGCCAGCCCGGAGGTGCCGAGCCCCAGCGCGAGGCCGCGTCGCCGCTCGAACGATGCGGCGATCAATTTGCCATAGGCGAGGCTGCTGGTGCCCGGGATGGTGAGGACCAGCAGCAGCACGCCCAGCTGGTAATGCCAGATCGCACCACCGATCGCGGCAAGCCAGAGATAGGCCGCGCCAAGCAGCAGCATGGAGGCGGTGATCACCGGGCGCACCCCGAAGCGGTCGGCGGTGCGCCCAATCAGCGGGGCGGCGATGGCGCCGATCAGCGCCAGCCCCGCGGCGGTGGCGATCTCGCCACGCGACCAGCCGAAGCTGCGCTCGAGCCCCGGCGTGAAGAGGCTGGACAGATTCTGGTAAAGTCCCGGACCGAGCCCGGCGCCCAGCATCGCCGCGGCCACCAACGGCCAACCCCGCTGCCACTCGTTCGCGCTCGCGGCAGGGACGCGGTCGACGGCGGTGGGGGGAAGGGCGTCGGTCAGAGGCGTGGTCCTGCGATAAGCGGGCATGGCGCCACGCGGTCGATGCGGCGTGCGCCGATTCGATCGGTGGCGCAACCGCGTCGCGTCGACCGGTTCACAACGTCACCCGCGTTGCATCGCCAGCCGCGGCGAACAACGCCGGCTCGGTACCCGTCATCCAGACCTGCCCGAGCGAGGCGAGCCGCTCGAACAAGGCGGCGCGCCGCGCCGGATCGAGGTGGGCGGCGACCTCGTCGAGCAGCAGGAGCGGCGCCCGCCCGGTCGCGCGCGCCACCAGCTCGGCATGCGCGAGGACGATGCCGAGCAGCAGCGCTTTCTGCTCACCGGTCGAGGCACTCGCGGCGGAGCGGTTCTTGTCGAGGTGCGTGACGATCAGGTCGGCACGGTGCGGCCCTGCCAGGGTGCGCCCCGCGGCGCCGTCGCGCGAGCGGCCGGCGCGCAGCTCGGCGGCGAGCGACGCGGCGTCGCCCGACCAGCCCTCCAGCGCGAGCGCGGCGCGCGGCACCGCGCCCGGCGGCTGCGCCGCCAGCGCCTCGTCCAGCGCGGCAACGGTGTGACGGCGCGCGGCGTCGAGCGCCGCGCCGTGCTGCGCCATCTGCGTTTCCAGCGCGGCGAGCCAGTCGCGATCGGGCGTCGGTTCGGCGAGCAGGCGGTTGCGGTCGCGCATTGCCGCCTCGTACCGCGTGCCGTGACGCGCATGCGCCGGATCGAGCGCGAGCGTCAGCCGGTCGAGAAAGCGGCGTCGCTCCCCCGCGGGATCGGTGAACAGCCGGTCCATCGCGGGCGTGAGCCACAGCACCGCGATGCGCTCGGCCAGCGCGCCTGCCCCCGCCGCGGCGCCGTTGACCCGCACCACGCGACGATCGGGCGCGGCGGCGAGCGCCCCGGTGGCGAGCTCGACCCCGTCGACGAGCGAGGCGGCGACGCCGAACCCGCCCGCACCATCGCTGCGCGCGATTGACGACAACGGCGCCCGGCGCAGCCCGCGGCCGGGCGCGAGCAGCGACACCGCTTCCAGCACGTTGGTCTTGCCCGCGCCGTTCGCGCCGGTGAGGATCACGAAACCGGGCGCGGGAGCGAGCGTCAGCGCGGCGTGGTTACGGACATCGGTAAGGACCAGGCGCACGAGCATTGTCCCGGCTCTAGGCTGCAGCTGCGTTCGCTTCAACGCGGGCGTATCGGGCAAGCGCTTGATCCACCGCCAGTCGCGCCGTCTGCCGCGGCGTCGAAGCGCGCCGGGACGGGTCGTCACTGTCGCGCAACGACTTGCACGCGCGTGCGGCGCGGGCGATGGCGCACGCTATGACCGACCCCGCCGCCCGCTCGCTCCGCACCGGCCTCCTGCTCGGCGTTGGCGCCTTTGTGTGCTGGGGCCTCCTGCCGTTCTACCTTCACCTTCTCGACTCGGTGCCGCCGTTGCAGGTGCTGGCCTGCCGCGTGATCTTCTCGTTGGTGCTGCTGATCGTGATCGTCGTCGTGCTCGGGCGGACGCGCGCAGTGCTCGCCGCGGCGCGCGGACGAACCCTGGCGCTGCTCTCCGTTACCGCGCTGCTGATCGCGATCAACTGGTTCGTCTACATATGGTCGGTCCACAATCAGCACGTGCTGGAGGCGAGCCTCGGCTATTTCATCAATCCGCTGCTCAACGTGCTGCTTGGCGTCGTGGTGCTGCGCGAGCGCATCACCCGGGTTCAGGCGGGTGCGGTGGCGATCGCCGGCCTGGGCGTGCTGCTGCTCGCGCTCGACGGCGTGGGTGCGCTGTGGATCTCGCTCGCGCTGGCGGTGAGCTTCGGGCTGTATGGCCTGATCCGGAAGGTGGTGGCGATCGACGCGCTGGGTGGCCTGCTGGTCGAAACCGCGCTGTTGCTGGTGCCCGCGGTGGCGATCCTGGGCTGGGCGCACGCGCATGGTGAGGGGGCGTTGGGACAGGATAGCCGCATCGACGGGCTGCTGGTGCTCGCCGGCGCGGTCACCGCGGCGCCGCTGCTGATGTTCGCGGCGGCGGCGCGACGCCTGCGCTACGCGACGCTGGGGCTGCTGCAATATATCGGCCCGACGCTCCAGTTCGCGGAGGCGGTGCTGGTCTTCGGCGAGCCGCTGCGGCCGATCCAGCTGGCGAGCTTCGCGCTGATCTGGGCCGCGTGCGCGCTCTACGCCTGGGCGGGCTGGCGCTCCGCGGCGAGGGCGGCGCGGACCTGATCGCACACCGGCTCTGCGGGCCGCATAGAAATCACGCCGCGGCGCGCTCGGTGCCGCCGAACGAGTCGATCATCGCGCCCAGTTCGCGCCGTGCGTGACGATAAGCGCGCGGTTCGCGGATGCCGAGGCGTGCGCGGGCGCGGTCGAGCGGCTCGTCGAGCAGCGCGACCGGATCCTCGCCGACCAGCCAGGCGGCGCTTCGGCCATGCCGATAGCCCTCCCACACCGCGCGCGCGAACAGGCCATTGCGCGCCACGACGAAGCTCTTTGCCGCCGCCGCGGCGGCGATCAGCGCCCAGCCAAGCCCGCCAACCTGCGCGAAGCTGAAGGCGACCAGCGCTGCCTCGCCGAGCGGGTCATCCGTCTCGTAGCCGGTGAGCACGTGCCACAGATCGTGCAGGTCGCGGATACGGCGCCCCATCCAGCCATAAGGGTGAAGCGCGCCCCAAGCGGACTCATGCTCGCTCTCGCTCACCGCGACGAGCCCGTCGGCGGTGTAGCCGGTGGTCGCCAGAAAGTCGCGGTAGGCCGCGCCGACCGTCCCGGGCGCGAAGCGCTCGACGGCGGCGCGATCGGACAGCAGTTCGGAAAGCTCCACCCGGTCATAGGCGAGTCGCCCGCCCTCTGCGGAAGCGATCAGCCGCGCATAATTGGCCGGCGCGTTGCCCACGTTGAGCGCGCGCATGATACGGAACACCTGGCGCGTGTCGTCGGCGTCGCGCATCAGCCGGCGCACCGCATCGAGAGCGGCGGGCCAGTCGCGGCGCCCGCTCGTGCCGGGGTAGGGAGGCATGCGGGTCACGGGAACGACTCCTTATTGACAGGGGTGTCAGTAAAGGATGCGGTCCGCTGACGTCAAGATCGGCGTCACTCGCGCGGGGGGCGGGGGCGGTCCGCCGTGCCGTCACCGTGACCGAGCAGCGCGGTGGTGGCGATGTCCATGGTGACGTTGCCGACGGTGCGGATGATGTCGGGGATCGTCTCCACCGCCACCAGCAGCCCGAGCGGGGCGATCGGGGCGCCAATCGTTCCCGCGATCGGCGCGATCGCGCTGACGTAGCTCACCGTACCGGGCAGGCTGACCGAGCCGAGCGAGGTCAGCGTCGCCACTACCACGCCGATCGCGAGCGTTGCGGGCGACAGCGACACGCCGAACCACGTCGCGACGTAGATCGCCACCGCGAGGTTCATCGCCGGCCCGGTGGCGCGGAAGATCGCGACCGCCAGCGGCAAGGTGACGCCCGCGATCCGCACCTCGACGCCGAGCTCGCGCGCACCTTCGATCATCGCGGGCATCGACGCGAGCGAACTCTGCGTGCTGATCGCCACCGCCTGCGCCGGAAAGGTGGCGCGGGTGAAGCGGCCCAGCGGCACGCGCGCGCCGAACCGCGCGATCGGGTAAGCGAGCAGCATCATCGCCACGCCCGAGGCGCTGACGATGAGGATATAGTGGATCAGCGCGCCGAATGCGCCGGTGCCCGCGCGCGCACCCACCACCAGCGCGAGCGCGAACACGCCCGCGGGCGCGATCCACAGCACCCAGTCGATCACCACCAGCATCGCGTCACGCAGCGCGGTGAACAGCCGCACCAGCAGGTCGCGCTGGTCGCGCTCGATCCGCGCGATCGCAAAAGCGAACACGAGCGTGAAGATGATCAGCGACAGGAAGGCGTCGCTTGCCGCCGCCTGGATCACGTTGGTGGGCACGATGCCGGCGAAGAACTCACCCAGCGGCGGCACGGCCGGCACCGCGGTGGCGTTCGACAGCGCATGGCGCAGCGCGGCGGCGGAGGCCGTCGGCAGCGGTACCAGCGCGAGCAACAGCGGCGTCAGCAGCGCCGCGATCGTCGCAGAGGTGGCGAGCAGTGCGACGTAGAGCGCGATCGCACGCGCCGCGAGCCGTCCCGCGCGTGCCGCCTCCGCGGTGGCGGCCACCCCCGTGACCAGCAGCGACACCACCAGCGGCACGATCGTCATCTGCAGCGCGTGGAGCCAGGCGGTGCCGAGCGGCTCGGCCACCGCGACGACGCCGGGCACCGCGCCGGGCGCCACGCGCCCCAGCACGATCCCGCCGGCGAGACCCGCGACCAGCGCGAGGAGAATACGGGTAGCCTGCGACATCAGCGCGCTCTTCGCCCTTCGTTCGTCATCGTTTATGGGAGCCGCCCAGCGGAGCGAACGGACGAGGCGATGGCAAGGAAATATTTCGGAACCGACGGTATACGCGGCCTCACCAATACCGGCGCAATGACCGCCGAGATGGCGATGAAGGTCGGCATGGCAGCGGGTCGTCACTTCCTGCGCGGCGATCACCGCCACCGTGTGGTGATCGGCAAGGACACACGGCTGTCCGGCTATATGCTCGAGAGCGCGCTTCAGGCGGGCTTCACCAGCGTCGGCATGGACGTGACGCTCGTCGGACCGATGCCAACCCCGGCGGTGGCGATGCTGACCAAATCGATGCGCGCCGACATGGGCGTGATGATCTCGGCCAGCCACAATCCCTTCGCGGACAACGGGATCAAATTGTTCGGTCCGGACGGCTACAAGCTGTCCGACGCCGACGAGGAGGCGATTGAGGCGGCGATCGACCGCGAGGTGACGCTGGCGCCGGCGGGCGAGATCGGGCGCGCCAAGCGAATCGACGACGCACGCGGGCGTTACATCCATTTCGCGAAGTCGACCTTCCCCTCCGACCTGCGGCTCGACTCGCTCAAGGTGGTGATCGATTGCGCCAACGGCGCGGCCTATCAGGTCGCACCCGAGGCGCTGTGGGAACTCGGCGCAGATCTCGTCCAGATCGGCGTCCAGCCCAACGGGCTCAACATCAACGACAGGATCGGGTCGACCCATCCCGAGGCGCTGTCCGCCGCGGTGGTGGCGCATGGCGCAGCGATCGGCATCGCGCTCGACGGCGACGCCGACCGGTTGATCGTGGTGGACGAGCGCGGTCGCGTGATCGACGGCGACCAGCTGATGGCGACGATCGCGGCGAGCTGGGCGCGCGCCGGACGGCTTGTCGGTGGCGGGCTGGTCGCGACCGTGATGTCCAATCTCGGGCTCGAGCGGCATCTGTCCGCGCAGGGGCTGGGACTGATCCGGACGAAGGTGGGGGACCGCTACGTGCTCGAGGCGATGCGGCGGCGCGGCTACAATGTCGGCGGCGAGCAGTCGGGGCATATCATCCTATCGGATTATGCCACCACGGGCGACGGACTCGTCGCCGCGCTGCAGGTGCTGGCGGAGGTGTGCCGCGCCGGCGCGCCCGCGAGCGAGGTGCTTCACCGCTTCGAGCCGCTGCCGCAGTTGCTCAAGAACGTCCGCTTCGCTGGCGGACGACCGCTCGAGCAGGAATCAGTACAGGCGGTGATCGCCGAGGCGGAAGCGGAGCTGGCGGGCAGCGGCCGCCTCGTGATCCGGCCCTCCGGCACCGAGCCGGTGATCCGCGTGATGGCCGAGGGCGACGACCCGCAGCAGGTGGAGCGGGTGGTCGACCGCATTTGCGACGCGGTGCGCGCCGCGGCGTGAGCGAGGGGGTGGCGCTTTTTCTCGCTATCGCGGCGCCATCCTGAACCCGTTTCAGGATCTACTCTCCCGCACACTTCGATGCCGAGGTGCGCGCGGGACGGTGGATCCTGAATCAAGTTCGGGATGCAGCGGGGCTTCACGATGACGCCGCGGAAGAGCCATTCTCTTTTCCACACGCCGCCCCCAACCACCATCGCCCGTGACCTTGCGTCGCACAGCCGCTACAGCGCGCGCATGCTGGAGATGCGACCCGATTGCGAGCGCTGCGGCGTCGACTTGCCCGCCGACGAGGGCGGCGCGTTCATCTGCTCGCTCGAATGTACCTATTGCGCCGATTGTGCCGACGCGCTCGACGAGCGCTGCCCCGGCTGCGGGGGCGAGCTGCTCGACCGCCCTGCGCGAGTCGGCGCGACGCTGCGTAAACATCCGGCCGCGACCGAGCGGCGCCACGGCGCATGACCCCGCGCGTGCTGATCGTCGCCGGCTCCGATTCGGGCGGTGGCGCGGGGGTCCAGGCCGACATCAAGACCGTCACGATGCTGGGCGGCCATGCAATGACCGCGATCACCGCGATCACCGCGCAGAACACCTTGGGCGTCCAGGCCGTCGCGGCGCTGTCGCCCGCGCTGGTGCGGCAGCAAATGGCGAGCGTGGTCGATGACCTCGGCGTCGACGCGGTCAAGATCGGAATGCTGGGCAGCGCCGCCATCGCCGCCGCGGTCGCCGACGAACTCGAAGACACGCGCTATGGCGGCGCAGTCGTGCTCGACCCGGTGATGGTGGCGAGCAGCGGGGCGGTGCTCGCCGACGCCGCCACGATTGCGGCGTTCGAGCGGCTCGCGCGGATGAGCGCGCTGGTCACCCCCAATCTGCCCGAACTCGCCGCGCTGTGCGGGCGTGACACGCTGCACGCCGACGAGGTGGAGGCGGCCGCGCGCGATTACGCCGCCGCGATCGGTACGCCGCTGCTGGTCAAGGGCGGGCATGCGGAGGGCGCAGTGGTGGTCGACCGCCTGATCGCCGCACATGGCGAGATCGTGCGCTGGGAAGCGGCGCGGATCGATACGCGTCACAGCCATGGTACCGGCTGCACGCTGGCGAGCGCGATCGCGGAGGGACTCGCGCGCGGACTGACGCCGGTCGATGCGATCCAGCGCGCGCGCGCGTTCGTCCGCGTCGCGCTCCACGAGGCGCCGGGACTGGGCGCGGGGCACGGACCGATGGGCCATGCACGCGTACGCTTCGACTCGGCGGAAGCGATGCCGATGCTCAACCATGTGACCCTTCCCGCCAACGACCCGATCGCTGCGCTCGCTTTCTACCGCGGGCTCGGGCTCACCCCGATCGTGGCAAGCGGCACGCGCTACGTTCGGTTCGAGACCGCGGGCGGCACGACGCTGTCGATCGAAGCAGCGCATGAGATCGCGGGGGCGCCATTGATCTTCCTCGAGGTGGCGGACGTCGACACCGTGGTGGCACAGGCGCGCGCCGCCGGCGTGTCTATCGAGGCGCCGGTTGATCGTGCCTGGGGCTGGCGCGAGGCGCGGCTGCGCGATCCCTCGGGCAATGCTCTGTGCCTCTACCAGGCGGGCGAGAACCGCCGCTTCCCGCCATGGCGGCTTTGATGCCGGGGCTGCTTCACGAGAAGCGCTGCCTCCCGCCGGTCGCGGGGGTGGACGAGGCCGGGCGGGGGCCGCTGGCAGGACCGGTGGTCGCTGCGGCCGTCGTGTTGCCGGCCAAAGGCGTGCCGCGGGGGATCGACGACTCGAAAAAGGTCCCGGCCGCCGAGCGCGCGCGGCTGTACGCGCGGCTGCGCGACTGTGCGATGGTCGGGGTCGGCATCGTCGAGCCCGCCGAGATCGACACGCTCAACATCTACTGGGCGACCATGAAGGCGATGACGCTCGCGGTGGACGAGCTCGCGCAGGCGCTGGGCTGTCCGCCCGGCCATGTCCTGGTCGACGGCAACCGGCTGCCGCGCTGGGGCTATGCCGCCACGGCAATCGTCGGCGGCGATGCCGCGAGCCGCTCGATCGCGGCGGCGTCGATCGTCGCCAAGCACACGCGCGACCAGATCATGATCGCTGCCGCCGAATCGCACCCGCATTACGGATGGCACTCGAACAAGGGCTATGGCTGCCCCGCGCATCTGCGCGCGCTGCGCGAACATGGGCCGTCGCCGCTCCATCGCCGCAGTTTCGCACCGGTCGCGCAGGCGGTTCTGCCATTCTGAGTCTTTTGCGTCACACTACCACATATCGAGTCTCCACCCGCTCAATCGACTCAACATGTGGGCGCGGACTCGTCCTGTTCCGCTGACGACTCGCGTCGAATCCGCGAGTCGTCAGCGAAAGTCCGCTTGACGGAGTCGTTGTTTGACGGCCTTTTGCGCGGGCAAAGGGGAGCTGATCGATGGGGGTGATGGAGAAGGTCGCGCGGTCGCGACGCGCGGCGGAACCGGCGACGCCGCCGCTGCCGCTCGACCAGATCGTGATGGGCGATTGCATCGCGGCGATGCGCGCGCTGCCGGCCCGATCGGTCGACATGATCTTCGCCGATCCGCCCTACAACCTGCAACTCGGCGGCGAGCTGTTCCGTCCCGACGGCAGCCATGTCGACGCGGTGACGGACGAGTGGGACAAGTTCGACACGTTCGCACATTATGACGCGTTCACCCGCGCCTGGCTTGCCGAGGCGCACCGGATCCTCAAGGACGACGGCACGATCTGGGTGATCGGCAGCTACCACAACATCTTCCGCGTGGGTGTCGCGGTACAGGACCTGGGCTATTGGATCCTCAACGACATCGTGTGGCGCAAGGCCAACCCGATGCCGAACTTCCGCGGCACGCGCTTCACCAATGCGCATGAAACGCTGATCTGGGCGTCCAAGGGCGAAAAGGCCAAATACACCTTCAACTACCGCAGCATGAAGACGCTCAACGACGAGCTGCAGATGCGCTCGGACTGGGAGTTCCCGATCTGCGGCGGGCAGGAGCGGCTCAAGAAAGGCGGGGTGAAGGTGCACCCGACGCAGAAGCCCGAGGCGCTGATCTACCGCATCCTGCTCGCCTGCACCAAGCCGGGCGACGTCGTGCTCGATCCGTTCTTCGGCACCGGCACGACCGGCGCGGTGGCGAAGCGGCTGGGGCGGCGCTGGATCGGGATCGAGCGCGAGCTATCGTATGTCGATGCCGCGGCCGAGCGGATCGCGGCGGCGCTGCCGCTCGACGAATCAGCGCTGGCGACGATGCAGAGTCCGCGCGCGCAGCCCAAGGTGGCGTTCGGCGTGCTTGTCGAGAACGGCTATCTGACGCCCGGCACGCTGCTGGTCGACGCCAAGCGGCGCTATGCCGCGTCGGTCCGCGCGGATGGGTCGCTGGCGAGCGCCTGCGGCACGACCGGCTCGATCCACAAGGTGGGCGCGGCGTTGCAGCAGGCGCCCGCGTGCAACGGCTGGACCTTCTGGCACCGCGAGGTGGACGGCGCCCTCGAGCCGATCGACCGCGTGCGGCAGACGTATCTGCTCGCAACCCAGCCCTGAGCGGGTGCGCGTCCTCCTGCTTCCCCTGCAAAGGGAGGGGCGGGCAGGATCGGGAGCGACTAACACGGTCGCCGGCGTGAGCCGTCCTCGCCGCATCACGAGGTCGCGACTTACCCCGCCTCCACCCTTGCAGGAAGGGGATGTCAGGCCGACTCCCTTCAGCAGCACGAACCGATCCCCCCCCTTTCCTCAGCCGCAGGCGAGACTAGAGAAACTCACATGCGCCTTCGCCCGATCCACTTCGTCGACGCGCCGTTCGCCTATCCGGAGGGTCATGTCGGGCGGCTCGCCGGCGGGATGCAATGGTTCGCCGCCTATGAGGTCAGCGCACAGGGCGGGCGTCGCATCATCCCCGTTGCCGATGTGGCGACGCTCGGTCCACGCGCCGCGCTGCTCCACGCCCGCATCACCGCGCCGCGCGCGCCGCTCACGCTCGGCGAGCGCACGTTGCGGCTCGATCAGCCGCAGGTCGCCGCGATCCTCAACGTCACGCCGGACAGCTTCTCCGACGGCGGCGCGCACGTCGACGATCCCGTTGCCGCTGCCGCCGCGGGCATGGCGATGGCAGCGGGCGGCGCCGCGCTGATCGACGTCGGCGGCGAGTCGACCCGTCCCGGCGCCGCGCTGGTGTGGGAGGAGGACGAGGCGCGCCGCGTCGCTCCCGTGGTCGAGCGGCTCGCGCGTGCCGGAGCGCTGGTGTCGGTCGACACGCGCAAGGCGCCGGTGATGGAGGCCGCACTCGCCGCGGGCGCCGCGATCGTCAACGACGTGTCCGCATTATTGTGGGACGCGCGCGCGCTTGAAGTGGTGGTGCGCAGCCGCGCGCCCGTGATCCTGATGCACTCGCCCGACCCCGCCGCGGGCGGGCACGGCCGGCGCGCCTATGCGGATGTGGTCGGCGAAGTGTTCGACTGGCTCGAGGCGCGTGTCGATACGGTGGTCGCGGCCGGAGTGGAGCGCGCGCGCGTGATCGTCGACCCGGGCATCGGCTTCGGCAAGTCGCTGGCGGACAATCTCGCGCTGCTCAATGGGTTGGCGACCTTCCACGGGCTCGGCTGCGCGATCATGCTGGGCGCCAGCCGCAAGCGGCTGATCGGCGCCTTGAGCAACGAAGCCGCGGTGGGCGAGCGGCTTGGCGGTTCGGTCGCGCTTGCATTGAAAGGGGCGGAGGCGGGCGTGCAATTGCTGCGCGTGCATGACGTTGCCGAGACGGTACAGGCGCTGCGCGTGTGGCGCGGGCTGCGCGACCGCGCGCTGGTGGGGTGAGGTGTGGCGGCGCGGTCGCGCGCTCCATCGCCACTTCAGTGAATGCAACTCCGAACCCCGACAAGCTCCGCATGTACGATGTGTGACGATTGGTGTCGCACGTGCAACGACCGGGTATAATGTGCGTTAGCCGAGCATGATCGTCACCGCCGTTCCCCGTCTGACCCAGATCGTCCGCGAAGTCTGGAAGCCGTTGCTGCTGCTCTTCATCTGGGACGTGGTCGTCACGGTCACTTACTATATTTTGCCGTTCAAGGCGCCCGAGCTGCCGCTGACGCTGTTCGGCTCTGCGCTCGCGCTCTTCCTCGGCTTCCGCAGCAACTCGGCGTATCAGCGCTGGTGGGAGGGGCGGTCACTGTGGGGGCTGATGATCAACGCCAGCCGCAATCTGGCACGCGCCGCGCGCAACTTCCTCCCCGATCCGGAGGCACGCGACATGAAGCGCACGATCGTGTTGCGCCAGATCGCCTATGTGAACGCGCTGCGCTGTCAGCTCCGCAAGCAGAAGGCAGACGACGAGGTGTTGCGCTTCCTCTCCAAAGGGGAGGCGGACTTCGCTTTGTCGCGCACGAACATCGCCAACGGGATCGTCGACGGCACCGGGCGGCGCGTGAATCTCGCACGCGAGAACGGCTGGATCGACACGATCCAGCAGACGTCGATCGAGCGCGTGCTCATCGATATCGCCAACGCGCAAGGCGGTATGGAGCGGCTCAAGAACACGCCGCTTCCCAATCAATATCGCTTTTTCCCGATGATCTTCACGCATCTGTTCTGCGTGCTGCTGCCGATCGGGCTGGTCGAGACACTGGGCTTCGCCACCCCGCTAGGCTCGACCGTGGCAGGGCTGATGTTCCTCGCGGTGCTGGCGATCGGTGACGATCTCGTCGATCCGTTCGCCAACACTGTCCACGATCTTCCGCTCACCGCGATGTGTCGGACGATCGAGATAGATCTGCTCCAGTCGATCGGCGAGGAAGCGCCCGACCCGATCGCGCCCGAGAACGGCGTGCTGTGGTGAGCACGCCGCGCGTGGTGATTTAGCCGACGTCCTCGACCTGCGGCAGATAGGCGCCATAGCCTTCGGCCACCATGTCGTCGCGATGGACGAAACGGAGCGAGGCGGAGTTGATGCAATAGCGTAGCCCGCCGCGATCGCGCGGGCCATCGTCGAAGACATGGCCGAGATGGCTGTCGCCATGTGTCGAGCGTACCTCGGTACGCGTCATGAAGTGCGAGCGGTCAACCAGCTCGCTGACGTTGGCGGGTTCGATCGGCTTGGTGAAGCTGGGCCAGCCGCAGCCCGACTCATATTTGTCCGCGCTGGCGAACAGTGGCTCGCCCGAGACCACATCGACGTAGATGCCGGGCTCCTTGTTGTTGAGCAGCGCGCCGGTTCCCGGCCGCTCGGTGCCGTTCTGCTGGGTGACGCGATATTGCTCCGGCGTGAGCCGCGCGATCGCCTCGTCGGTCTTGCGATAATCGGTCATGACACCTCCGTTGGCGCCGTAGATAAGGAGCGCGCCCGCGCTTTGCGAGGCGACGCCGCGAGCAGCTGCGCGAGCGTGACGGGCGCGAAGCCGCGCGCGTCGACGCCGACGTCGAACTGGCGTGGCAGCGGCGCCAGACGCCCGTGGCTGTGTCCGTGGAGGTTGATCGCGCCGCGGTGCTGCCCGTTCCAGCTGCGATAGGGATAATGGCCGAGCACCAGCCGCCGGCCTTCGTGCTCCAGCTCGACATAGTCGTCAACGCTTGCCCAGCCCGCGGCGGTGAGCGTCCCGTCGGGGTCGTTGTTGCCGCGCAGCAGATGCTTCGTCCCGTTTAGCTCGCGCAGCAGCGCCGCCACCGCCTCGCTGCGGCGCGCCACGTCACCGAGATGCCAGACCGTGTCGCCGGGCGCGACCACGGCATTCCACCCGGCGACCAGCGCTGCGTCCATCGTCGCCACGTCCGGGAAGGGACGGCGCCAAATGTTGATCGTACGGTGATCGCCGAAATGGGTGTCGGCGGTGAACCAGATCGTCATGTCCAGTAGAGGATCGTGGCGGCGGGCAGCGCTTGGCCGATCCGGCCCTCGAAGAAGCTGCGTAGTGCGCGCATCGTCGCGGCGTCATAGACCTGCTTTTCTCCGCCGAACTTGGTGCGCTTGGTGGCGCGGTCCTGCCCGCTCATGTCGAGCGACGAACCCGGATACCAGCTGTCGAGCACCGCGCGCGACGTGGCGGTGTAGCGATGGGTGATGAGCTCGACCGTGAGATCCAGCCGTGGCGCATCGGCGAGCGCCGCCGCGGCGTGATCGATCAGTCCGCCATAGGCGTCTTCCCAGCCCGGCGCGGCGATGATCGGCGCGATCGTCAGCCCGACCGGATAGCCCGCGTCCGCCATCCGTCGCAGTGCTGCGAGCCGCGCCGCGACGGGCGCCGTGCCGCCCTCGAATTGCGCGAACGCGCGCGGGTTGATCGAGGCGCGCATCCGCGTCCGTCCGCCGTGATCGAGCGCGAGCAGCGGGGTCACGTCGGCGAACTTTGTGGTGAAGCGCAGCTGTGCATCCGCCTGCCAGCGCCCGAACCATGCGATCGCGGCGGACAGCGACCCGGTCAGCGGCTCGATCGCGAGCGGGTCGGTGTAGCAAGACGCCTCAAAGGTGGTCCCCTCGCCGGCACGCGCACGCTGGCGCGAGGTGACGGTGCCGCGGCCGAGATGCTCCGGCAGCGCGGCAAGGATCTCGTCGAGATTGGCGTAGACGCGCGTGATCGGCGGTCCGGACAGTGAACCGGCGAGATAGCAATAGCTGCAGTGGGCTGGGCAACCCTCGGCTAGGTCGACACGCCAGTCCGCGCTCGGCGCGATCGGCTGGAGCCGGCGCTTCGACGGCGGCGCCACCGTGACCGCCAAGGTGGACTTGGCGGCGGCATAGGCACGGCGGGGATCGTCCGGCAGGTCGAGCGTCAGGCGGTCGCCCGCGAGATCGACCACGTCCACGCCCGCGGCGGCGGCGCGCTCGGCGATAGCGCGCCCGTGCGCGAAGCTGCGCGCCGCCCGGGTAATGAGGAGGCGACGCGGACGCCAGGCCGCACGCGGGGAGGGATCGTGCGCGGTGGTCACCTCGCTCGAACGATCGATTCACGCAGGGGTTCATGGGTTGACCTGCTGAAGATCCTGTCCCCACATCGGGTCAAGTGGTGATAAGCCTCTGTTTCGAGGAAGCAAAGTTCAAGCTAGCGTAAATTACTGAAAGCTAAAGTGTAAAAACGTTAACCTTTTGTGGAATAGCGGTGTGCCGGCACCAAGAACCATAAAAGGGAAAGTTGAAGTGTTTTCCTTGATCTTAGCAGCGGCGCTCTCGTCTACCGCCTTGGCTTCGGCTGCTGATCCCGTCTCCGATGATGCTGCTGCTGGGCAGGATATGTCACCCGACACCGTCACCACCGGCGTTGCGAAAGGGCGCGACCGGCTCGATAGTGCGACATCGACCAGCAATCTCAGGGAAGCCGACATCGAGAAGCTGGCGCCGCGCTCGACCGGTGACCTGCTGCGCGACATTCCCGGGCTGCGTTCGGAACCGTCGAACGGCGAGGGATTGGCCAACGTCTCGATCCGCGGTCTGCCGCTCGCCTCGTCCGGCGTGAAGTTCGTTCAGATGCAGGAGGACGGGCTGCCGGTGCTCGAGTTCGGCGACATCCAGGGCATGGGACCTGACAATCTGATCCGCGCCGACCTCAGCCTGGCGCAGGTCGAGGTGATCCGCGGCGGCTCGGCCTCTACCTTCGCGTCCAACTCGCCCGGCGGGCTGATCAATTTCATCTCGAAGACGGGCGAGAAGGAGGGCGGCGCGGCGGCGCTGACGGCGGGGCTCGACTATGCGCAATACCGTTTTGACGCCGATCTTGGCGGTGGGCTCAGCGACACGCTGCGCTATCATGTGGGTGGCTTCTTCCGCCAGGGCGAGGGGCCGCGTCGCACCGGTTACGACGCACAGCGTGGCGGACAAGTGAAGCTGAACCTCACCAAGACCTTCGAGCGTGGTTATGTGCGGCTGTACGGCAAGTACCTCGACGATCGCACGCCCTTCTATGATACCGTGCCGGTGCGCGCGACCGGCAACGACGCCCATCCCCGCGCGCGCAATGTCGCCGGGCTCGAAGCCAACCACGACGTGCTGCTCTCGCGGTACATCCGGGACGTGCTGTTGCTCGACCAGACCAACAATCCGGTCCACGACGATGTCGCGGACGGCCAGCGGACCAAGGCCGCGTCGATCGGGCTCGAAACGCAGATCGATCTCGCCGGCTGGACGATCATGGAGCGGTTCCGCCTCGCAGACATCTCGGGCGGGCTGACGACGCCTTTCACGACCACCTATGCTCCTGCCACCGCGGCGCTCACGAAGATCGGTGGCGCCGGCGCGCGGCTCTCCTACGCCAACGGCCCGCGCGCCGGCGCGGCGATCGCGGATCCGGCCGCGCTCAACGGCAACGGTCTGATCGCCGGGCTCAACATCCTCGACCTGCCGATCAATTCATACCGTAACGTCACCAACGACGTGCGCGCCAGCCGCGTGTGGAACCTCGGTACGGGTGAACTCACCACCACCGCGGGCTTCTACGCCGCGCGACAGGCGTTGGATCGCGCGGCTCTGTGGGCGACATTCCTCTCCGACGTGCGCGGCGACGGCAGCGCGGCGCTGCTCGACGTCGCCGCCGCGGATGGCCGCGCCCTGACCAAGAACGGCGTCTATTCCTACAATCTCGCGATCGCGCGCGGGACGCGGCGGCGCAGCGTCGACGTGGATTACGCCGTCAACGCGCCGTTCGCGTCGGTCAATTACCACATCGGCCGCGTCGCGATCGGCGGCAGCCTGCGCTACGACATCGGCTCCGCCAAGGGACGCATGTTCGGCTCGGACCTGGGCGGCGGCCGGATCGGCGTGGTGACGCGCGATATCGACGGCGATGGCGAGATTTCCGCACCCGAGACCCGGGTTGGCGTCACTCCGCTCGGCTCGCCGGCGCCGGTGGACTATGACTATCACTATCTGTCCTATTCGACCGGGATCAACTTCCGCGTCGCCGAGCCGCTGGCGGTGTTTGCGCGCTATAGCCGCGGCGCACGCGCCAATGCGGATCGCCTGCTCTTCAGCCCGATCGTCAATACTCTTGACGGCAGCCTCGCGCTGCCTCGCGCCGCTTTCGACCCTGTCAAGCAGGCCGAGGCGGGCGTGAAATATCGCAGCTCCGCGCTGACGCTCAATCTCACTGGTTTCTGGGCCAAGGCGCAGGATACCAACTTCGATCCGGTGTCGAGCCAGATCATCGAGCGCGACTATCGCGCCGCCGGACTCGAGTTCGAGGGGGGCGTGCATCGCGGTGTTTTCGCGCTGACAACGGGCGCGACGTACACCGATGCCGAGATCACGCGTGACGCGGTCAACTCGGCGGTGGTTGGCAACACGCCGCGGCATCAGGCCAAATGGGTGTTCCAGGCGACGCCGCAGCTCGCCACCGAGCGCTTCAGCCTGGGTGCTGTCTTCATCGGCACAACCGGGAGCTACTCGCAGGACGTCGATCTGCTCAGAACGCCGGGCTATGTCACCACCAACGCGTTCGTACAGGTGCGTCCTGCCGAGCGACTGCTGCTCAGCGTCAATGCCAACAACCTGTTCGACGCTCGTGCGATCGCCGCGTTCGACGAAGCCACCGTCCCCACGAACGGCATCCTCCGGCCGCGTCTTCTCAACGGCCGAACCATCTCGACCACGTTGCGCGTGGACTTCTGATCGGGGCCACGGCCGCCCGCGGCAGCGCGCGATTGCGCCCGTTGCCGCGGTGCCATAATCGAGCGATACAGTGAAGGTATGAGGATGCAGCACGCGATGACGTCGAAGATACTTCTGGGACTGTCGCTGGTGGCCTCGCTCGGGGCGGTGTCGGCGACGGCGCAGACCGCGCGCGCGGCGGCCGGCGCGCGCTATGGCGCGTTCGGCGTCGACCTCACCGCGCGCGATACCGCGGTGAAGCCCGGCGACGACTTCTGGACCTATGCCAACGGGCATTGGGACAAGACCACCGCGATCGCGGCGGATCGCCAGTCGGCGGGGCCGGCGGTCGTGCTGAGCGACGAGGCCGAGCTCCAGGTGCGCCGCATCCTGGAGGAAGCGACCAGCAACCCCGCCGCGATCGGCCCGGCGGCGGTGCAGATCGGTGCGCTCTACGCCAGCTTCATGGACCAGGCCGCGATCGAGCGCGCCGGCATCGCGCCGCTGAAGCCCTATTTCGCGCGGATCGATGCCGCGACCGACCGCGCCAAGCTGCAACAGCTGTTCGCCACCGTCGGCTATGCCACGCCGGTCGAACTCGGCCAGCTGCCCGATCCCTCAAACCCGTCGCGCTATGTCGCTGGCTGGGGCCAGGGCTCGCTCGGCATGGGCGGGCGCGACTATTATCTGCTGCCGGGCGCCAAATATGACGCCTATCGCGCGGCCTATCGCCGCTACGTCGAGCAGGTGCTGACGCTCGCCGGCGTCGGCGAGGCCGCGGCACGGGCCGATCGCATCGTCGCGCTCGAGACCGCGATGGCCAAGGTGCAATGGTCGCCGGTCGAGCAGCGCGATCTCGCCAAGATGCTCAAGCCGATGACGGTGGCGCAGCGCCGCACGCTCGCGCCCGAGTTCGACTTCATCGCGATGGAGAAGACCGCCGGCTATGGCGCGCAGCCGGTGCTGATCGTCAGCGACGACACTGCACTGACCGCGCTCGGCAAGATCTTCGCGGCGACCCCGGTCGGCACCTGGCAGGACTGGATGAAGTTCCGCTTCGCCTCGGCGCAGGCGGCGGTGCTGCCCAAGGCGTTCGACGACGCCAGCTTTGCCTTCTACGGCAAGACGCTGGCCGATCAGCCCGAGCAGCGCGCGCGGTGGAAGCGCGGCGTCGCGCTGGTGAACGGCGCGATGGGCGAGGCGGTCGGGCAAGTCTATGTCGCCCGCTTCTACCCGCCCGAGAGCGAGGCCAAGATGGCCGAGCTGATTCAGAACCTGCGCGCCGCCTATCGCGATCGGATCGAGCATAACGGCTGGATGGACGCGGCGACCAAGCAGGCGGCGCTCGCCAAGCTGGCCGCGTTCGAGCCGCGTACGGGCCATCCGGCACATTATGTCGATTATTCGACGCTCAAGGTGGTGCGCGGCGATCCGGTCGGGAATAACGTGCGGGCGGGCGAGTTCGAGCACCAGCTCGACCTCAGCCGCTTCCCCAAGCCGGTCGACCGCACCTTGTGGGAGATGACGCCGCAAACGGTGAACGCTTACTACGACCCGCTCGCCAACCAGATCACCTTCCCCGCGGCGATCCTCCAGCCGCCCTTCTTCGATCCTAAGGCCGACGTGGCGGTGAACTACGGGGCGATTGGCGCGGTGATCGGCCATGAGATGGGGCATGGCTTCGACGATCAGGGCAGCCAGTTCTCGGCCTCGGGCAAGTTCGAGAATTGGTGGACGCCCGCGACGCGCGCCGCTTTCGCGCAGCGCACCGGCGTGCTGGTCGGTCAGTACGACCAATATGAGCCGATACCCGGCACCAAGGTGAAGGGCGCGTTGACGCTGGGCGAGAACATCGGCGACCTCGGCGGGGTCGAGGCGGCCTATTCGGCATACCAGCATTATCAGGCCGAACATGGCAAGGCGCCGGTGATCGACGGGCTGACCGGCGATCAACGCTTCTTCCTTGCTTATGCGCAGGCCTGGCGGAGCAAGATACGCGAGGGGGCGCTGCGTGCGCGGCTGCTCACCGATCCGCACTCGCCCGCTTTCTATCGGGTCAACGGCATCGTTCGCAACGTCGACGCATGGTATGATGCATTCGGTGTAAAGCCGGGCGACAAACTGTACCTCGCGCCCAAGGATCGCGTGAAAATCTGGTAAGGCGGCGGCCTCGACTTCTGTTCGACGTCGGCCCGGTCCTTCCCTCCGTCATCCCGTAGCCAGTCCGGGATGACGGAGCGAGCGGCGCGCGAAAGTCCTGCGATCGCTCTCCGCGGGCAAGCCGGTCGACAACCGGTGGCAGCCTGCGGTCGCCGCGATAACCCACGTTGCTTTTGCGCTGCCCGCGCGTTGCGAAGGCATGACGCTGCTGATCCCGGTGCTGGGCGACCAGCTCTCCCACACCCTTGCCAGCCTGCGTGAGGTCGACCGTGCCGACGCCGTCGTCCTGATGATGGAGGTATGGGACGAGGCGACCTACGTCCGTCATCACAAGAAGAAGATCGCTCTGATCTTCTCGGCAATGCGCCACTTCGCGGCGGCGTTGCGCGACGACGGCTGGACCGTCGACTATGTCACGCTTGACGCGGAGGGGAGCACGCGGAGCTTCAGCGGCGAGGTCGCACGGGCCGCGACACGCCATTGCGCTGACGCGATCCGTACTGTCGCGGCCGGTGAATATCGCGTGCGCCAGCACCAGGACGAATGGGCCGGGCAGACCGGTCTGCCGGTCGAGATCCTAGAGGATGATCGCTTCGTCTGCCCGCTACCGGATTTCTATGCCTGGGCGCAGCGCGCCGGCGAGAAGCGGATGGAGTTCTTCTACCGCGAGATGCGCCGTCGCACCGGCTTGCTGATGACCGCCGACGGCAAGCCCGAGGGCGGCCAGTGGAACTTCGATCACGATAACCGCGCTGCGCCGACCAAGGGGCGCAACTATCCCGCGCCGCTGCGCTTCGCGCCCGATGAGACAACGCGCGCGGTGCTCGCGCTGGTGGCGGAACGGTTCGGCGGGCATTTCGGCGCGCTCGAGCCCTTCGCCTTGCCGGTCACGCGCGCGCAGGCGCTCGCCGCGCTCGACCAGTTTGTCGAGGAGGCGCTGCCCGACTTCGGTCGCTACCAGGACGCGATGGTAGCCGGGCAGGATTATCTGTTTCACAGCAGCCTTTCGCTCTGCCTCAACCTCGGGCTGCTCGATCCCGTCGAGGTCTGCACCGCGGCGGTGCGCGCCTATGAGCGGGGCAACGTGCCGATCAACTCGGCGGAGGGGTTCGTCCGCCAGATCATCGGCTGGCGCGAATATATGCGCGGCATGTATTGGTGGGACATGCCGCGCTTCGCCGAACGCAACGCGCTGGCGGCGACGCGGCCGCTGCCGGATTTCTACTGGACCGGCGCGACCGACATGCGCTGCCTCGCCGAGGCGGTCGATCAGACCCGGCGCGAAGCCTATGCGCATCATATCCAGCGACTGATGGTGCTGGGCAATTTCGCGCTGCTCGCCGGCGTCGACCCCGCCGCCGTCTCCGACTGGTTTCTCGTCGTCTATTTCGACGCCTATGAGTGGGTCGAGCTTCCGAACGTGATCGGTATGAGCCAGTTCGCCGATGGCGGGGTGATCGCATCCAAGCCCTATGTCGCGAGCGGCGCTTACATCGATCGCATGTCCGATTATTGCGGTCGCTGCCGCTATGACGTCAAGCGCAAGACCGGGGAGGGTGCGTGCCCGTTCAATGCGCTCTACTGGGATTTCGTCGCGCGCCATGAAGAGCGGTTCGCGCGCAACCAGCGGATGCGGAACGTCTATGCGACGTGGCGGCGGTTCGACGACGCGCGCCGTGGTGAGTATCGCGAGAGCGCGCGGCAATTCCTGGAGACGCTCACACCCGCACGGCCCGGCTGGGCACGCGCCGTGACGCCCGCTGTGGAGCCCGCTGGGCAGAACGGCTCAAAAGCATGATAATGCAGGCAGTCCGCCCTCGCCAGGGCACGAGCAAGGGGAGCCAGTAGTGACGGCGATCGAACAGCGAGGCAGCGAGGGGCGGGTGGTCGATGCGGCGGTGGCGATCGTGGTGATGGGAGTCAGCGGCACGGGCAAGACCACGCTGGCAACGGCGCTCGCCGCGGCGCTCGACTGCCCCATGCTGGAGGGGGACAGCTTTCACTCCCCCGCGAACGTCGCGAAGATGCACGCCGGTCACCCGCTCACCGATGCCGATCGCTGGCCGTGGCTCGATCACCTTGGTACCGCGCTGGGCGAGGCGGCGCGGACGCACGGCCGCGCGGTGGCCGCCTGTTCGGCGCTGCGGCGCGTCTATCGCGAGCGGCTCGCCACCGCCGCCGCGCTCGCGCCCGCCTTTGTGCTGCTCGACCTCGACCCCGCGGCGATCGCGCGGCGGATGACGACGCGCCCGCATCATTACATGCCCGTGACGCTGCTCGACAGCCAGTTGGCGACGCTCGAGCGGCCAGGGCCGGATGAGCGCGCGCTAACGCTCGACGCGACGCGACCGCCCGCGGACCTGGTCGCCGCGGTACGGACGTGGATCGGCTGACCCACACGGGAGTGGCGGGCCGCTCCGCGTGAGATGCCGATGCGGCCTCGGCGATGCGGGCTGGCGTCGGCCCGGCTTTGCTGTTTAAGCTGCTATAAGAAATGACAAAAGGGGCGGGACGGATGCGGGCGAGTTGGTGGCTGGGCACGGCGACGGCGGCACTCTTGGTGGCATCGGCGACGCCGGCGTCGGCGCGCTCGACCTCGGTCTATCTCACCCCGCCAGACGACCCGCGCGCGATCACGGTGCGCGGGGTGGGCGACGGTCGCGCCGACGACAGCGCCGCGATCCAGCAGGCAATCGACGCCGCGGCGGCGAGCGGTAACGGCGGGATCGTCTTCCTTCCATCGGGGCGCTATCGCGTCACGCGCACGATCCTGGTCCGTCCCGCGGTGCGGATCTTCGGCGTCGGCAAGACTAGGCCCGAGATCGTGCTCGCCGACTCCACCCCGGGTTTCGGCAGCGGCGTGGCGGCGATGCTCGCCTTCACCGGCGAGGACCAGTATCGCGTCGGCAAGGTGGCGGTGCCCCCGCCGACGACGGTGCCGTTCGACGCCAACGTGTACGACGCCACGTCGAGCACCTTCTATTCCGCGATCGCCAATATCGATTTTCGCATCGGCGAGGGCAATGCCGGCGCGGTGGCGGTCCGCTTCCGGGTCGCGCAGCACGGCTATATCCGCCATGCCGACTTTCATCTCGGCTCGGCGCTCGCCGGCGTGTACCAGGCGGGCAACGAGTTCGAGGATCTCCGCTTCTACGGCGGACGCTATGGTATTTTGAGCGAGAAGACCTCGCCGGCGTGGCAGTTCACGCTGATCGACTCCGCCTTCGAGGGCCAGCGCGACGCCGCGATCCGTGAGCATGAGGTCGACCTCACGCTGGTCAACGTCGCCATCCGCAACACGCCGGTCGGCATCGACATCGATCGCGGCTGGTCCGATTCGCTGTGGGGCAAGCAGGTCCGCTTCGAAAACGTCCGCGACGCTGCGGTGGTGATCTCGGAGGAGAACAGCGTTTTCACCCAGATCGGCTTCGATCAAGCGGTGGCGACCAACACGCCGGTGTTCGCGCGCTTCCGCGACAGCGGCCGAACGATCGCGGGCACCGGCGCGCGCTACCGGGTGGCCGACTTCTCGCACGGTCTCGCGCTCGCCGGCTTGGGCGCGATCGGCAAAACCGCGACGACCGCCGATATCGCGCCGCTCGCGCGCGCCCCGCGGCCGCTGGCGCCGGCGATCGCCGCGCTGCCGCCGGTCAGCCAATGGGTGAACGTGCGGACGCTCGGGGTGAAGGGCGACGACGCCACCGACGACACCGCGGCGCTGCAGCGTGCGATCGACACGCACCGGGTGTTGTACCTGCCGACGGGCCGCTACCGCGTCTCGAACACGCTCCGGATGCGTCCCGACAGCGTGTTGATCGCACTCCATCCCAATCTCACTCAGCTCTACCTGCCCGACGAGCTCCCCGCCTTCGCCGGCGTGGGCGGCGCGCGGGCGCTGCTGGAGAGCGCGCGTGGCGGGCGCGCGATCGTCCACGGGCTGGGATTGTGGACCGGCAGCGTCAACCCGCGCGCTACCGCCTTGCTGTGGCGCGCTGGCGCAGCGTCGATGGTCAACGACGTCAAGATCCAGGGCGGCGGTGGCACATTGCTCACCGCGGGCAGCGCGATCAAACCCAACGATCCGCGCGCGCGGCAGGACGGGCAATATCCCAGCATCTGGGTCACTGACGGCGGCGGCGGCACCTTCGCCGCGATCTGGTCACCGAACACGTTGGCATCGTCGGGCTTCCTCGTCTCGAACACCGACACGCCGGGGCACGTCTATGAGCTGTCGGCAGAGCATCATTATCGCGCCGAGATCGTGCTCGACCACGTGGCCAACTGGGAGTTCCTCGCGCCCCAGACCGAGCAGGAGGTGCGCGACGGCGTCAATGCGATCTCGACCGAGATCCACCATTCGCGCAACATTCTGTTCGCGAACTATCACGGCTATCGCGTCACCCGCACGATCAAGCCGATGGACGCCGCGGTGAAGCTGTATGACTCGGGTGACATCCGCTTCCGCAACGTCCACGTCAACGCCGAGAGCGGTTTCGCCAGCTGCGATGCCAAGGGTTGCGGCACCTATTTGCGCGCAAGCAAATTTCCGTTCGAGAACGCGATCAAGGACATGACGCGGCAGCAGGAGGTGCGCGAGCGCGAGTTCGCGCGGCTTGACGTGCCCGCCGCACCGGCGACCGCCGCGACCGCGTCGGCGGTGCCGGTGTCCGCCGGCGTGGAGAAATTGGCGGAAGGCTTCTACTCGATTGCCGGCGGCGCGGTGGACAAGGCGGGCAAGCTCTACTTCATCGACCGCTTCTTTCATCGTATCCATGGCTGGTCCCGGAACGAGGGCCTGTCGATCGTGGCGCAGGCGCCGCTCGATCCCGTCAACCTCGCCGTCGCTCGCTCGGGCGACCTGCTCGTCCAGTCGTCGGCCGGACGCGACGGCACCGTCTACAGCATCAATCCGGCCAAGCCCGACGACGTCCGCGTGATCGCGCCAACCGCGGCACGCGCGCATCCGGGCGCGGCGACGTTGCTGCCGGTCAACGTCTGGGCCAATGGCGAGTTCGCGGATCGTATCGATCCGACCACCTACCAATTCCCGCCGATCGCTGCCTTTTTCACCGGCACGTTGGGCGAGGCCAAGCCGCAGGAATATGTCTCTCCCGACGGCTCGCTGGTGCTGCCGGCCTTCCGCGTCTGGAACCAGGGCCCGGATGATCATAACGGCTGGCGCTGGTCTGACACGCTCGATGCCTACGGGCTCGTCGGCGCGGCGCCGGGCAGCCGCGTCACGCTCACCAACGCCTCGGAAAACCGCACCTACAGCGGGCTGGTCGGCGAGCGCGGGCAGGTAACCGATCTCAAGGTGGTGGCCGAACGCGGGGGCGAGAGTGTCGCGCGCGATGCGGCGGGCAACCTCTATGTCGCCAACGGGCAGGTGTTCGTCTATGCCCCGGATGGGCGCGAGACACGCCGCATCGACGTGCCCGAGCGTCCGCTTCAATTGCTGATCGGGGGCGCGCAGCAACGCACCTTGTTCATCCTGACGCACCACGCCCTTTATGCAGCGCCATTGTAAGTCACTGCGGTCCCTCCGATTCACTTAGACGAGTGGATTCGTGCTGTGAAAAAACGCGGTCGCGGGGTATCCAGCAGGCGCATGTCGGAGGTTGAGCGCGAACTCCCGCAATCCGTCGCAGGCGCGAGCGCGACGCCCGATCTGTCGCGCCGCTACCTTGCCTTGGTGGCGGAGGCGGCGGATCGACTGCTCGCCGCGACCGATCCGGCGCGCATGGTCGACGAGCTGTTCGCGCTGATCCGGAATGAGCTGAGCCTCGACGTCTTCTTCAACTATCGCCACGATGCCGGCGTACTGCGGCTGGAAGCTTATGCCGGCCTCACCGACGCACAGGCGAGGGATGGCGCCGAGTTGCAGCTCGGCCAGGCGGTGTGCGGCTGCGCCGCACTCGAGCGCCGGCGCGTCCATGCCGCCGGGGTGCAGCGATCGGAGGATCCGCAACTCGCCTTCGTCAAGGCGGTGGGGCTCGACTGCTACGCCTGTATGCCGCTGCTCGACGGCGAGCGGCTGCTCGGCACGCTCGGCTTCGGTCGGCGTGACAGCACCTGTTTCAGCGCGCAGGAGCTGCAAACGCTGCACACGCTGTCGCACTATGTCGCGCTTGCCAAGGTGCGGCTGCGCCACGAGGAGGAGCTGTGCCGCAACATCGCCGAGCGTGACCGGCTGCTGGCGGAGCTCAATCATCGCGTCCGTAACAACCTCCAGTTGGCGGTGGGGGTGGTGCGCAACGAGCTCCGCGGTGCCGAAACGCCGCCGCCCGCGCTCACCATGGTGGCCGAGCGGCTCGAGCTGATCGCGCTGGCGCACCGCCCGCTATATCAGAGCGACGGCGCGTCGCTCGCGGTCGACGCAGCGGACATTCTGAACGGCGCCGTGGAGTTGACCACTGCAGGCGAGGGACGGGTCGAGGCCGACGAGCGCGTGATGATCCCGATCGAGCAGGCGGTTGCCTTCTCGCTGCTCGTGCACGCCCTGCTCGGCCCGATTGATCGTGGCACCGCGCGCGTGGCGGTGGCGCGGCGTGCGGGGCTGCTGGAGACACGGATCACGGTGGAGCAGGACGCGGTTGCCACCCCCGCGCTCGATCGTCTCGCCAGTTCGCTGCTGCGCCAGCTCAATGCCAGCCTCTATGAAGAGGCCGGTGCGATCCATCTGAGGTTCCCGCTGTCCTATGCAGGCTGACACCGAACTGCGCTCGCTCCGTCTGCTGGTGGTCGAGGACGAGGCGATTATTGCGATGCTGGTGGAGGATGCGTTGACCATGGCGGGGCATGTGGTCGTCGGCGTCGCCGAGAGCGCAGCCGAGGCGCTGGCAATCGCCGCGCGCGAGCCGATTGACCTGGCGCTGTGCGATGTTCGCCTCGCCGAGAACGACAGCGGCATCACGGTGGCGCGCGAACTCTCGTCGCGTGGCGTGCCGTGCCTCTACGTCAGCGGCAATTGCCCGGCGGCCGCCGAGCACCCGCTGATCGTCGGCTGCGTCGGCAAGCCCTTTGCCACCGCGGCGCTGAGCCGCGCGGTAGAGGCAGCCTATCGGCTCGCCCACGGGGAGAACGAGGTGATGATCCCGAAGAGCATGCACGTGTTCGCCCGCGACTGACCTGTCCGTCCCGCTTCGGCGGCGATCGCCGCTGGACCCCACCGCCGCGGTCGAGCTAAGCGAAGCCTTGGGCAACCAGGGGGTTATATGCAGGGTCGGGGCGTTTTCGCCGGCCTCATCGCGGTGTTGACGCTGCTGCTGCTGCTACCTGCGGTGGTGAATCGCGGGGCACTGCAATTTCCCGATACCACCACGTACATCCGCGGCGTCGACGCCGCGGTGGTGGCGGCGACCGGATATGAGTCGAGCTGGTCGGACGACGCGAAGCGCGCGCTGGCCCATCGCCAGGCCAGCGTCGCACCGATCCCGAGTTCCGCAGGGGCTGCGGGCGCGCGACCGTCGCTCGCCGAAGCGTCGGCCCCGCGCGCACCGGCACACAGTTTCCAGGTCGTGCTGTCCGGGCGGTCGGTCTATTATGGCGCGCTGCTCTACCTCGGCGACTGGCTCGGCAGCTTCTGGTGGGTGGCGATGATCCAGGCGCTCGTCACCGCCGCAGCGATGCTGCTGGCGGCACGCCGCATGGCGGATCGGATCGCCGCGCCTGATCGGCTGTGGCCCGTGCTGGTCGTCGCGCTGGTGACCAGCGTCGGGTTGCAGGTGGCGCTGCTGATGCCGGACGTCTTCGCTCCGCTCGCGATCATCGCGACTGCGCAGATCGCCTTGTTCTGGCGCGCAATGGGGCGCGCGGAGCGCGCCTTCTGGTTTCTGCTGCTCGCCGCCGCCGCGCTGTTCCACAGCGGCAACCTGCTCGTCATCGGCCTGCTCGCCGCCGGCTTGCTGCTCTGGCGGGTGGCGCGGCGCGCGCCGTTGCGCGTCGCGCCCATCGTGCTCGCGCTCCTCGTCGGCATGGCGGGGGAAGCGGCGTTCGGCACCGCGGTGCGGAAGATGACGGGCTACCCGCCGGTGCGGCCGCCGTTTGTCGCTGCCCGGCTGATCGCGGACGGTCCGGGGCGCGCCTATCTCGCGCGCGCCTGCGCGCAGGGCGCCACACTCACGCTCTGTCGTTACCGCGCCGACATACCGGACGACAGCGATTCCTTCCTCTGGGCGAGCGGTCGCGGCAGCTTCATGGGTATGCCGCCGGAGGATCGTCGGCGCGTGGCCGCGGAGGAGCGCGGCTTCGTCCTCGCGGTGCTCGCGGACCAGCCAATGGCGGTGGTCGGCACGTCGCTGCGCAACATCGCGGGGCAGCTGCTGCGCTGGCATGTCGACGACATCGCCGACGCGCGGCTGGGGGGGATCAACCGGGCTAAGCTGCCACCGGCAATACGCGCAGAGTTCGACGCGACCCGCGCCGCGCAGGGCACCTTTCCCATCGCTTACTATAATCTGCTCGCCACGCCCGTGACGCTCCTGGCGATGGCGGCGTTGCTCGCGCTCGGCATTCTCCGTCGCGACGCCATGCCGCCTTCACGGCGCGGCTATGTTGCAATCGTGCTCGCGGGTATCCTGCTGAATGCGGCGGTCTGCGGCGCCTTCTCCAAGCCGCACGACCGCTACCAGAGCCGCGTGATCTGGCTGCTGCCGCTGCTCGCCAGCGCCGCGCTGGTGGCTGCGCGGCGACCTGTGGTGGTCGGCGGACCTGCGGTGCAGGGGAGGGTGGCCTAAGCGGCTCCGCCATGTCGGCGTGGGGTGCCGATGAGCGTCCAGGAGCTCAGGATCGCCTGGCCCGGGCCTGGTCGCCCTGCGATCTCGGCTAAGCCGGCGCACCGCCCGCCGGGTGGACGGTCAGCCTCCCCATGTTACTTCCGCTCGCGCGCGAGTTCGTCGATCGCCTGCGCCAGCTCGATCCACATGGCGCCCTCCGGGATGACATATTCGTTCTCGCCCCAGAAGAACGGCCAATCCTCATGGTTCTCGGGAAAGTCTGGCTTGATCACGAGCACGCCCGGCACCACGCCGCCCGCGATGAAGGAGAAGTCGGCGCGGTTGTTCCCATAGGCGACCTCCTTCGAAAGCGTTCCCACGCCCGAGATGAACGACCGGTCCGAACCGGGGTGATGGCCGAGCAGGAATTCGGCGCCGCGGAACACCGCGTCCGCGGACACGATCTCCGGAAACGCCTTGTGCAGCGCGTAAGCGTTGAGCGCATAGCCCATCACCGTGCCGCTGCCGGCCCAGCCGCCGGTGGTGATCGGCACGCCGAACGGGTTGGCGTTCGCCGCTTTGTCGGCCGTGGCGGCATAAGCGCGCACCGCGGGCACCAGCCGTTCGCGATAGCTGGCCGGCATGAACGGGATCGCCGCGACCGCGTCGCGCAGGCTCGGCGCGAACGCTTTCTCCACCGAGGGCCAGAGCGACTCGACCGCGGTGACGTACCGCGGGTCGCGCGTCGTGCGCAGCAGCTCGACGGCGGCGGAGAAGCGCTCCATGTCGAGCGGCCCCCCGGTGGTGTTGCCGTGCTGGAACAGATCGGGCGGATGCGACTGCTCCTCCGCCCAGGTCGCGGTGGCGAGCGCGAGCGCGCGCTTGGCCAGCGCCGGGTCCGAGCTTTGCAGCGCGCGTGACGCCGCGGCCAGCCCGGCGATCGATCCATAGTTGAGCGCAGACGCCTTGGTGGTGAACGCCCAGCGATCGTCCGGCATGCCGCTGCGCCCGTTCTTCTCCTCGCCGGTCTTGAGCGACGGATCGTAGACCAGTCCGTCGGTCTTAGTCGAGGCATCCCCCAGATGCGTGTATTGGGCGACATCCGGCTCGACGATGCCGTGGATCGCGTGCCCGACCGCGTCGAATTGCGCCACGAGCTGGCGGGTGCCGTGCGCGATCTGCTGGAGCAGGTCGGGCGTGCCGTCGGGCACGTGCATTTCGGTGCGGCGGCGCGTCTCGTCCACCGCGGTGGTGTCGCGCGTCGGGCGCCAACGCTCCCAGCTGTCCACCATCGAGCGGATCACCTGATATTGCGACTGCGTGCGGATGTCGAAGTCACCCGCGTCGAACCAGCCGCCGACGTTGAGTCCGGGGATATGCTCGCCGGGCTTGTACTTGCTGTCGGTGGTCGGGCCCTGCGCATACAGGTCGATATGCTCGTGGTTGACCGGCGCCTGGCGCGCGTCGTCGCGATGCGCCTCGCCGTGCCACACGCGATAGCCCTCGTTGACGAACATATGGTCCATCGCGACCGGGAAGTAGACGTCCAGCGTCGGGTGCCACGCGCCGGCATAGACGTCGTCGGCGATGCGGAACGGCGCGGTACGGGTGCCGCCATATTCGAGCACGTAGAGGCCCGGTTGACGCACCGCGCTGAAGTCGACCCGCAGGTAGGAATAGCGCAGATAGTCGCCCCAGCGCGTGGCGGCGGGGATCTTCACCGGGGTCATCGCGCCGTTCGCGCCGACACGCAGCAGCCGCGGGGCGAGCGTACGCGCATCGCCGCGATCAAGCTCGATCGTCGCGACCTTCTGCGCGCCCGGCGTGTAGCCGAGCTGCGAGTGCGCGATCACCGGGGCGCGGCGCCAGCCGGGTACGCTGGTCGGCCGGATCGTCCACTCGAGCACCGCGCCGGTCTTCCCTGTCGGCAGCAGCGAGCGCAGCACGAACCAGCCGTTCTGCGCCTGATTGCGGCCGTCGTAGAGCTCCACGGGTGCGCTCGACTCAACCGTCACCCGCCGCGCGGCGTCCTCCGGTGCGAGCACGAAGCGGCGAGCAGTGGCGATCGGCTGCGGCTCGGCGCCCGGACCCTCGGCGCGCCCGCTCGCCGGATTGCGCTCGGGCGTGCGCGTCATCGCGTCGGCGGGATAGAGCGGGAAGGTGCCGGTGCGGTCGTCGGCGAGATAGCCGTGGTGGAAGTAAGCGGCGGGGAGGAACTCGAGGTTGAACCCGGCACGTCCCGCCAGCGCGGCAGGCACCGGCCGGTCGAGCAGCACCGACACCTTCACCGCGCCGCCCTGCTTCTCGGAGCGGATGCGGTAGCGCCAATGCTGGTCGGGATATTCGAGCGTGACCGTGATCGTGCCGGTGCGCTGGTCGACCTGGCGGTCGACGAAGCGCGCGGTCGGGTCCCACTGGCCCGGCGTGGCGGCGAGGCGGACGTCGCCATTGGTGGCGATGCGTTCACCCTGCTGGATGATCTCGACGCCGCTGATCTTCGAGTCCGCGAACAGTCCGTCGTACCAGTTGGAGAACACCAGCACGTTGGCGGCCGGCGCCTCGTAATAGCCGCTCGCGCCCAGCGTCAGTTCGCCCGACCTCGTGGCGTTCGTGCGCCGCTGCGCGGTCGCCGGCGCTGCGCTCGCCAGCAGCGCCGCGACGACCGATATGCCGATGGCCTTGCCCGCGTTCATCACCCTCATCCTCTCCGACGCTGCGTTCTGGCGCGGCGTTTACGCGGGCATGTATAGCGCTAACAATGACTTACGCCAGCTGCCTCGTGCGGCGGACGAACGATTGACGGTTGTGCCCTCAACTACTTAGTCTGGCGGCGACAGAACCGCCGCACGCTTGCCGGCGATAGCGGTAACAGGAGAGGGCGATGAGGCTCGGCTTTTTGCACATGGGTATAGGGGCACTCGCCGCCGCGCTGTTCGCCGCGGCCGCGCCGGCGCAAGTGGCGACGCCGGGTCCGCCCGCGGTCGCCGGCGCGCGACCGACCACGGTGGAGCGGATCACGGTTCACTCGCGCGCGCTCGAAGGCAGCCTGGAAGGGGACAGCGCCGACCGCGCGGTGCTCGTCGTGCTGCCGCCGAGCTATCGTACCAGTCCGAAGCGCCGTTATCCCGTGGTGTACGCCCTCCACGGCTATTCGATCGGCGCGGAGCAATGGACTCGCGAGATCCACGTGCCGCAGACGATCGAGGGCGCCTTCGCCAAGGGCGCGCGCGAGATGATCGTGGTGCTGCCCGACAGCAAGACCGCGCATAACGGCTCGATGTACTCGTCCTCGGTAACCACGGGCGACTTCGAGACGTTCGTGTCGCGCGATCTGGTCGCTTACGTCGACTCGCATTATCGCACCGTCGCCGATCGCAAGAGCCGCGGGCTCGCCGGCCATTCCATGGGCGGCTATGGCACCGCGCGGATCGGGATGAAGCATCCGGACGTGTTCGGCGCGCTGTACATGATGAGCCCGTGCTGCCTCTCCGCGCGCACGCCCGGCGGCGATGCCGCGGCCGACGAGAAAGTGGTAAGCGCGCTGCGCTCGCCCGCCGACTCCGCCACGCTCAACTGGGGCCAGCGCGCGCAGCTCGCCGCCGCGGCGGCCTGGTCGCCCAATCCGGCCAAGCCGCCGCTCTTCCTCGATCTGCCGACCGAGAACGGACAGCCGCGCGCGGACGTGATGGCACGCTGGGCCGCCAACGCCCCGCTGGCGATGCTCGACCAATATGTCGGCAACCTGCGGCAGTATCGCGCGATCGGGCTCGACGTCGGCGACCGCGACGGGCTGCGCGAGGACGCGCAAACGCTTCACGCCGCACTCGATCGCTACGGCATCGCGCATCGCTTCGCGGTGTACCCGGGCGACCATGTCAGCGGCGTCGCGACCCGGGTGCAGGAAGAGGTGATCCCCTTCTTCGCGCGGTCGCTGGTGTTCCCGTGAGGCGCCTGGCCGCGGCGGCACTGCTGCTCGCCGCCCCAAGCGCGGCTGCCGCGCAGGTATGGCAGGCTGACCAGCGCGACGGCACGTATCGCAATCCCGTGCTGTACGCCGACTATCCCGATCCGGACGTAATCCGCGTCGGGCGCGACTATTATTTCGTCTCGACCACTTTCGTGAACGTGCCGGGGATCACAATCCTGCACAGCCGCGACCTGATCAACTGGACGATCGCGACCCATGTCGCGACGCGGCTCGACGGCGACCCGCGCTACGATCTCAGCGGCGGCAATGCCTATCGCAAGGGGCTGTACGCGGCGAGCCTGCGGCACCACCGCGGCACCTTCTATCTCGCGATCACCCCTGTCGGACAGAAGACGCGGATCTATTACGCCAAATCGATCCGCGGCCCGTGGCGTTACCACCAGCTTGATCGCGAGGCGTTCGATCCGGGGCTGTTCATCGAGCCCGACGGCCGCGCCTATCTCGCCACCGCCAGCACCGCAGACGGCACGATCACGCTGCTGACGCTGGATCGCGCGCTGTCCAAGGTGACCGAATCGCGCAAGATCCACTACATCAAAGGCGCCGAGGGTTCGAAGCTGATCCGGCGCGGCGGCTATTACTATCTCTTCAACGCGCTGCCGCCGCGGCTGGCGCTCAGCGTGTCGCGGTCGCGCAGCCTCTTCGGCCCGTGGGAAACGCGCGATCAGATCGATGATCATAGCGGCGGTCACCAGGGCGCGCTGGTCGATCTGCCCGGCGGCGACTGGTTCGGCTTCGTGATGGAGGATAGCGGCGCGGTCGGGCGGATGACCAACTTCAGCCCGGTGTTCTGGCGCGACGACTGGCCGGTCTGGGGTACGCCCGATGCACCTGGCCGCGTGCCGGCACGCGCGCGCAAGCCGATCGCGGGTGGCGCGCTGGCGCAGCCGCCGTCGTCGGACACGTTCGGCCGCGCAGCGCTGGGGGTGCAGTGGCAGTGGAACCACAATCCCGACGATCGCCGCTGGTCCCTTGCCGAGCGGCCGGGCTGGCTGCGGCTCCGCCCGACCCGCGCAACGCGCTTCTGGGATGCGCGCAACACGCTGACGCAGAAGGGGCAGGGGCCGGCGAGCCGGGGCGAGGTGGCGCTTGATCTGACGCATCTCGCGCCCGGCGATCGCTGCGGCTTCGGCACGCTCGGCCAGGTGAGTGGCAATATCACCGCGACCCGTGGCGCCGACGGACGCGCGTCGGTGGCGATGGAGGTGACCGAGGATCAGGTCGACGGCGCGCGGACCGCAGTGCGCGCCACAGCGCCCGTGACAGGCGACAAGCTGTGGCTGCGCACCGAGATGGACTTCACCGCATCCAAGGGGCGGGTGGCGTATAGCGAAGACGGTCGGCGATGGCGGCCGTTCGGGGGTGACTTCCCGCTCGCCTTCGCCTGGCGCACGGGCACCTTCCAGGGCGAGCAGTTCGCCTTGTTCTGCTACGCGCCAAGCGAGAGCAAGGGGTGGCTCGACGTCGACTCGTTCACGCTGTCGCCGGTGCCGGCGGCGGCGGGCGACGGATAGGAGAGCGCGTCTGCCTGGCTCGCAAGGGCAGCGTTGTCTCAGGAATGTCCACGAGTCCGGAGCTAAATCCCTCTCCCTTTGGGGGGAGAGGGCTTCTTGCGTCACGCGACTAGCTCCCGGAACAAGGTCCGGTACCTAGCGCGCATACCGTGGCAGCACCCCTGCGACGCTCGTGTGCAGCCGGTACACGCTGGTTGACGCGGTGATATAGAGCGTGTGCCCGTCGCCGGCGAAGGCGAGGTTGGCGGCGACCTCGGGCAGCACGATCTGCCCCAGCACCTTGCCCGAGGGCGAGATGACGCGGATCCCGCCCGGGCCCGTCGCCCAGATATTACCGCGACGGTCGACCTTGAGCCCATCGGCGCCGCCGGGGCCGCCCGCGGGGAAGCTGATCAGCACGCGCCGCCCCGACAGGCTGCCCCCGCGTCCAACACGATAGGCGTAGATCGTGCCCGGTGGGCCATAATCGGTGACGTAGAGCGTGCGTCCGTCGGGCGAGAAGCCGATGCCATTGGGCAGCTTGAGATCCGTGATCACCGGGGTCAGCGCGCCGCCGGCGTAGCGGAACACCGCATTGTACGGCAGCTGCTTGGCGGGATCGCGATCCATCCCGTTAAACAGCCCGAACGGCGGGTCGGTGAACCACAAGGCGCCGTCCGCGGCGAAGACGAGATCATTGGGGCTGTTGAGCCGCTTGCCGCGATAATCGGCGATCACCGGCGTGAGCTGCCGGTCCTTGCCGACGCGCACGATCCGGCGCGCGCCCATCTGCGCCATCAGCACGCTGCCGTCGCGATCGGGCACCAGCCCATTGGGGCCGATGCTTTTGCCTGGCGGCGGGTTGGGCAGTCCGCCCGCATTGGCGATCAGTTCCTCCACACGACCGGACGGGTCGACCGCGCGCAGCACGTCGCCGCTTACGTCGGAGAACCACAGCCGGCCATCGTGCCACAAAGGTCCCTCGGTGAAGGTAAAGCCGGTGGCGACCCGCTCCACCGTCGCTCCGGGCGCGATCAGCGCGTCGAGCGCGGGGTCGAGCCGCTCGATCCGGGTCGCGCTCTGCTGTGCAGGCGCCGCGGCGTGGAGGGCGAGCGGCGCGAGCAGCGCCGCCGCGTAATAAAGGGCGCGCATGCTCGTCACACCGCGTCGGTCAGGAGGACGAGATAGTCGCGGTTGAGCACGGTGCGCTCGATCAGCGGCCAGTTCTGCTGGTGCACGTCCGAGCGGATCCAGACCTGGCGCTGCTCCTCGCTCTCATAGGTCAGCTGGAACCGATAGTTGACCCCGGCGGGTGGCGCCGGCTGGCCCTGGATCACGCTGCGCAGCTTGAGCATCTTGAGGTCAATGAAACCGCGCCCACGGAAGCTCTGCGCGGCCGGGAGGAAATGCTGGTGGAAGGCGTCCAGCATCTCCTGCTCGCGCGCGGGGTCCACTGCGAGGTCGCAATAGAGCACGATCGGCTTGCGCGCAGGCGCGGCGGCGCGCGCGGCGGCGGGCAGCGCCGAGCCGGCGCCCAGCGCGGCGATCAGTTGCAGGAGCGAGCGGCGTTGCATCGGCAGGTCCTTTCCGAGGTCAGCGAGGGGGAAGCGTGGCCGCGTAGGCGGCTTTGGCGGCGAGATCGCGCGCGACCCCGATCACCATCAGTTCGAGCGGGGCGTCACGACCCGCGCGCAGCGTGCGTTGCGCGCCGACCTCGACCGGGAGGGCGTCGCCCGTCTGCAGCGGCGCCTTCTCGCCGGCGAGCGTCGCTTCGCCCGCGCCGCTAACGACATAGACCATCTCGCTGATCCCGGGCGCGGCGGCGCCGTCGAGCGCGGCGCCCGGGGGGATCAGCACATGGTCGACAAACGTCCAGGGTGTGGCGAACACCTCCGGGCGCAACAGCCGGCGCGTCCGCACCCCGGCGCCGGCGGGTAGCTTGGCGCGATCGAGCCGCACGGCGGCGAACTGCGGGATTGCGTCCAACGCGACTCCCTCACGCGGGTCGCCGAGGTCGAAATTGTCGTAGCGCTTGGTCTGGCCGACGTTGATGTTGAGCCACTGCACCGGGCGGTCGCTGGCATTGTAGAGCGCGTGCGCGTGGCCCATCCGGTCGGGCACCGCGGCTGGCCCCTTGATCGTCGACGTACGCCCGTCGACCGTGAACTGCGCCTCGCCGTCGAGGATGACGAACATTTCTTCGCATTGATGATGGAAGTGCTGCCCGATGCCGCTGTGCGGCGCGATCACGCCGCGGTGAACGAAGACCAGATTGGTGGAGATCGCGTCGGCGCCCAGCAGCGGCGCGAACGCCATGGTACCGGCACCGTCGTGCACCTTGGCGAGCTGGCGATAGCGCGACGGATCGGTATGGCCGATCCGCTCCGCGAGCGGGCGCGCGGCAGCGCTCGCGGGCGCCGGCTGCTGCTGCGCGTCGGCCGCTGCCGCCATCAAGATCAGCGATGCCACGCCGCGTGCGCCCAGTCGGACCGCCTGCCTCACCCGCCCTCTCCCATGCTCATCCCGTTTCGTCGGGCTTTACGCACGCTTACAACGGCTCTACACAGAATCATATAGGATATAATGCGGCAAGCAGCCGCGATCCGGGAGAGGTGCGATGGCGGCGAACGCGGGGCGGACGAGTGTCCGGGTGCGGCTGGTGGCGATGCTGTTCGTCATCAGCGCGATCGCCTTCCTCGATCGCACCAACATTTCTGTCGCCGGCGTGCAGATGCGCCAGGATTACGCGATCGACCAGATCCGGCTGGGCTGGATCTTCAGTGCCTTTCTGATCGGATATGCCGCCTTCCAGGTGCCTGCTGGCTGGCTTGCGGCGCGGATCGGACCGCGCCGGCTGTTGACCATCGCGCTGCTGTGGTGGGGCGTGTTCAGCGTCGCCACCGCCTGGGTGCCGACCGGCAGCGCGCACGCGATCACGCTGCTGATCCTCGTGCGCTTCGGGCTCGGCATCGGCGAGGCGGCGGTCTATCCCTCCGGCAATCAGTTCGTTTCGCGCTGGGTGCCGGCGCAGGAGCGCGGCAAGGCCAACGGCTTGATCTTTGCGGGCGTCGGCGCCGGATCGGGGCTGACGCCGCCGCTGATCAGCGCGGTGGTGGCCTATGGCGGCTGGCGCGCGTCCTTTTACGTCTGCGCCGCGATCGGGCTCATTGCCGCCGCGATCTGGTATGCGATCGCGCGAGACCGGCCGCAGGACCATCCCGCGGTGGATGCCGCCGAGCTGGCGCATATCGAGGCCGGGCTCCCGGCGATCGACGACAGCGCGGCGGGGCCGATCCCGTGGCGCGCGATCCTGACGAGCCGCAACGTATGGGGCCTGTTCCTCAGCTATTTCGCGTTCGGTTACGTCATCTGGATCTTCTTCAGCTGGTTCTTCATCTATCTGGCCGAGGCGCGTGGGCTCGATCTCAAGTCGAGCGCCCTGTTCGGCATGGCACCCTTTCTGGCGATGACCTTGGGCTGCCTCGCCGGCGGTGTGATCAACGACGCGGTGTCGCGCCGGCACGGCCTTTATTGGGGTCGGTCGGGGCTGGCGATGGTGTCGTTCGCGCTTACCGCGGTGTTCCTGGTGATCGGCTCGCAGGTCGATAATGCGCCGCTTGCGGTGCTCACGCTCGCACTGGGCGGGGGTGCGATCTATCTGTCGCAGAGCTCGTTCTGGTCGGTCACCGCGGACATCGCCGGGCGCCACACGGGGGTGGTGTCAGGGCTGATGAACGTCGGTTGCCAGATCGGTGGCGCGCTGACCGCCTCGCTGACGCCGTGGATCGCCGCACGTTATGGCTGGGCGGCGGCGTTCGGCACCGGCGGCGGGGTGGTGCTGGTCGGTATCGCTGCCTGGGCCGTGGTCGATCCGCGCCGCCTGATCGGGCGCGAGAGCGAGCGGACCCACGACACCGCCGCGGCAGTCGCGTGACAAGACGAGAGAGAAGGGGAGGACCGATGATCCATGACCGAGCGCGCCGTGCGCGCACCGCCGCGCTGGCGCTCGCCGCACTCACGCTGACCGCGCAAGCGCCGCGACCGGCGCCGCCCGCGCCGGTCGAGATGTGGGTGCCCAAGAAGACGCCCTATGCCGCCTATGACGCGCCCAATCGTCCGTGGTGGAAGCTCGCCGACGTGCTCGCGCTGCACAAGGGCGCGACCGACTGGTCGCAGCCGATCGTGCGCAATCGCGACATCGTGGCCGACTGGCACCAGCAGGCGCCCGGCAAGCGCACCACCGAGGTCGCCTATTCGGACAATCGCACCGCGATCATCGTTTGGGGCGGGCAGCTCCGCGTTGCGATTGCGGGTCAGCCGCCGTTCGTCGCGGGCAAGGGGTTCGAGATTGACGTGCCGCTGCGCGTGCCTTTCACGCTGGAGACGGTCGGTGACCAGCCTGCGCTATGGTTCGAGATCCACGCCGCTACCGACATGCCGCTCTACCCGGTGACGAGTACGACGGAGCGGCCGCGCGACGCTGCCGGCTTCCGCTACGACCGCCGGCTCGTCTCGGGTGGCTCAGGCGCGCCCGACGCGGAAAACCCGCTCTATCTCGATTACTATAAGGACGTGGTGCAGGCGAACACGCGCCCGGGTGCCTTCATCGCCGCACAGCATTTGTTCGTGAACAACATTCGCGGCCGCGCGACGCCGACCCCGCCCGCCTCCAATCTCGGCCACTTCCACGTCGGCTACGACGAATTCTGGTTCGTGATGGAGGGCAACATCGACCTCCAGATCGAGGGCGAGCCGCTGATCAAGGCGGCGGCGCCGGGCGACGTGCTGATCGCCAAACAGGGGCGTTGGCATCGCGCCAGTTTCGGCGGCCCGGAAGGGCAGATGGGCACGCGCGTCGCGGTGAACCCCTATCCGCAGGGGCTGCACGGCTACAGCGTGGAGTCGCGCGGGCGGCAGTAGCTCAGTCGAGCGCCTTGCGCTCGATCGTCAGCCGCGTGTCGGTGCAATAGCCGCAGCGCGCGCCGGTGAACCAGCCGGCGGCGCGGCGGTCGCCCTTGAGCTTCCAGTCGAGCCAGTGCGTCACCACCTCGGCGCCCAGCCCGCCGTGCGGTTGCATATAGGTGCCGCCATGCCCGACCGGTATGTTGACGAGCGCGGCAGGCAGGGCCGGCAGGCGGCGATAATCGTCGGTGCCGTTCGCCACGGCGATGTCGGTCGGTCCGCCGAGCACGTACAGGACCGAGCCGTGGAGCGTCGCGAGCAGCGCCTTGTCCGACACGACGCCTGCGATCGGATTGGCACCCGGCGCGAAGAAGCCGCTGTTCATGATGACGGCGGTGGTGACGCGCGGATCCTGCGCCGCGGACAGCGCCTGCAAGCCGCCGCAGCTATAGCCCGACACTGCGATCCGGTCGGCTGCGAGGCGGCCCGCGAGCGGGCTACCGGCGCGGCGGTTCTCGCGCTGCGCCCAGTCGATCGCGTCGGTGAGCGCGCGGGTCTCGGTCGGCGCGCTCAGTCGCGCGCCCGGCTCGGGCGCGGGGGCAGGCGCGGCCGTGCCGCGCGGGATCGTGCCCGAGGCGATCGCGATGTAACCGTGCGAGGCGATCTCGAGCAGGTGGTTGCGCGAGCTGGTGCCGTCCGCGCTACACCCGCCATTGCCGAAGACGTAGATGCCGAGCGCGCCGCGGCCGACGCGACTGAGGTCGGCGGGGCGATACACGACATGGCCGGGGAGATCGGCGCGCTCCTCGAACAGCGCAGGATAGCGGCCGGTGCCATGCTCCTCCGGCGCTGCCGCCGGTGCAGCTGCGGTCGCGAGCAAGAGCATCGTCATCGCTGTCATCGTCCGCATCGCTGCCACTCCCCTGTTTCCGGCGCGATCCTGCCGAGGCGAGTGGCGCGCGGCAATGGCTTTGCGGAAGCAGAGGACGCCGCAGCGCGGGGTCATGCCGAGCTCAACCGATCCGGCACGATACGCCTGAAGGGAGGTGCGCACCGCAGTGGTGCGGAGCGTCGTTCGGCGCCGGGGCCTTAATCGCGCACCGCGGGCGACGCGGTCGACTCGCGCTCGACCAGCACGTGGTCGAGCACGCGCGAGACCGATGGCGCGCTCTTGCCCTGCGCGGCGCGCATCTCGTCGATCAGCAGCCGCAATGCCTCGCCCGCCAGTTCCTGAACCGGCTGGCGGATCGTCGTCAGCGGCGGCCAAAGGGTGGTCGCGGCGATACTGTCGTCGATCCCGGTGACGGTCAGGTCGCGCGGCACGTCGAGGTGGCGGCGGTGTGCCACCGAGACGACCGCCGCGGCCATGTCGTCGTTGCTGGCGAAAATCGCGGTGGGCGGCGCCGCGGCGTCGAGCAGTTGCTCGCCTGCGACCAGCCCTGAGGCGTAGCTGTAATCGCCTTGTGCGACGCAGGTCTCGATCCCGGCCTCGTGCGCCGCCGCGGTGAAGCCGGCGAGGCGCTCGGCGCTAGCGGACTGGTCGCGGTTGCCGACGATGAAGCCGATGCGGCGATGCCCGAGCGCGATCAGGTGGCGCGTCATGTCGTGTGCCGCCTGACGATCGTCGATCCCCACCGAGATCGCATCGGGCACGCGCCCCGCCACTACCGCCGTCGGCAGACCGGCATCGCGCAGGATGTCGCGCACTGCCGCCGATTCGCCGAGCGGCGGGGTGAGGATCACGCCGCCGATGCCCGAGGCGATCAGCTGAGAGATCTCCGCCGTCGTCGGCGGCCTGCCGTGCTTGCCCTTCAGCAGGATCAGCTGCGCCGCGCGCGCCGAGGCTTCCTCGAACACGCCCGCGAGAAAGCCGCTCATGAAGGCGGCGCTGGGATTGGCGTAGATCACGCCGATGCGGATCTCGCGCGAGGTGACCAGGCTGCGCGCGGACAGATTGGGCGTATAGTTGAGCTCACGGATCGTCGCGTTGACGATCGCCCGGGTCTCGTCGCGCACGCCAGGGTCACCGTTGATGACGCGCGACACCGTCATCGGCGACACGCCCGCCTTCTTGGCGACGTCGATGATCGTCACCCCGCGGCGACGTCCTTTCGGCTGGGGCAAGCTGGTCCCTGTCGCTGCACCGGCGAACCGCCGCCGGTACGTGTCGATCGAGGACGTGCATCGCGGCGGCAGGTCTCGTCAATGGGCGCGCGTGTGGCTAGGCGGATCACGAGACGCTTGTCATCGCCGGGCGCACGCGGGTACGACGGGTCTGGTAACGTTACCGAGGAGGTTGGGTGGCGCGTTTCGCTCATGTGCGCTGGACGATCATCGCGCTGTTCGTGCTGGCGATGGTGATCAACTATCTGGCGCGCAGCGTCCTCGGTGTCGCCGCGCCAGCGATCATGGCGGAACAGGCGATCTCGTCGGCGCAATATTCGTGGATCACCGGCGCGTTCCAGCTCGGCATCATGTTCCAGCCCGCGGCGGGCTATCTGCTCGACGTGATCGGGCTCAAGCTCGGCTTCACGCTCTTCGTGGCGGTCTGGTCGCTGATCACGGTGGGGCACGGGCTGGCGAGCGGGTGGCTCGGCTTCGCCGGGCTGCGCGGCGCGCTGGGGCTGGTCGAGGGCTCGGCGCAGCCCGCCGGCATGAAGCTGGTGGCGGAGTGGTTCCCGGCGCGCGAGCGCGGGGTAGCGGGCGGGATCTACCAGATCGGCGCGTCGTTCGGCGCGGTGTTCGCTCCGCCGCTGGTCGCATGGGCGATCCTCAACCACAGCTGGCGGGCCGCCTTCTTCGTCGCGGGCGGACTGGGGCTGCTGTGGGTGGTGGCGTGGCTGCTGTGGTATGCGCCGCCGGCGCGGCATCGCTTTATCTCGACGGGCGAGCAGCGGCTGATCGTAGAGGGGCAGGAAGCCGCGCTGGCGAAGCATCGTCGGCGCCCGCCGCTCAAGGAACTGCTGCGCCGCCGCAACCTCTGGGCGATCGCGGGCGCGCGCTTCCTCGCCGATCCGGTGTGGGGCATGCTGTCGCTGTGGATGCCGCTGTACCTCGTCCAGGCACGCCATTTCGATCTCAAGCAGATCGCGCTGTTCGCCTGGCTGCCGTTCCTCGCCGCCGATCTCGGCTGCCTGTTCGGCCCGGCGGTGGTGGCGTGGCTGCAGCGCCGCGGCATCGGCCTGATCGACGCACGACGCGGCGCCTTCACGCTGGGCGCGGTGCTGATGACCGGCATGATCTTCGTCGGCACGGTGACCAGCCCGGTCGCGGCGGTGGCGCTGCTGTGCCTCGGCGGGTTCGCGCACCAGACGCTGTCGGTCACGGTGATCACCATGGTGTCCGACTTGTTCCCGCAGGACCAGGTGGCGACCGCGACCGGAATCTCCGGCACCGCTGCCAATCTCGGCGTGCTGATCTTCACGCTGGTGCTGGGATCGCTGGTCGATCAGGTCGGCTACCAGCCCTTCTTCATCCTGCTCGGTCTGCTCGACCTCGTCGGCGCCGTGCTGCTCTGGACGAACATCCGAAAGCCGACATGACCATCCGCAATCCTATCCTGCGCGGGTTCAATCCCGATCCCTCGATCGTGCGCGTCGGCGACGATTATTATGTTGCCACCTCGACCTTCGAGTGGTTCCCCGGCGTGCAGATCCACCATTCGCGCGACCTGGCGGACTGGCGGCTCGTGGCACGGCCGCTGTGTCGCGCCAGCCAGCTCGACCTGCGCGGCGATCCGGACTCGTGCGGCGTGTGGGCCGCCGATCTCAGCTATGCGGACGGCCGCTTCCACCTCGTCTACACCGACGTGAAGCGCTACGGGCGCACGACCGTGGACGGTGCCGCGGGCGCCTCGCTGCGCGACTTCCACAATTACTGGGTGTCATGCGACCGGATCGACGGCGACTGGTCCGACCCGGTGCATCTCAACAGCAGCGGCTTCGACCCCGCGCTGTTCCACGACGACGACGGGCGCAGCTGGCTGCTCAACATGCTGTGGGACCATCGCCCTGGCCGCGGCCGCTTCGGCGGCATCGTCGCGCAGGAACTGGAGCTCGCCACGGGGCGACTGCTGGGCGAGCGCCGCGTGATCTTCGACGGCACGCCGCTCGGCTTCACCGAGGGACCGCACCTCTACAAGCGCGACGGCTGGTACCACCTGCTCGTCGCGGAGGGCGGCACCGAGCGCAACCATGCGGTGGTGATGGCGCGATCGCGTACGCTGTTCGGGCCGTATGAGGCGCATCCGGACGGGCCGGTGCTTACCGCCAAGGGGCGCCCCGACGCACCGCTCCAGCGCACCGGCCACGGCGATCTCGTCGAGGCGCCGGACGGCACCACCTGGCTCGCTTATCTCTGCGGCCGTCCGCTGCCGGCGAGCGATCGCTGCGTGCTGGGTCGCGAGACCGCGATCCAGCCGATGCGCTGGGGCGAGGATGGCTGGTTGCGGACGCTCGACGCCGACGCCATGCCGCTGCTCGAGGCGCTTGCCGCGGGCGAGAGCGGCCGGGCGCCGGTGCAGGACCTGGCCAATTTCGACGGTGCCGACCTTCCCGCGGCGTTCCAATGGCTGCGTACCCCCTATCCCGAGCAGATTTTCAGCCTCTCAGCGCGACTGGGCTGGCTCCGGCTGCACGGCCGCGAGACGATCGGCAGCCAGTTCACCCAATCGCTCGTCGCGCGACGTCCCGAGGCGTTCCGTTACGCGGTCGAGACGTTGATCGACTATGAGCCCGCCAATTTCCAGCAAGCCGCAGGGCTGATCTGTTACTACAATTCGACCAAGTTCCACTTCCTGCATCTCACCGCCGCAGATGACGGCACGCGGCAGCTGCAGGTGCTGTCCGCGCTGCCGATCGGCGAGGGCAAGACCATGGTGAGCGAGCCGATCGCAATGGACGACGGTCCGCTCGCGTTGCGCGCCGAAGTGGACCACGAGACCATCCGGTTCGCCTACCGCGCTGCCGAGGCAACCGCATGGACGTGGTTGCCGCAGCCGTTCGCGGCCGACCTGCTGTCCGACGAGGCGACGCTGCCGGGCCTGCCCAACTTCACCGGCACGTTCGTGGGCATGGCATGCCACGACATGTCGGGGGCGGGGCTCCCAGCCGATTTCCGCTACTGCCACTATGTCGAACGCTGAGGCGATCGCCGGTCGCGCCGCTAAGTCCTCAACAATGCTTGGCAATTTGACCTAAAGCAGGCATTCTTCGGCCGGGAGCGCGACCTGGTTGAGACGGTCACTTATTCTTCTGGTCCTCGCGGGAGCGATCCCGATCGTGGCGCTCGGCGGCACGTTCGGGGCGCTGACGCTGACGAGCGAGCGGCGCGGGGTCGAGGAACGGTCGCGCGCGCACGCCAAATATATCGCGGCACTCGTCGGCATGACGCTGCGCAGTCATGTCGAGGCGGTGACGATGGTGGCGCAGTCGCCCGCATTTGACGGGGATCGGCCCGATGTTGCGCGGTTCAACACGTTGGTCATACGGATCCTGCGCGGTCGCCCCGAGTGGCAGACGGTGTCGGTGGCGGATGCAGCGGGCAACCGGCTGCTGCGAGCGACCGCGCGGGGAGCCGTCGTCGCGGACGGCCGCGTCACCGACATCGACAGCTTGCACCATGTCGTGGAGACCGGACGCGCGCAGATCGGCCGTATGGCGCCCGCGCCCGACGGCGGCGAGGCGTTCGCGGTTCGCGCGCCGGTAGGTGACGCGGGACACGTACGCTTCATCGTAACGGCGCTCGTTCCCGTGTCGCAATTGAGCCAGCTGCTCGCGATCGAGCGGCTGCCGGCCGGGTGGAGTGCGTCCGTGGTCGACTCAGCGGGGCAGTCGCTCACCGTCCCGGCGCTGCGCGCACCTGACACGACGCAACCCAGCCCCGTGGAAATCTGGGCGCCGGTGAACGGCGCGCACTGGTCTATCCGGATCACCACGCCGGCGCAGGCCTTCACCCAGCCGATGCGTCGCGCGATGGTGCTGATGGCGGTCGCCGCGCTGATCTGCCTGATGCTGGTCGCACTGCTGGCGCGAATGCTCACCAGCGAGCTCCGGCAATTGCGCGGTCGCGAGGCGGCCGAGTTGCAGAGCCAGCGGATGGAAGCCTTGGGGCGGCTCACTGGCGGGGTGGCGCACGACTTCAACAATCTGCTCACGCCGATCATCATCGGTCTCGAGATGATCGGGCGTCGCGCGGTGGACGAGCGCATGGCGCGGCAGGTCGAGGCCGCCGCGGCCAGCGCGGAGCGCGCGCGGCTGCTGGTGAGCCGGCTGCTGTCCTTCTCGCGCCAGCAGACGCTGTCACCCACTGCGATCAACCTCGACCGGCTGCTGCGCGACATGGCGGACCTGATCGAAAAGTCGCTCACCCCGTCGATCGCGCTGGAGATCGCGGTCGATCCGGCGGTCCCGCCGGCGAAGGCGGATCAGGCGCAACTCGAACTCGCCATCCTCAACCTCATCATCAATGCGCGCGACGCCATGCCACGCGGCGGGCAGCTGCGGATCAGCGTGGCAGCCGCGCCGGAAGCGCAGATCGTCGACCTCACCGGCACCTGCTACGTCAGCATCGCGGTCGCCGACACCGGGACCGGCATGGATTCCGGGACCATGGCCAAGGCGACCGATCCGTTCTTCACGACCAAGCCGGTGGATCAAGGCACCGGGCTCGGGCTCTCCATGGTGCATGGCTTTGCCGCCCAGTCCGGCGGCGCGCTGCGGCTGGAGAGCGTACCAGGCCTGGGTACCACCGCCACGATCCTGCTGCCCTGCGGCGCCGGTGACGTCGCCGCGGCGCCTCCGACGCAACACGCCGGCGCGGTGGCCGCGGGCGCGCGCCTGCTGCTGGTCGACGACGACGACCGCGTGCGGCGCGCCGGCGCGGAGGTGCTGGCGGAGGCGGGCTATGCGGTCGTGGAAGCGCGTTCGGTCGACGAGGCGCTCGCCGCGCTGCGCGACGATGCGGCGATCGGCGGCGTGGTGACCGACTTGGTCATGCCCGGTCGATCCGGCGCCGAGCTGATCGATGACCTTCGCCGCGCGCTTCCGCACCTGCCCGTGCTGCTCGTCACCGGCCATGTCGCGGCCGACGAGCGTCTGCCGGCCGAGGTTCGCGTTCTCCGCAAGCCGTTCCGACCCGCCGATCTGCTCGCGGCGGTCGGCGCGATGACGATGCGCGCGCCCGAGGCGGGCGCCGGCCCGTCGTGATCGACGGCGGCATCGTTCGAGGTCCGTTGCAGGAGAGAAAAGTGGCAGGAAGAGCAAAAGAGGTCGCGCTGCTGGTCGCCGGTGTCGCGCTCGGCGCGACCGGCGTCGCAGTGGCGCAGGCGAGCGGCGACGCGCTCGGTCCGGCGGTGTTCGCGTGGAACTCGCTCGTTCCGAAGAGAACCGACGTCGGCGAGGTGCGCTCGGTGGTCCGCCGACCGACCGAAACACTCCGCGAGCTCGAGATCCATGTGACGACCCTGAACCCCGGCTTTGCTTCGCATCCGCCGCATCGTCACCCCAATGAGGAGTTGATCATCGTCGACCAGGGCGAGGTGGAGACGTTGAGCGCCGGGACGTGGCGCCGGGTCGGTGCCGGATCGATCATCTTCAACGCCTCGGATGCGCTGCACGCGCTCCGCAACGTCGGGTCGGCGCCCGCGCGCTATCACGTCGTCAACTGGACCAGCGCGGCCACGCCGCGCGCCTGAACGGCTCGCGGGAGCAGGGGCGCCGCCAAGGGGCGCGGATCGATCCTGCGGGACGACGACACACTCGACCTCGCCGCTTATTGTAAGGTCGCGCGGGAGCGGAGTAAGGCCGGCGACATGAGCCTCATCATCCGAACAGCCGCCGTTCTGGCCTGTGTCGCGGTCGCGCCGCTTCTCGCAACACCGGCAGGAGCGACCGCGCAGGCTGCGACCGCGCCGACGCCATCGCCGACGGGCGTCCGCTCCGGCGCGAGCGACGCCATCATCCCGCTGCCGCTCAACCCGGTGATCCCCGCGGCGCAACGATCGTGCACGATGAAGACGCCGTCGGGTCTCGGTTACACGATCCTGCGGTCCGCCGCCGGCGCGAAGCCGACGGCGGATACCACGGTGCTGGTCGATTATATCGGCTATCTGACCGCGACCGGGGCAGTGTTCGATCAGGGCATGCAGTCGCCGCTGCCGGTCGCGCAGGTCATATCGGGCTTCGGTGAGGGATTGCAGCTGGTCGGTCGCACCGGCGTGGTGCGTCTCTGCATCCCGGCGGCGCTCGGCTATGGCGCGCGCGAGTCCGGCCCGATCCCGGCGAACTCGGACCTCGTCTTCCAGGTCGAGGTGCTCGACTTCAAGACCGCGGCGGAGCTGGACGAGATGCGCAAGGCGCAGGGCGCCGCGCCGGCCGAGGCGCCGAGCACGGTGCCCGGCTCCTAAGCGCGCGCGGGCGCGGTATACTGCGCGCGTTTACCGCATCGCTCATCCGCCGATCGGCATGCCGGGCGGGATCGTCGGGACCTTCCGCGACGCCGACGCGAGCAGCCGGTCGAGCGCGTCCTTGTCGTCGAGAATTCGGGCCACGCTCTGAGCCCAGGCGTCGCGCTTGGTGTGCGCCAGCCGTTGCCCAATGGTATGCAGCGCGGCGTCGAGCCGTAGCGCGACGTCGGCCGACACCCCCGGCGCGCGCGCAGCGGCGGCAAGCGCCAGCAGCGTGCGCAGCGCGATCCGCTGCGCCACCGCACCGTCGTGCCGCGCGATCACATCGCGATCGAGCCGGTCGAGCAGCGTATCGACGCCGGGCAGGGTCGGATCGGCGGCGTGTTGTAGATGGAGCCGGGTCAGCCGCGACGGCGCGAGCAGTGTCTCGAGTGTCACCTGCGCGGCGACGTCGGTCGCGACCAGCGGATCGAACACCGCGCCGCCCGCGGTGTCGAACACTTCCGTGTCATATTGCGGGTCGGCGTTGCCGTTGACCCCCGACGACAGCGTCAGCGCCAGCGCGGGCGGCACCGTCAGCGTCTCGGGCGCGAGCGTCGCCATCAGCGCATCGAGCGCGCCGTTCTGCTCCGCCGCATCGGCGCGGCGCGGTGCGGCAGCGGTGTCGCCCGCCACCGCGTAGCTGTAGTGGACGCCGCCGAGCGATTTGCCGATCGCCGCCACGGCATAGCGGTGGAACAGCCAGATCGGCACGAAGCTGCGGCGCAGGTCGGCGAGCGGCGCGCCGGCGTGGAGCACGCCGGGGCCGAACCGCGCCAGCGCGACGCGGCGCACCGCCATGACGTGCGCGAGGTCGGCGGGCGTGTCGGTGCCCTCGGCCCACATGCTGTCGCCCGGCACCGCCAGGCTCGGGTCGCGCCCGTCGATGTCGGTGAGGTAGCGCATCCCCGCGCGTTGCGCCGCGTCGGCCTTGGCCGCGGCGGCGACCTCGGGGTCGGTGCCCGCGGCGGGCTGGCCGTAGAGCCAGTCGACCGTGAACTTGTCCCACGCGCCGATGCCGCTGGCATAGGCGTCGGATAGGTCGATCGCGTCGCCGTTGAGCGCGATCTTGGCGAAGGGATAGTCCATCACCGAGGCGCGATCCTGCGTGCTCGCGGCGAAATTGTGCGCGAAGCCGAGCGCATGGCCCACCTCGTGCGCGCCGAGCTGGCGGATCCGCGCCAGCGCGACGCGGATCGGATCGTTGGCGGTGCCCTTGTTCTCCTCGGCGGTGCCGACCAGCCCCTCGAAGATCCAGATGTCCTGGCGCAGCCGCAGCCCCTCTAGCACGACATTGCCCTTGATGATCTCGCCGGTGCGCGGATCGGTGACGCCGCCGCCATAGGACCAGCTGCGCGTCTGCCGCTCGTTCCAATTGACCATATTGTAGCGCACGTCCTGCGGGTCGGCGTCGGCAGGCAGCACGCGCACCTGGAAGGCGTCGACATAACCGGCGGCGTCGAACGCCTGGTTCCACCATGCAACACCCTCGGCCAGCGCGGTGCGGATCGGCTCAGGCGCCTTGTTGTCGATGTAGAAGACGATCGGCTTGCGCACGCGCGAGCGGGGCGCGCCCGGGTCGAGCTTCTCCAGCCGGAAGTGATTGGCATATTGCTGCAGCACGGGCGCGCCCAGCGGCGTATTGAACTCGTACACCGGCGTCGCGAAGGTGCCGGAGCGAATGTCGAAGCGGCGCGGCACGAAGCCGGGTGCGGGCAGCCGCACCAGCGAGTGGTGGATGGTGAAGCTCACCTGCCGCCCGTCGGGCGCGATCGTGTCGATCTCCTCCCCGGGCGTGTCCGAGGCGAAGGTCTGGACCGCGTCGACCTCAATGTTGTCGGGGAAGGCCTTCACCGAAGCGGGATCGACCGCGCTGAGCGGCTCGACCAGCTTGAAGCCCTTCGCGCCGGCGTTGAGCGCTTCGGCGAGCCGCATCGTGTCGCGCAGCAGGAAGCCGGTGAGGTCGACCGTCACCGCATCGTCCGCCGCGCTCGACACCACGTCGAGCATGGTCACCGTGCTGAACGGGAAATCGGCGGCCGCGCCGCGCTGCTCAAGCGCGCTGCCGGATGAGCGGAAGCGCGGGTTCTCGAATATCACTGCCACCTTCTTGCCGAGCCGGCGAAAGGCGAGCAGCCGCGTCTCGCCCACCATGCCCTTATCGATCCGGATCGGAGCCGACCCGAGTCCCGTCTTGAGCGCGGTGGCATAGAGGAAGCGCCCGGACATGCCGTCGGCATCGGGGGCGGGCAGGGTGACCAGCACCTTGCCGGTGTCGCGCTCGACGGCGACAGGCAGCAGCGTGGGCGTGCGCACCGCCGGCGCAGCGGTCGCGCTCGAGGTGAGCGAGGCGGCAATCAGGATCGCGGCGCCGGCGTGGCGCCGGAGATGAGAAATCCTGATCATGCCAATTCCCATGCTGTGCGAACTCCGGCCGACGCTAACACAGCCATGAGCCGGGCGGGCTCTTTTCCATGGCAACGTGAGCGATCGTGAGAGTTGAAGATCCCGTATTCACGATCGTTCATGATTGCGTAGATATTTCTTGATTATGCACGATATGGCGAATAGCTGAAGCGCATGACCACGGACATTCCCTCCAGCCGCCGCGACGCCATTCTGGTGCGTCTCGCCGCTGGCCAGCCGGTCCGCTCCGGCGCGCTCGCGGCGGAGTTCGGCCTGTCGGAAGATGCGATCCGTCGCGACCTGCGCGGACTGGCCGCGGAAGGACTGTGCCGCCGCGTCTACGGTGGCGCGCTTCCCCTCATCGGTGACGCCAGTCCGATGGCGGTCCGCGCCGAGCAGGGCGTCGACGACAAGCGCGCGCTGGCCGCCGCCGCGATCCCCCTGATCATGCCCGGCAGCTTTCTCTTTCTCGACAGCGGCAGCACCAATCTTGCCCTCGCCGCCGCGCTGCCGCGCGATCTGGAGGTGACGGTCGCCACCAACTCGGTCGCGATCGCGGCGGCGCTCGCGGCGCGTGAGGAAATTGATCTGATGTGGGTGGGTGGCGCGCTCGACCGGATGGTCGGCGGCACCGTTGACGGGTCAGCGCTTGAGGCGGTCTCACGCCTCAATGTCGATCTGTGCTTCCTGGGCGCGTGCGCGCTCTCCAGCGCGGGTGGCGTGAGTGCGGTCGAGCCGGCGGACGCCACCTTCAAGCGCGCGCTGACCCGGCGCAGCCGCGAGGCGAGCGTCCTCGTCACCACCGACAAGCTCGGCCAGACCGCACCGCACCGGATCGTCGGGGTCGAGGCGCTCGCGCGCGTGATCGTCGAAGCCGACGCGCCGGCCGAGATCGCGCAAGAACTGGAAGCGGCGGGGGCGATGCTGGTCCGCGCTGCTCCTCCCACCACAGGCCGCACTGGCTGAAGTCGGACGCGCCACCCATGTCAAACGCGATTGCGGGCGCACGCCTCGCCACCCGACTGGCTTTTCTCGTCTCCGGCTTCGGCCTGGCATGCTGGGCGCCGCTGGTGCCGTTCGCGAAGACGCGAATGGCGATCGACGATGCCGGGCTTGGTCTGCTGCTGCTGTGCTTGGGCCTCGGCTCGGTGGCGGCGATGCAGCTGGCCGGGCCGCTGATCGCGCGGCACGGCGCGCGGCCGGCGGTGTTGATCGGCGGCGCCGGCGAGGCGCTGCTGCTGCCGCTGCTCGCGGTGGCGCCTGGCACGGCGACGATGGCGGTGGCGCTGCTGCTGTTCGGCGCCTCGCTCGGCGTGATCGAAGTCGGCATGAACGTGCATGCGGTCGAGGTCGAGCGACGGGCCGCACGACCGTTGATGTCGGGCTTCCACGCCCTGTTCAGCGTGGGCGGCTTTGCGGGCGCGACGCTGCTCACCGCCTGCCTGTCCGCGGCAGTCGATCCGCTGCTGGGCGCCGTCGCGGCCGCGGCGCTGATGATCGCGGCGTTGCTGTTCGCCGCGCCGCGCTTGATCGTGACGCCGACCGCGCAGTCCACGCCTTTGTTCGTGTTCCCGCGCGGCATCGTCACCGTGCTCGCGATCCTGGCCGCGATCACCTTTCTGACCGAGGGGGCGATCCTCGACTGGGGAGCCCTGTTGCTGAGCGATCGGGGTCTGCTGCCGGTCGCGCAGGCCGGTCTGGGTTACAGCGTCTTCGCGGTGGCGATGACCGCGGGTCGGCTGACGGGCGACGCCATCGTCGCGCGCGCCGGCGATCGGCGCACGATGCTGTGGGGCGGCGTGATCGCGATCGGCGGCTATGCGACATTGCTGCTCGCCCCTGCCGCGCCGTTGGCGTTGTTCGGAATGCTGCTGATCGGGCTGGGCGCGTCGAACACCGTGCCGATCATCTTTCGACAGGCGGGGCGGCAGCGCGTCATGCCGGCTGGATTGGCGATCGCCTCGGTCACTACCATCGGCTACGCCGGCGTCCTTGCCGCGCCGGCGGGCATCGGCTTCGTCGCGCATGTCACCGGACTGAGGGCCGCCTTCTGGGCGCTGACCGCCTTGCTCTGCCTCGTGCCGCTCGGCGCCCGCCGCGCAACCGCGGCTGAAACGCTTCGATCGGGCGCCGCGGCCTGAGCCCGGGCGCTCCTGGCCCCGAGAGACGGTCTGATCACCCCGTCGCGGAGCCGGTCCCGGCGCGTCCTCCTGAAGCGTTACTGATTTGCCACAGTTCGGCAGAAATCAACGTCTGTTCCGCTTTGCGGTTGAGCGGGAACGGCGACGTGCCTAACGCGCCGTCGCCAAAGGTCAGCACACGTGACCCATCAGCTGAGTTGTAGGAATTTGCCGCATATGAACAGCACGTTGCGTTGTCACCTGATCGGTACCACCTTGCTCGCAGGCTCGCTCGCCGCCGCTTCGCCGGTGCGGGCGCAACAGGCCGAGGCGGCACAGGGCACGCCGGCCGAGACGACGCTCGACCGGGCGGCGGGCCCGTCCGCGACCGGCGTCACGCCCGCGGGCGACAACGCCACCGCCGTCGACCAGCCTGCGCCCGGCGGCGACATCGTCGTCACCGGCTCGCGCATCGCCTCGCCCGCGGCTGCCTCCGCATCGCCGCTCCAGGTGATCGGCGCCGAGCAGATTCAGCAGCAGGGCGCGATCAACGTGCAGGAAGTGCTGCTGCAGAACCCCGCCTTCGGTACGCCGGGGATCAGCCGCACCAACTCCAGCTTCGCCACCCAGGGCGCGGGCGCGGCCACCGTCAACCTGCGCAACCTCGGCGAGGACCGTACGCTCGTGCTGGTCAACGGCCGGCGCTTCGTGTCGGGTCAGCCGGGCAGCCAGGCGGTCGACCTCAACGTCATCCCGACGCAGTTCATCGAGCGCGTCGACGTGCTCACCGGCGGCGCCTCGGCGGTCTACGGTTCGGACGCGGTCGCAGGCGTCGTGAACATCATCTACAAGAACAATTTCGAAGGGCTGCAGGCCGACGGTCAGCTCGGCATCTCGCAGGAGGGCGACGGCTTCGATCGTCAGATCAGCCTGCTGGGCGGCAAGAACTTCGCCGACGGCCGCGGCAACATCATGCTGTTCGGGAGCTATTCCAAGGAAGGCACCGTGCTGAAGCGCGATCGCTCGACCGAAGCGGGCTCGAGCGCGGTCGACTCGACCAGCAACGATGTCTTCCCCAACGATCCGTTCCGACCGTATCTCTCGACCTATGCGCCGGGCGGCCGGGTCTACGCGGGCGATCAGGTATACAGCTACAATTCGGGCGCCCTGGCGAATTGCACGGAGGGCGACTGCGGCGGGTTCAACCGTTCCGACTATCGTTATCTCGCCGTGCCGGTGGAGCGCTATGTCGCGGCGGGGCGCGCGACCTTCGAGGTGTCGCCGGCCGCCAAGCTGTGGCTCGAGGGCAATTACGCGCGCACTCAGGTCGACACCGTGATCGAGCCCTTCCCGCTCGATTCGACGTTCGGCGTGGTCGGCGCCAGCGGGCAGATCCCGATCCAGTCGGTCGTCGGCGGCGTCACCTACCGCAACCCCTATGTGCCCGACGCGATCTTCGACTCGGCCACCGACACCGATGGCGACGGGCTCAAGGACGTGTCGTTCGATCGCCGTCTGGCCGACTTCGGCAATCGTACCAGCTCGGCCAAGCGCGATCTCTTCCGCGTCGCGGGCGGGCTGAGCGGTTCGTTCGGCGGCGATCGCTGGAGCTACGAGGCCTATGGCATCTACGGCCAGAGCAAGGAGCATCAGACCGGCTCCGGCCAGTTCGACACCCGCCGCTTCCAGCAGGCGCTCAACGCCTACACCGACCCCGCGACCGGCCAGGCGGTGTGCGCCGACGCCGCCGCGCGCGCGGCCGGTTGTGTGCCCGCCAACATCTACGGCATCGGCACGCTGGCCCCGGCCGCGGACTATCTTGCGGTGCCGACGACGCTGGACGCGAAGGTGACGCAGGTGGTGGCGGGCGCCAATCTCACCGGCAAGCTGTTCTCGCTGTTCGGCGCAGACCCGATCGGGGTCAACATCGGTACCGAGTATCGTCGCGAGACCAGCAGCAACACGTTCGACCTGCTGACCCAGCAGGGCCTGAATGGCAACAACGCGCTGCCCGCGACCAGCGGCCGCTTCCACGTCTGGGAAGGCTTCGGCGAGGCGATCGTCCCGCTGATCCAGGACAAGCCCTTCTTCCACTCGCTGAGCCTGCGCGGCGCGGTGCGCGTGTCCGATTACTCGACGGTCGGCACGACGTTCAGCTACAATTATGGCGGCGAGTGGGCGCCGACCTCGGACATCCGCTTCCGCGTCATCAAGGCGCGTTCGGTGCGCGCGCCCAACATCAACGAGCTGTTCCAGCCGGCGCAGCAGGACTTTCCGAGCGGGCTGATCGATCCCTGCGCCGGCGTGACGCTGGCGGATTCCAGCCGCACCGCGGTGAACTGCCGCGCCGCGACGGGGGTGCTCGCCAACATCGCCGCGAACAACGGTGCCTTCGCGGTAAGCCAGTCCGACAAGCAGGGCATCACCAGCTTCGGCGGCGGCAATCTCGGCCTGCAGGAAGAGAAGGGTGAATCCTTCACCGCCGGGGTGGTGCTCACGCCACGCGCGATCAGCGCGCTGCGCAACTTCGTGGTGACGGTGGATTACTTCAACGTCAGCATCAAGGACGCGATCGTCTTCACGCCGCTGCAATTCACGTTGGCGCAATGCTATGTGCAGGGCAATTCGGACTATTGCAGCCAGGTCGTGCGTCGCGCTGCGGCGCAGGGCGGCAACAGCGTCGGCTCGATCGACCAGGTCAATACCACCTACCGCAACAGCGGCGGCATCAAGACCTCGGGTATCGACACCACCGTCACGTGGCGGCAGAACCTCAGCAATTGGGGGCTCGCGGGCACCCTGGGATTGCGCGGCTCGTACACGCATCTGATCAGCGGCTATACGGTGCCGGTCCCCGGTTCGGCCCGCGATTACTTCGCGGGGGAGGCCAATGATCTCGGCGGATCGCCGCGGGATCGGTTCACGATCAACGGCTCGTACGACGTGAATGGCGTGGGGCTGACGATGACGGGCACCTGGCTCGGCCAGGCCAGCATCGACGACCAGCTGACCGGCGTGCGCCCGGGAAGCGATCCGGCCTATCGCGTGCGCCCGCAATTCTACCTCGACTCACAGCTCCGCTTCCGTGCGGGCGAGGGCTATGAGTTCTTCGTGGGCGGCGACAATCTGCTCAACAACAAGCCGCCCTACCTTGCCGACATCGGGTCGTCGGCCGGGCAGGATACCGCGGCGGGTCTCTATGATCCGCTGGGCCGGCGCTACTACGCAGGCGTACGCCTCAGCTTCTGATCCGCGCGATCGGGCAGGAGGGGAAGGGAGTCGCGCGAGCGGCTCTCTTTCGCGTCTGTTCGTGGGTGCGATCGAAAAGCTCGCACAGCGCTGCTCACGCGGCGGTGATCGTCACCCCTGATTCTCGTACGCGAGCTGCAGCACGCCCCAGTGTGCGCCGTCGACGCTGATCGACGCGATCACCTGCTTGAGCAGCACCACCCCGCCGCCGGCGAGCGGGCGGCGGTAGGCTTTCAGGCAGAAAGGCTTGGTGATCTTCACCTGCACAGCGGTTTCGGGCAGGTGGAAGAACACGCCCGCGCGCGAATGCTCGCTGTTCCATGCGGGGTCGCCACGACGCTGCGGCTGCGAGCGCTCGGGCATCGCGACCGCACCGAAACAGTTGCGGTCGGTGAAGCTCATGCCGAAGAAACCGGCCAAGCCGCGTGCGGCCTCCTGGTGCGGGCGCGCCAGGGCGGTGATCAGCGCCATCGCCGGATGGGTGAACAGCGCCGGGTCGGTATCCGGCACGGGTTCGTAGCGCTCGCTCAGAATTGCCTCGCGGCTCAGCTCGCCGTTCGCGACCGCGCGGGCGAGTCCGGCCGAAACCTGTCGCGCGGCGTCCAGGGCGAAGCGGATGTAAGGACGGTCGGGCATTTCCGCATCGCTCTCGGCAAGACGCTGGAGAAGGTCGTTGGTGTCGTCGCTGACGCTGGTGACCCGATCGGACAGGCGCCGCAGCCCCTCCGCATTGTCGGACGAGGTGCGCGCCAGCTCGCCAAGACCACCCTCGACTTCGCCGACCGCGCGCACCATCGAGCCGACGCGGTCGGCGACACCGTCGCTTGAGCGCGTGAGACCGTCCATGAGGCCGCGCAGGCGTGCGACCAGAGCGTCGATGTCCTTGGTTCCGCGATGCGCCGAGCGCGCGGTGGCGACGCCGCTGTCGACGCGGCCCAGCATCGCGTCGGCCTGCGCCGTCAGCGTATCGATCGAGCCGGTGATGCGCGCGGTGGCGACCGCGGTCTCCGAGGCGAGCTTCTTCACCTCGCCGGCGACCACCGCGAAGCCGCGTCCGGCCTCGCCCGCGCGCGCGGCCTCGATCGTGGCATTGAGCGCGAGCAGGTTGGTCTGTTTTGCAATCGCATCGATCGACGCGGTGACGCGCGCCACGTCCTCCAGCGCCGAGGTGAATCCACCGATGCTCTCGTGGATGCGGCTGACCTGCGTGATCAGTTCGACCACGTCGCTGGTCGCCGCCGCGATCTGGATATGCGAGTCGGCCAGCACGGCATGGGCGCCCTGCGTATGTTCACGGGCGCTGCGGGCCGCGGTGGCGACCTCGTCGACGTCGCCGGCGAGGCGACTTGTCTGCTGACCGATCTGCTCGATCGTGCCGGCCTGCGCGGTGACCCGCGTCGACAGCTCGGCGATATCGGCCTGGAGGCCAAGTGTGCGCAGCCCTAATTCGCCCGATCGGCGGGCCGCCTCGGCAATCGTCTGATCGAGCGTCAACGCCCCGCTCCTCCTGTTCCCGCTCCTCGCTAACGGCTTGTGGTTAAGGACTTTCTACCATCGCGGTGAAGCCGGCGGGGTTTGGGCGCGCGCCCTATGAGCTCCTGCTTGGCTGCCGGGCTATCGCCTCCTTCGCTGGTGCCGTTCCATCCGAACGGGTGAAGGAGTGAGCCTGGTCGACCATCTGCCGCAGCCACGATCGCAGGCGTTCACTCCGCCACCTCGCGCGCGATCGGGTATCGAAGCGGATAAGGATGTCCCGGACCGGCCTGAGCATAGAGCCATGCCAGACGTTCCTCGGGATCGGCCGCGAAGGCTGGCTCCGCGCGGAGCTTGGCGCGAAACCTCGCTTTGAGCGTCGGGTCAGACGCGAGCATCCGGTCGCCGAGCGCCGCCAGGATGAACGCGTCGGTGCTCGGAGCGGACGACAGCATCTCCGGGAAAAACCCCCAGGCGAGAAACGAATCCTGGCTCTCCGGCTCCAGCAGCGCCGCCGCCAACAGCCCCAGCGGCTGATCGGCGGGAACCCGCACGCTACGCGCCGGCATGACCTCATCGGCGGGCTCATGCACGAAGCGCGCCGTGATCGGGTAACGTCCCTCGCTCGGCTGCAGGATCTTCGGATCAACGAGGCGAACGCGGTCGAGCGTCAGGCGGCGGGGCGCCTGGATCGTCTCGAAGCTGATGCCATGCACCCGCAATCGATCGATCACCTCGGCCTGCGCTGCCGGTATCCACCAGGCCCGCGGAAGGCGGACCGTCTCCGTGGCTTGCTGTCCGATGATCGGCATGCGGAACGTGACCGGGCGGCCGAGCCATCGCTGCTCCGTCCGGCCGGACGCCGGCGACAAATAGGTGTCGAATGCCACGCCCTTGAACTGCTCGACCCATCCGATCGGTCGCGGTGCGGGCGCCCAGCGGGTGAGAAGCGTGCGTGGGCGGCTGGCGCGATCCTGCGCCTTCGCGGCGGTGATGCGGGCGGCATCGCCTGCGGCGACCTTCAGCGCCGCTTCCAGCAGCACATAGGTGCCGAGCACGCGCTGACGATAGGGTTTGAGCATGTGGTTCTCGACCAGCACGGTCGGTACGCTGATGAAGTCGCCATAGCCGGTTGAATAGCGCGGACCTTCCGGGCTCTGACGAATGCCCTTGGTCGGTTCGCGCGTATCGACCGGGCTGGGATAAAGGGTTGGCAGATGCCCCGCCTCGGTGAGCGCGCGAGAGACCGACGGACCGAAACGGCTTTCCAACCAGGTCGCGGTGGCACGGTGCCGCGCATAAATCCCCCACCCGGCGTAAGTGAAGGTAATGTCATACTGCATGTCGAAGCCTTCGCTGACATGACAATCAATATAGAGGATCGGATCGAGCGACCTGATCAAGCCGATCATCGCCCGCGATTCCGGCGCATCGACCTTCGCGTAATCACGGTTCAGGTCGATGTTGCGGGCGTTGGCGTCGCGCCCCTTTTCCGCGGGGCCGCGCAGATGCACGAAATTATACGCGCTCATCTGCTCGTGCCCATCGATGTTGTAGATCGGCACGAAAACCAGATCGACCTCGTTGAGGAGGTCGGCCTTGCCACGCATCGCGATGTCGCGCAGCAGCATCAGCCCCGCGTCCTTGCCATCGATCTCACCCGAATGGATGCCGCCCTGAACGAGAACGACGGGCTTACCGGCGCCGCCCTTGCTCGCTCGGACGTAGATCATGTCCCGCCCCTCGGCCGTGCGGCCAAACGTCTTCACGCTGATCAGCGAGGATGCGGCGGCGAGGCGCTCCAACCATCGCCGGACGTCGGCATAGCGCGGGGTCGTCCTGAACTCCGATGATTCTGCCGGCGTGATCCAGGGATCGTTCGATGTGGCGATCAGTGCTTCGCTCTTGCCTGACCACGGCAGGGCAGGGGGGAGAGGGGCGGGGCCTTGTGCCTGGATCGGCGTAGCGACCAGCGTGAGGGCAAGGGCAAGCGGAGTTGCGCGTGACGACAAGAGTGACTTCCCGAAGTAGTTGGGATCGATCGGGTGAGCCTCAAGAAGGCGATACGATCCGTGGCCGCGCCTTGCAGAACGATCACCATCAATCGTCTTTTCGCTGCCGGCGCAGCAGGCGCCTACCTATGAGACGTTGCAACATGCCGCAAGCCGGACACGCCGATGTCGGCCTTCCCGCCGCTCAGTTGCTCCGCGCGCACCGCTTGCAGATTCCATGCACCTCGAGAACGGGGCGGCGGGCAGTGAATCCGGAGACGGACGCAGCATGGCGGACGCCCTCCGCTGCATCCTCATCGTCCACGTGCTGTGTATCGCCACACTCGCCGCAGATGAGAAAGATGCAGTCGTGCCGGCAGCCCGGGTGGGCGTTCGCTACATAAGCGTTCACGCTCTCGATACGCTGCGCGACGTTCGCTGCGACGAAAAGGTCCAGGATGCGGTAAACGCTGTTCGCGGCGATCCGACGCCCCTCCGTCTTCGAGAGCGCCTCGGCAATGTCGTACGCCGATGCCGGCTTGTCGAAGCTCGTCAGCGCAATAAAGACCTTCTCGCGCATGGACGTCCATTGCTGGCCTGCGCTCTCCGTCGCGCCGGCGGCCGCAGTCAATAAGGCGTCGCCGCTAAGGTCCTCATGCTGGTGCGTGATAGCCATGCACCTCATGTATTCACCACCGTCGCCGTCCGCAATCGTCGCGCGGGGCACATAGCAATATATCGTCACACAGGGGTTGATATAACGGTACATCGCGCATACCGGCGGGCGGACAGGGGATCGGGGAATCGAGAATGAAGATGGCACTAAAAACGTCCGCCAGCATTGCCGCGCTCGTGCTTGCTACGCCAGTGATGGCCCAGTCGGGCGCAGGCGGCACCGGCGCGACCATCATGGACCAGGGCGGCAGCGCAGCGGGCGTCAGCACGTCGGTCCGGCAAGCTGCCGTCGGCCGTGATGTGATCGTCACCGCGCCGGTGCAACGCAGCGAGCGCGATGTTCTACAGGGCACGTCCGTGCTGACCGGCGAGGCGCTGACGCGGGACTTGCGCCCGACAATCGGCGAAACGCTGTCTCGGCTTCCGGGTGTGTCGGCGACGTCATTTGGCCCAAGTGCGTCGCGCCCGATCCTGCGCGGCTTCCAGGGCGAGCGCATCCGGGTTCTCACCGATGGCATCGGCTCGATCGACGTCAGCAACACCTCGGTGGATCACGCCGTCATCCTCGACCCGCTGCTCGCCGAGCGCGTCGAGGTGCTGCGCGGCCCCAGCGCCTTGCTGTTCGGCTCATCGGCGGTCGGCGGCGTCGTCAACGTCATCGACTTGCGGATTCCTCGCAGCGTGCCCGAAAACGGCTACCGGCTGAACGGCATCGCCACCTATGGGTCCGCCGCGAACGAGCGATCGGGCGAGATGGCGGGTGACGTTGCGGTCGGGCAGCACCTCGTGCTCCATGCCGACGGGTCGTACCTCAAGACCGACAATCTGCGCATCGGCGGTTACGCGCTGTCGCCGACGGCGCGCGCGGCGGCGCTCAGCCAGGTGGGCCTGCCGCAGGACACCGACGAGCCGATCGACTTCGCCGCGAGTGCCGCGATCCGCAACCGGCTGCCGAACAGCTTCTCCGAAACCTGGACGGCGGGCGTCGGCGCCAGCATCATCACCGACACCGGGCAGCTCGGCGTCAGCTACAGCCACTACGACAGCTTCTACGGCATTCCGATCCGTTACGCGACCGAGGTGGGCCAGGAGCAGGAGGCGCCGCGGCTCGATGTCGTACAGAACCGCGTCGATCTGCGCGGTGAGGTAGAAACGGGAGGCGGCTTCCTCGATCGCATCCGCATCCGCGCCGGCCACGCGACCTATCGCCACTTCGAGCTGGAAGAGGACGGTAGCGTCGGCACCGCATTCTACAACAATGGGTTGGAGGGGCGGCTCGAGCTCGTACAAGCGCGCAAGGGGGCGTGGTCCGGCGCTTCCGGCATTCAATATTTCAACCGCCAGTTCAACGTGGTCGGGGACGAAGCTTTCCTGCCGCGTAACGAGACCAACCAGACCGGCGTGTTCACGCTGCAGCAGCTCGATTTCGGCGCGCTGAAGGCGGAGGCCGGCGCGCGGTACGAGTGGAGCGATCTTACCGCAAAGAATGACGCCGACCAGCGCTTCTTCGCCGGTCGCCGCAACTATGGCGCCTTCTCCGGCTCGCTGGGTGCCTCGTACGGCGTCTCCGACGCGATCCGTGTGGGTCTGAATGGCTCCTACACCGAGCGCGCCCCGTCCGCCGAGGAGCTGTTCGCGAACGGCGGCCATGCCGGTACTCAAGCCTATGAGCTGGGCAGCGCCGACTTCCGGCTCGAGCGGAGCTGGGGTATCGAGGCCACGCTTCACGCGCATACGGAGCGGGTGAGCTTCGATGCGTCAGCCTATTACAACTGGTTCTCCAACTACATTTCCGAAAACCAGACCGACCAGTCGGTATGCCAGGCCGCCGCGGTTCGCTTCGGCGCGGTCGATCGCGAGGTTGATCTGCCGTGCTTCCAATACCAGCAGGCCGATGCGCGCTACTACGGCTTCGAGGCCGATCTCTCCGCCAACCTCTTCACCGTTGGAACGACCAAGATCAACGCCGATGTGCTCGGCGACTATGTACACGCCAATATTGTCGACCAGGGGCCGGTGCCGCGCATTCCTGCACCGCGCGTCCTCGGCGGGCTCGAGGCGCAGGGAGAGATGTTCACCGCACGTGCGGAGGTGGAGCACGTCTTCGATCAGAACCGCACCGCTGCGTTCGAGACGCGGACAGACGATTACACGATGGTCAACGCCAGCGTCAGCCTCTCGCCATTCGGTCGGGACAGCAAGACTCAGCTTGTCCTGAGCGCGAACAACATCTTTGATGTGACGGCGCGTCGAGCTGCCAGCTTCCTGAAGGACTTCGCGCCTCTTGCCGGCCGCGACATGCGTGCCACACTACGCTTCGGCTTTTAATTGACGGAACGCCGCCCGCTGAACGGATGTTCACGGGCGGCGTCGACTTCAATCTACGGGCGTGGAGGGCTGAAGCTTCAGTCGATCGCGAGCTTCAGGACCGGCCATTGCCCCGGCAGCACGGCGCGACGAAGCGCGCGGCAACGCCTTTGGGCGTCATCACATTCTCGAACTTGGGAGAGAGGTCGAAGTCGGCCTTTCCGAACGGACGGTCGCGGAAGAGATAGCTGTAATAGAACTCGCGTAGCTGACGGTGGAAGCCTCTGATGCGATCCTGATAGGCGAGCTGAGCCTGAAGATCGGTTGCTGCGAGCCGTGTCAGCAGGATCTGCACGCCCACTGACGGCAGCGCCCAGCCGATCGCACGAGCCGCAGCGTCGCGTCGCTCTAGCCCCGCTCGATACGCCTGAACCTTATCTGCGACACTATCGTCGCCCACCTGGTGGAAGGCGAAATACCATTTGTAGTGGAATGCTGTTCCGAGCGGCGGCGAGTTGGCCCAGCGCGGATGGCGCGCGTAGAACCGCCTCATGGTCTCCTCGCGCGGTATGTCCCAGGCGTGATTGACGTGCTCTCGCTGGGCGAGTGCGATTTCGGCTCCCTCATGGACCGGAACCGCACGATTGATGGCCACATTCGCTAGAGTGGGTACGATCAGCACCAGGATGAGCCAGCAGGCGGCGAGCGCCGCCGCGTTCGCGACCGAGCTCCAGCGCAGCCTGCCAATCAGAGCGGCGAGGCCGATCCAGAAAGACAGATAAGCCGCGATGACGATCAACACGAGGAGGATTGGTCCGGCGGCGGCTCCGGACCAGGCCGCGGCGAGAGCGAACGGCAGGGCGAGCGTGAGCCAAAGGATCGCCAAGCGCAGCCATGTGCGACGCCATGTCAGCCCGGCGCCGCCGCGCGGCAGCGCCGCCAGCATACGCCAGCGGCCTGCCTCTCGCTCGCCTGACGTCAAATCGTGGAAGAGCGCAATGACGAAGAGGGGTGCCAGGAACACCAGCACGAAGACGAAGTCGAAGCGGCCGGGCAGCGCCAGCTCGGGATTGAACGTGTCGCCATCGTAGATTTGCGCCTCCAGCCCGAGCGCCCGGACGCGCAATATGTACGGTGACACGTCGCGCATGCCGATCGCCGCGAAGGCGAGCGGGGCTGGTGGATCCCAAGTAGGATGGAAGCTGTAGTAAGCCGCGCTGCCTGCGTCTCTGCTGCGATCGACATAGTCGGCCACCGCGGCGATATCCTCCGCCTGCGCCACGGGAATAGCCGCGATCGCCGCGCGTTGACGCGACATCTCCGCCGTCCCGGCGGCGAGCGCGGCTACAGTAAGCGCTGCGAGCAGCGCAAAGGCCACCAGCGTCAGCTTCGCGCGCAGCAGCAGCCGCGCCTCATGAAGCCACAGGTTCATCGCCGCTCTCCCAGGCGCCCGGCCGCCACGAACAGGGCGCCGCCGGCAGCCGCGAGCCAGGCGAGCATCACCGCGAGGCCGTGCAGGGCGCCGGTCGCCAGGGCCTGCCCCGTCGGCGGGCGATAGTGGAAGTTGGGCAGCCGGCGCCAATGGCTTCCGGCGACGCGCTTGCGCCGATCGGCGCCCGCGTCCTCGGCGACGTCGTCGGCGTAGCTGACCGCCTCGGCCTCCATCCGGTTGAGCCGCTGCACGAGGTCGTAGCGGTACGCCTCCGCCTGCTCGAGGAAGCGGCGATGGCCGGCGAAATCGGTGCCGGCCGCAGCCATGGAGAGCGATCGAAGCGCAATCGCCGGGCTCAGCACGCCAACAGCGGCGACAAGCTTATTCTGCTGTTGCTGCGCTGCATAGCTAGCGTCGGCGTAGCGATCGAACAGCGCCGACGTGAGCCGTTCGCCCTCCACCGCCAGCAATCCCTTGTAGTTGACGGGGAGATCCTCGATCCGCAGCACTCCGTAGCGTGCCAGGACGGAGCGCTTGAACGCGGCGAAATGTGCGTCGTCGGGATTATGGCTGTCACCCAACCGACGCAGGTCGCGCGCGATGGCGACGTCGGTTTGCAGTCGATTGCTCAGGGGGACAGAGGCGCTCGCCATGTCCGGAGCCACGCGCGGGAGAAGCACCACGGACACCGTCCACAGCGCCACGAGCGCCAGCAAGGCGTCTCGGGTGTGGCGCGCAAGTGCCGACACCAGCACGATCAGCACAACCCAGAGGCAAAGATAAGCAGCATAGCCCGTCGCCACGACGAGCATCGGGAGCGCCATGGCACCCGGCTGCGCCGCAATGGCGACGAAGCCGATCATCGCCGGCAGGCCCGCTGCCAGCGCGACGGCGCCGAGCGCCAGGAGCTTGCCTGCCACCAATCGCGACCGGCTGACGCCTTGCAGGAACAGCAGGCGGAGCGTGCCGCGCTCGGTCTCGCGCGCGAGCGCTCCATAACCGAGGAAAATGAGCAGAAGCGGGGCGACCGCCTGGAGCACGTAAGCCGGTGTCAGCTGACCGAAGCGGACCAGCACCGAGCTCTGCCGCACGTCGCCGAAATTGGCCGTGTTCTGGCGATGCCCCTCAAGGAACATGCTGCTGCCGGTGAAAGCGTCGACGCCCGGCTCGAAGGCTGCAAGCGGTCCGAGCGGACGGAAGATGAAGTGGCCGTAATGTACCACGCGGTGCGGGTGGCGATCAGGCTGTGCGTCGAAGGCGTGCTCCGCTTCGTGCTGGTGACGGAGGCGCAGGTCCATGTTCGCGCGGTGGTGCGACCACGAACTGAGCGTGGCGACGAGCGACAGCAACACCAATAGCACGACCGCGACCACCGCGACCCGGTTGCGACGCATCAGGCGCAACTCATCGCGGGTGACGAGGGACAGCACGCTCATGCCGCGTCGCGCTCGCCGGCCACAGCGAAGCGGGCGTGCAACGCGCGCACGTCGAACCGCTCCGTTCCAGTCGCGGCGACCTCCTGAACGATCCTGCCGCCCTCGAGAAAGCCGATACGATCGGCCACGTCGGCAGCGGATAGCAGATCGTGCGTCACCATCAGCACCGCGGTGCCGCGATCGCGCACCTCGACCAGCAGATTGTTGAAGTCAGCTGTCGCACGCGGATCGAGCCCGGAAGTCGGCTCATCCAGCAAGAGGACGGGTACCTCGCGCAGCAGCGCCACGGCTATCGCGACCTTCTGCCGCATGCCCTTGGAGAAGCCGCCAAGCCGCTGGTCCCACGCGTGGCGCTGCAACCCTGCGGCAGAAAGCGCCGACGTGATCGCGGCCCGGCCATGCCGCTCGTCCGCCAGGGCGAGCAGATAGTCGGCGTTCTCGACGGCGGTCAGATGCTCGTAAAGCGCGACATTCTCGGGCAGATAAGCGACACGCCGCCGCACGGCATCAGGCGCCGCGCCCGGATCGATGCCGTCGACCATGATCGTGCCCGAGCGGGCTCGCGCGAACCCCAGCAGCGCCGACAACGTGGTGGACTTGCCCGCGCCATTGCCGCCGAGAAGCGCCGTGATGCTGCGCGCCGGCACGCTGAGCGACAGGCCGTCGAGGATCCGGCGTGATCCGTAGGCCAGCACAAGGTCTTCGATCACTATCCGGGCGGTGTCGTCGATCGGCATATCGCTGTTCCCATCTGGCATCGGCGTGTCACTCTCGGATGTTACATCATCTCGACGATGACGACAGTCATATGTCGAGCCGCAGCGACGCGCGCACGATGCGAGGTGCCCCCGGGAAGACCCAGAAACGGCTGTAGGAACTGGCGGCGTAATGGGCGTCGAACAGATTGTCTGCCTCAAGCCGGAAGCGCAGCCCGGTTGCGACGGGCGCCTCCAACGCTGCCTTGGCCTTCACATAGCCGGGGAGCACCAGCGGCGCGGCATCCAGCGAACCCGCGCGATCGCCGACATAGGCGAGCCCGCCGCTGAGCTGCCACTCGCCGGTCCCGACCGGCAGGCGGTGAACGACCAGCAGCGTGCCGGCATGTTCGGGTACGCCGAGCACCGCCGGCGTCGCGAAGCTGCTGTCGTCGTTTCGTGCATCGACCCAGCTGTAGTTGGCGACGACCTGCCAACGGCGACCAAGCCGCAGCGACACGTCCGCTTCCACACCGCGGCTGGTGAGTTCACCCACCGGCGCATTGAAGCCGGCGTCGAGCGGGTCGGTCGTGAGAATATTCGTCTTGGCGATGTCGAACCAGGTGACGCCGACGTCCACTCCAGCCCAGCGACCAGCGATGCCGATCTCGTAGCCGCGCGCCTCCTCGGGTGCGAACCCCTCGCCGGTGCGGCCCGTGCCCGAGTTGAGCAAGAAGGACTCACCCCAATTGGCGTGGACGGACACCTGGTCATCAACCGCGTAGCGCGCCCCCGCCCGAAATTTGACGGGCTCGTCGACGATACGCCCGACGCCGCCCGTGTTGTTGTTGACGATCTTCTGCCGGTAGGGATCGATCCTGGCGCCGCCGACCAGGGTGAGGCGATCGGTGAGGCTCCACATGTCCTGGACGTAGATCGTGCCCGCCCAGCGGCGCTCATCGTTGTTGGTGAAGGGCAAGAGCGGTGCTGCGACAGCGCCGTAGCTGGACGCCGGGTCGTAGAGGTCGACCGCGTAGGGCATTTCGGCCGTGGGATTGCGACGCATCCAGCGCTCGCCATAGGTCAGCCGATAGCCTTTCAGCCCGGCGCTCAGTTGGTGTCGCCCGATCTCCCCTGCGAGCTCGACCCGCGCCGACAGGTCGTCCACCGCAAAGTCACGCGAGCGTCGCTGGCGCCACACCCGGGTCCCGACGATACGAGATTGATCGGCGGAGAACCCCTTCAACGAGCCGGTCCGCCAGACGACGCCGCCGTTCAGCGTCCAGCCCGCGCCGAGCTGGGCTAGGCCGGTGAGCTGGTGCCGCTCGTTGCGGAAGAGGGTCAGGCCATTGGCGGGCTCGCCATAATAATTCGAGCGACTCACGGCGTTCGCATCATCGCCCACCGCCGGTACGCCGCGGTCGAACGGCGTATCGAACTGCATGAACTCGCTCAGGTAAGTCAGGCGCAGCGTATCGCTTGGCCGCCACGTCAAAGAGGGCGAGACAATGCGGCGGCGGAGCGTCACCGTATCGCGCCAGCCGTTGCTGTCCTCTGCCGCGACGACGATGCGAGCTGCCACATCGGTGGTGAGCGGTCCGGTGGCGTCCAGCTCCACCCGCCGTGTGTCGAAGGAGCCGTACAGCGCGGTCGCGCTGGCGCGCGGTGCGAAGCTCGGCACCTTGCTGACGATGTTGACGCGCCCGCCGGGATCGACGTCACCAAACACCGCCCCGGCGGGGCCTTTCAGCACTTCGATCCGCTCGACCGTCGCCGGGTCGCGCGGCGGCGCCATGCCGCGGTTGGCGACGAAGCCGTCGACGTAGAACTCCGCACCGCCGTCCGGCGTGCCCAGAAAGCCGCGGATCGCGAAATTGTCGAGGACGCCGCCGCGATTGTTCTGTTGGCTGAAGCCGCTCACCAGCTCCAGTGCATCGCTCAGTCGGTAGGTACCGGCAGCCTCAAGCACATCACGTTCGAGGGAGCGGCTCGACTGTGACATGCGCTCGGTGGCTGGATCCGAGGAGAGCGTCCGGTCGACGGTGCGTCGCGTGCCGAGGACGACGATGTCTGTCCGCTCTTCGTCCAGCTCCTGTGCCTCTGCGGCGACGGGGGCTGCGCCCAAGGCAAGAAGAAGCCCCATCGCAGACGAGCCACGGCGAGACGGAGTACGGATGGCGGTGCGAAGGACGAGGGACATGCAGGCTCCTGTCACGCGGGCGGCTTGCAGCCCAGCCCGCTACGGTATGTTGCAACATCCCATAATGAGCGTGCGCTACAAGGCAATATCGCTCGCTCTCGAGGTTGCCTGTGAACCCGCGTGCAGCGAGGCTAAGGGGTTAACGTTGTCGTGCCGCCGTGCGGTAGCGCGGCATCCGTGAGGCGAGTTGAAACGCGATGTATACTGGTCAGGGTGGACAGCGGCAGATGGGGCGAGCGCTTGGCGCGCCCAAGAGCAGCGGGCACCGTTGATGAGCGGCTGGCTTCTGCCGATCGCGTTCGGGATCGTTGCCAGCCTGACCACCCTGGCTGGTGGTCTGTTGGCGTTCCGACTAGCCGACAGGATGACGGCGGTTCTCGCGATCGCAGCGGGCGTCGTTCTCGGCGTGGCGTTCTTCGACCTTCTTCCCGAAGCGCTGAAGTTTGCCGAAGGCCATTATACGCACCGGACCACGATCGCCTTGTCCGCGCTGGGCTTCGGCGGGTATTTGTTGCTCAACCGCCTTCTCGCCACGGCGGAGGAGCGGATTCGCTGGCAAGCGCATCTCGGGCCGGCTAGCCTGACGTTGCACAGCTTCCTTGATGGGCTGCTCATGGGCATGGCCTTTCAGATCGCGCCCGAGATCGGCTGGGCCGTCGCTTTCGCGGTGCTGACCCACGATCTGGCCGACGGAGTCAACACGGTCAGTCTCGCCTTATCAATCTCGCATCGCGGCATGGCCGTACGCTGGCTCGTTGCAAATGGTCTGGCCCCGCTCGGCGGGGTCGTAGTCGGATTGCTCATACGGCTTGACGATGCGGTGTTTGCGCCGCTCCTGGCGATCTTTGCCGGTGTCTTCCTGTTTATCGGGGCCTGTGAGCTCATTCCGAGAAGCTTGGCTCGAGACGGTCGCCTGCGCACCACTTGGGCGGTCTTGGCCGGCATCGCGATGATGATGATCGCGACGATGTTGGCAGAATAAGGACGGCCCGTTAGTCCGCAATGGAAGAGCGACACCGCTGCGCTTTAGCAGAAGAGGCCGGCTTGAGCCTTCTTCGCTGGTGACCCCTACGGGACTCGAACCCGTGTTTTCGCCGTGAGAGGGCGACGTCCTAGACCGCTAGACGAAGGGGCCGTGCGCGGTGTGGAGGCGCGCTGTTAGGAGGCGCTGAACGTGTCGTCAAGCGACTTTCGCGGTGCAGCACTGGGGGCCTGTGCTTTTCTCGCATGACCCCGTCGCGCTGCCGGTCACGCCGCCTTGCGCCGCTCCGCCATCTCGGCGTTGAGCATCTCCGCCAGCAGGAAGGCCAGCTCGAGGCTCTGCCCGGCGTTGAGCCGCGGGTCGCAATGCGTGTGGTAGCGATCCGCCAGGCTCTGCTCGGTGACGTCGATCGCGCCGCCGGTGCATTCCGTCACATTCTGCCCGGTCATCTCGGCGTGAATGCCGCCCGCATGCGTCCCTTCGGCGCGATGGACCGCGAAGAAGCCGCGCACCTCGGCGAGGATACGGTCGAACGGACGGGTCTTGTAGCCGGTCGCTGCCTTCACGGTGTTGCCGTGCATGGGATCGCAACTCCACACCACCGGATGACCTTCGCGCGTCACCGCGCGCACCAGCCGCGGCAGATGCGCCTCGATCTTGTCATAGCCGTAGCGCGTGATCAGCGTCATCCGCCCGGGCACCCGGCCCGGGTTGAGCGTGTCGAGCATGCGCAGCAGCGCGTCGGGCTCAAGCGAGGGGCCACATTTTACGCCGATCGGATTGCCGATCCCGCGCAGGAACTCGACGTGCGCCGAGCCCTCGAAGCGTGTGCGATCACCAATCCAGAGGAAATGCGCCGAGGTGTCGTACCAATCGCCGGTCAGCGAATCCTGTCGTGCCAGCGCCTGCTCGAACTGGAGCAGCAACGCCTCGTGACTGGTGTAGAAGGTGGTCTGCGACAATTGCGGCACCGTGTCGGGGCTGATCCCGCAGGCCTCCATGAAGTCGAGCGCCTCGCCGATGCGATCGGCAGTTTCGGCATATTTCTTCGCCCAGGGGCTGCGGCCCATGAAGTCGTGCGTCCAGCGATGCACCTGGTGAAGGTTGGCATAGCCGCCCTGCGCGAAGGCGCGCAGCAGGTTGAGCGTCGCGGCGGACTGCGCATAGGCGCGCACCATCCGCTCGGGGTCGGGCAGCCGAGACTCCGGGGTGAACGCGATGTCGTTGACGTTGTCACCGCGATAGCTCGGCAACTCGACCCCGTCGATCACCTCGGTCGGCGCCGAGCGCGGCTTGGCGAACTGGCCTGCCATGCGGCCGACCTTCACCACCGGCAGCTTCGACGCGAAGGTGAGAACAACCGCCATCTGCAGGATGACGCGGAAGGTGTCGCGAATGTTGTTGGGGTGGAATTCGGCAAAGCTCTCCGCGCAGTCGCCGCCTTGCAACAGGAAGGCCTTGCCCTCCGCCACCTTGGCGAGATCGGCGGTGAGGTTGCGCGCCTCGCCGGCGAACACGAGCGGCGGGAAGGTGGCGAGGCGGCGGGTCGCTCCGTCGAGCGTGGCCGCGTCGGGATAGTCGGGAAGCTGGCGGGCCTCGGCCGTAGTCCAGCTATCGGGGGCCCATGACGTGGCCATCGGTCATCTTCCTTCCAATTCGTCGCGCTCTTTGAACGAATGTTGCGCGACTCGCAATGCGCCTAGATCGCCAGGACAGTTCGGCGTCACAGAATACCAGGATAGGCTCCGCCGTCGATCAAGAGGCTCTGCCCGGTGATATAGCCGGATTTGGCGGAGCAGAGGAAGGCGCAGGCCTGGCCGAACTCGTCGGGCTCGCCGAAGCGCTGCGCAGGGATGCGCTCCGCGCCGCGTCGTGCCGCCTCGGCGATGTCGATGCCCTGCGACGACGCGGCGGCGCGATGCACGCTGTCCAGGCGGCGCGTCGCGAACTGACCGGGCAACAGGAAGTTGATCGTGACATTGGCATGCGCGACCTGGCGCGCGACCCCGGCGAGAAAGCCGGTAAGCCCGGCGCGTGCGCCGCTCGACAGGTCGAGCCCGGGCAACGGCGCCTTCACCGAGGCGGAGGTGATGCAGACGATCCGGCCGAACCCGCGCTCGACCATGCCGTCGATCACGCGCTGGGTGAGCCGGATCGGCGTGACCATGTTCGCCTCGACGCCGGCGCGCAGCGCGTCGCCGTCGATCGCGCGGAAGTCGCGCAGCGGCGGGCCGCCGTTGTTGTTGACGAGGATGTCGGGGGCCCCGCCCGCGGCCTCTACCAGCGCGGCCTGGACCTGCTCATCGGCGATGTCGCCCGCCACGCTCTTAACCGTGACGCCGTGCGCCGTGCGGATGGCGGCCGCGGTGGCCTCGAGTGCCGCCGGGGCACGCCCGTTGAGCACCAGTTCGCAACCGGCCGCGGCGAGCGCCTCGGCGCAGGCCCGGCCAAGGCCCTGACTCGACGCGCAGACGATCGCGCGTCGTCCCTCGATCCCGAGCTGCATAGCTGTACCCTCCTTTGTACATCGCTGATGTCTTCGCCTGACCAGCTGTCGCGCGGCGAAGGCCCGGCGCGGCCGGAACGGCGGTAGCGACCCTGACCTGCGTACCCGACTGGACCCCGGCTTCTGCCGGGGAGCAAGGCCGAGCCGGAGCCGATTAGATCGCGATCTTCCAGTCCCAGCCCAGCGGGTCACCGTCCATCACCTCCACGCCCTCGGCGGCGAGTGCGTCGCGGATCGCATCCGATCGCGCGAAGTCCTTCTCCGCCCGCGCCGCACGGCGCTCGTCCAGCGCGGCGACGATGTCGCGCTCGTCGATCGTGGCAGCGGCAGGGCGGACACGCAGCGCCTCGCGCGTCAGCGTCGACAGATCGAGCCCGAGCAGATCGTCCATCTCGGCGAGCAGCGCCAGCCGGTCCGCCGCGGGGAGACGCTTGTCCGCCAGCAGTGCGTCGAGCAGGGGCAGGGCGCGAGGCGTGTTGAGATCGTCGCTCAACGCGGCATCGATCTGGTCGCGGTAGATCGATGGCGTTCCCTTGGCGACGCCGGGTTCACGCGCGCGCAATGCCACCACCGCATGTACCCACCGCTTGAGCCGCACCTGCGCGGCAGCGAGACCCTCCCATGAAAAGTCGAGCTCGCTGCGATAGTGCGCCTGAAGGCACATCAGGCGATAGGCGAGCGGATGAAAGCCGCGCTCCACCAGGCGGTCGAGCGTCATGAACTCGCCCGACGACTTGCTCATCTTTCCGCCGCGATCGACGACGAAATTGTTGTGCATCCAAATCTGCGCGCCGGTGTCGGCGCACTCGCAATATGCCTGGTTCTGCGCAATTTCGTTCGGGTGGTGGATCTCGCGGTGATCGATCCCGCCGGTATGGATGTCGAACGCGGCGCCGAGATAGCGCCGGCTCATTACCGAGCATTCGAGGTGCCAGCCGGGCGCGCCGCGGCCCCAGGGCGAGTCCCACTCCATCTGGCGCGTCTCGCCCGGCGGTGTGGTGCGCCAGATCGCGAAGTCCTGCGGGTGGCGCTTGCCTTCCACCGCCTCGATGCGCGCGTGCGCGGCATCGTCCTGCCCGCCCGCGAGCCGGCCGTAATCGGGCACCGTGCTGGTGTCGAAATAGAGGCCGTCAGCGAGCTGATAGCAGTGGCGCGGCGCGATCTTCTCGCCCCAGGCGATCATCTCGGCGACGTGATCGGTGGCGCGCGGCAGATGCGTCGGCCGCAGGATGTTGAGCTCGGCGAGATTGCGCTCGAACGCCTCGGTATAATGTTGCGCCACGGCCCAGATGTCCCGTCCCGATGCGCGTGCGGCCGCCTCCATCTTGTCGTCGCCCGCATCCGCGTCCGACGTAAGGTGGCCGACGTCGGTGATGTTGATCACATGGGTGAGCGGCCAGCCCTTGGCGCGGATCACGCGCGCGAGCGTGTCGGTGAAGACATAGGCGCGCAGGTTGCCGATGTGCGCATAGTGATAAACCGTCGGGCCGCACGAATAGACGCGCACATGCTCGGGATCGAGCGGGCGGAAAATCTCCGCCTGTCGGGTCAGGCTATTATAGAGGGTGAGAGGCGCGCCGGTCATGACGCGCCTCTTAGCCAGCGGCATGCCTCCCGCCAACCGTGACGCTCGATGCTAGCGCGCGATCCCGATCACCGCCGTGGCGGTGAAGCCAGCGGTCGGCGTGCCGCTGAAGCTGGGGGTCATTTGCGCGTTCTGCGCCGCGGTGTTGTCGCCGAAGACATTGTCGCTGGAGAGTGCGACCCGTCTGAAGTTGGACGCACTCGACGGGTAGGTGGCGCTGTCGGCGTAAACGATCGAACAGGTCGAACTGGGCAGTGCCAGCTGCGAGGTCAGTATCGCGTACCGGCCACCCAAGGCGTTCGCCAGGCTGGAGAACACTTCGAAGTGGATGTGCGGCCAGCGACCGTCGTAGCAGCCCGGGAAGATCGTGATGAAGGTAACCTGGCCGTTGGCATCGGTGACCTGGACCCCGCGCAAGTAGCTTTCCGCGGGTACGGTGTAGAGCGAGTAGAGGCCCTGGCGGTCGCAATGCCACAGGTAAAGGGCATAGCCCGCAAGCGGCGCGCAGGCTTGATTGACGTCCACCAAGGTCAGCGTAAGCGTCACCGGTACGCCGGTCGCGATCGTCGTCGTGCCGAGGAAGCTCGCGCGAACGTCGCCGCGCACGATCCCTGCGGCGGTGAGCACGTTCGCGGTGGAGCCGCTCGACAAATTGGTGCCGTCGGCGGGGTAGGGGCCGCCGGTTTCGCTGGCATCGAGCACGCAGGTCGCCGTGCCGCTGTCATTCGTGGCGGTAGGACTAGGGGTCGGCGAGGGCGTGGGGGTGGGGCTGGCGCTCGCCGTGTCAGAAGCAGCGTCGCCCGAGCCGCTGCCGCAGCCGGCCACCAGCGCCAGCGTCCCCGCGCCGGCAAACCATCGCAGCGCGTGTCGGCGCTCGATGGTTCGCTTCATCATCCGCAGGTCGTGCGCGAGGCCGAGGTCGTGATTGTGTTGGTCATGGTCGTGCATCGGGGTCCCTTTCACCGCCGGGTCCCGCGCCGCGCCGTGTCATCCCCCGAGCGTCGATAGGCGATCCGCTACGGGTGGCCAGTCGCCGACGACGCAGGTCCCTCGGAGACGCTTCGGGTGACGAGGAGAAAGCGGCGCGGGACCCGCGCTGTCCCGCTCTTCTGCTGCCCCCACCGCATGCGGCGATGTCGTCGTCCGACCGCGACGTTGCGGATTGTGTCAGCGAGCGAGCGGCAGGGAGACGGTCGCCACCGCGCCTGGGGCGTCTTCGCAGTTGGCGAGCGTGGCGGTGCCACCGTGGCGGGTCGCGATCGAGCGGACGATTGCCAGTCCCAGCCCAGTGCCGCCGGTCGAGCGATTGCGCGACGGGTCGCCGCGGACGAATGGCTCGAACAGGCGCTCGGCCTGCCCCGGATCGATCCCCGGGCCGCGGTCCGCAATCGTCACGAGCACGCTGCTCTCGGCGATCTGCCACGCCACTTCGGCGTGATCGCCATAGCGCAGCGCATTGTCGATGAGATTGGTGAAGAGGCGGCGCAGTCCGCTGGGATCGCCGCTCACCACCGCACGCGGCCCCGCCGCCACCGACACCGCCGCGCCGCCCACCGCCATGTCCTCGGCCAGACTGTCGAGCAGGCTCGACAGCTCGACCAGCGTCTCCTCGCGCCGACCGACATCGTGGCGGGCGAAACGCAGCGTCTCCGCGATCATCGCGCGCATCTCGTCGATGTCGGCGACGGCGCGGTCACGCGCGGCCTCGGGCAATTGTTCGACCCAGAAGGCGAGCCGCGACAAGGGTGTGCCCAGATCGTGCGCGATCGCGGCGAGCATGGCGGTGCGCGACTCGGCATGGCCGGCGAGGCGCGCGTGCATGGTCGAGACAGCGTGCGCCAATTCCCGCACCTCACGCCCGCCACCCGTCAGGGTCGGCAGCGGTGCGCCCGTGCCGGCGCGGTCGGCCGCGGCGGCGAGCCGCGCCAATGGCCGCGAGATCGCGCGCGCGAGCATCCAGGCGGGGATCGACAGCGCCAGGATCGCCACCAGCATCGCGATCAGCGTGTTGACGTGCCAGCGCGTAAACAGCGGCAGGCGCGGGCTGCGCACCACGCGCCAGCCCTGCGGTACGTGCCACGCGACCGTAAACGAACCGAACAGCTCGCGCCCGCCACCGCGCGGGCTCAGCTCGGTAAAGGCAAGCACCGAGTGCGGATCGGCGTGGAGCAATGCGGCGATGCGCGACTGAGTCAGCGGATCGGGCTTCTCGCGCCAGCGCGGCGTCGGCGCGGTGGCGCTTGCGGCGGTCACGAGCGGCTCGATGCGCCACTCGCGCAGCCCGCCGCGGCGCAGGATGAAGCGGCGGAACTCAGGCGGGAGCGGAGGCGGCGGCAGCCCGCGCAACGCCGCGGTGATCGCCTCGAGCGGTCGCGGCGGCATGCGCGGCGGCGGCCCGCTGAACGTGACGAAGAAGAGGATCGCGGTGGCGGCGATCACCGAGGCGATCACCAGCGCGAAGATCGGCTGCGTGATCGAGCGCGCGCGGCGGGTGGAGCGCGTCATTGCCGGCGCCTCAGCGCCGCTCGACGTCGCTGGTGAACATATAGCCCTCGTTGCGCACCGTGCGGATCAGCTCGTCACCGCCGCTCGCCTCGTCACGCGTCAGCTTGCGGCGCAGCCGGCTGACCTGAACGTCGATGGCGCGATCGAAATGCTCGGCGTTCATCCCGCGCGACAGGTCGAGCAGCTGATCGCGCGTCAGGACGCGGCGCGGGTGTTCGGCGAAGGCGAGCAGGAGGCGGAACTCGCCGTCCGACAGGTTGATCACGATCTGGTCGGGATCGAACAGCTGGCGGCCGACCGGGTCGAGCCGCCAGCCCGCGAAGCGCAGATAGGGGCGACCTGTCGCCGCCGGCGCGCTGGCGGCGGCTTGGCGGCGCAGTACCGAGCGGATCCGCGCGAGCAATTCGCGGGGGTTCGCCGGCTTGGCGACATAGTCATCCGCCCCCATCTCGAGCCCGACGATCCGGTCGACCTCCTCGCTGATCACCGACATGATGATCACTGCCGGGCTAGTGGAGCGGTCGAGCGAGCGCAGGATCGACAGCCCGTCCTCGCCCGGCATCATCACGTCCAGGACGATCAGTGCGTAGCGCTCCTGCTCGAGGCGCGCGCGCATCTCCGTGCCGTCGGCGGCGACATCGACGACAAAACCGTGGCTCACGAGAAAGGCGGCGGTCAACTCGCGGATGCCGGGATCGTCGTCGACGATGAGGATGCGGGTGGCGAGGTCCACGGCGGGGTCCGGAGCGAAAGCGAGCAGGGCGTCGGGCATGTCCACCCGACTGGCGACCACGCGTATCGCGCGGATGACGGCCCTGCAACAAAGCGCTTTCCCGCTTCGCTTGTGGCAGCGGTGCAACACTTGCGCGACAATGGACGTTGCCGCTGGAGAACGCGCGAGGAGTCAGGTTTGAGCAGGATCGCCATTATCCAGACCAGCAGCGGGATCGATCCTGCGCGCAATGCCGCGGCGCTGGCTGTCGCAATCGGGGAGGCCGGGGCGGGCGGCGCGACGATGGTGTTCACCCCCGAGATGTCGGGCGTGCTCGACCGTGACCGTGCGCGCGCGGCGCAGACGATCGTGCGCGAGGGCGAGGATAAGGTGCTGGTGGCGGTGCGCGAGGCGGCGGCGCGCGCTGGCGTGTGGGTGCAACTCGGCTCGCTGGCACTGCGTCGTCACGACGGGCGTTACGCCAACCGGAGCTTCGTGATCGATTCCGACGGCAATATTCGCGCGCGCTACGACAAGATGCACCTATTCGACGTCGATCTGCCCAGCGGCGAGAGCTGGCGCGAGTCGGCGGCCTATGCGCCCGGTGACCGCCCCGTGCTGGCGATGACACCGCTCGGGCGGATGGGACTGTCGATCTGCTATGACATGCGCTTCCCCGACCTGTACCGCGCGCTGTCGGACGAGGGCGCTACCGTGCTGAGCGTTCCCGCCTCGTTCACGCGACCGACCGGCGCGGCGCATTGGCACGTGCTGCTGCGTGCCCGCGCGATCGAGGCCGCCTGCTATGTCGTCGCCGCGGCGCAGAGCGGGGTGCATGAGGACGGACGCGCCACCTATGGCCACTCGCTGGTGGTCGATCCCTGGGGCGAGGTGCTGCTCGACATGGGTGAGGCGCCCGGGATCGGCTATGCCGGGATCGATCCCGCGCGGCAGCGCGAGGTGCGCGCGCGCGTGCCGGCATTGCAGCACCGCCGCGTCATCCCCGCTCCGATGGTGATCGGTTGAATCGCCGGCGCCGCGGTGCTTGCGAGGCCGGTTGCATGCTGCTAGAGGCGGTGTGTTCGGCGCGGGCCCCGTCCGCTGCCGCTTTAGCCGTTTGATCCGGAGTTTATCGGTTTTATGCAGATCATCGTTCGCGACAATAACGTCGACCAGGCCCTTCGCGCGCTCAAGAAGAAGCTGCAGCGCGAGGGTGTGTATCGCGAGATGAAGCTGCGTCGTCACTACGAGAAGCCCTCGGAGAAGCGGGCGCGTGAGCGCGCCGCCGCGGTTCGCCGCGCGCGCAAGCTGGAGCGCAAGCGCGCCGAGCGCGACGGCGCCCGGTAAGTGGCACCGCCCCGCGCATCGCGCGCGGGGTAAGCGCCGCGCTGAGGCGCGGCGCCTGCTGCTCGAAGTGATGGCCGCCGGTGGCGGCGCAACAAGGGGCTCTTGAGCCGATGTCGACCGTCACTGCCGTCCCGCTTCAGCCGGTCAAGCGCGCTTATGTGCTGTGGCTGATCGCTGGCCTGCTGATCGCGCTGGTGGTCGGCATCGCACTGGCGCGCGCGGGTGACACCGGGATCGTGACGACCTCTTCCGGCCTGCGCTACAAGGTGATCAAGGCCGGTGACTCCAAGGGCGCGAGCCCGACCAATGCCGATGTGTCGCTGGTGAACTACGAGGGCCGGCTGCTCGACGGCACGGTCTTCGACAAGTCGCAGCAGCCGACCCCGCTGCCGGTCTCGGGCGTGGTGCCGGGCTTCTCCGAAGGGCTGAAGCTGATGCACAAGGGCGCCAAGTACCGGTTCTGGATCAAGCCGGAGCTCGGCTATGGCGAGCGCGCCGCGGGGCCGATCCCGCCCAACTCGACCCTGGTGTTCGATGTCGAGCTACAGGACTTCATCTCTGAGGCGACGCTGCGCCAGCTGCAGATGCAGCAGCAGATGATGGGCGGGATGCCGGGTGGCGGCATGCCGGGGATGCCGGGCGCCGCGCCGGGCGGGCGCTGACGCCTCTCGGACGAATCCGATCGATGATGCAGAGGGCGGCCGGAAGGTCGCCCTTTCTCGTTGGGTCGGTGGTCCGGAACGGAATTGGTGTGACCTGCCGGCCGTCAGTCTGGTCTGAGCCGCGGTGACTTGACGCCGCCTGCGCCATTATGCCGACATGAGCCGGCGTCGCCATGCACCTAGGGCCGAGCTGTTGAATCAGATGGTGATCACGGACGTGCGGCTCGACCGGGCGTGTGCCGGCCACGGAGATCTCCAAGGGGGGGGGGCTGACCATGGATGTTCGACGTGGAGGAGCGCCGGGCTTCGCGCTCCTCGTCCTGCGTTCTCGGCACGGGGCGTCAGCAGGGCAAGGCGTCGATCCGGAGCAAAAAAATAGCGGCCCGAAGGCCGCTATTCCCACTCCCAAAGGAGTTCGATCAGCTTAGTTGCTGTCCGAGTCGTCGTCCTCGCTGGCCACCACGACGATGCCCGCGACCACCGCCGCAGCCGCCAGAACCGCGACGATCACGCCGCCACCGGCGACCTCGTTCTTGTTGGCCGACACCGAGCCGGCGCGCGCCGACTTGGCAACCGACAGGCTCGCCGCCGGGTTGGCCGGAGCCGCAACCGCCGGAGCAACCGCCATCGTGGCGGCGGCAGCAGCGAGCATGTACTTAGCAAGACGCATGTCAAACTCCCTTTGCATTCGACCATCTGCCTTACCGAGGCAGTGGCGAAATGCAAGGGGTGGACGTACGATTAATGATCCATTCTTGGCGAAGTCGCCGCGATCGTGTCAGGTCTGCAACACCCAGCTCTCGCGACCTTCGATGCCGAGCGCGGTGAGCCGTCCGCTGGCATAAGCGCCGGTATCGATGCCGATCCGGTTGGACTGACGGTCAACATCCTCGGTGATCGTATGACCGTGGACGATCATCTTGGAGTGCGGTCGCCGATAATCGAGGAAGCTGCCGCGGATCCAGCGCAGGTCGGCGGGCAGCTGATCCTCCAATGTCACCTCCGGCCGGATGCCGGCATGGACGAAGGCATAATCGCCCGAGACCACGAGATCTTCGAAGCCGTCGAGGAAGTCGCGGTGCGCCGCCGGGATGAGCGTGGGCAGCAGATCCGACAGCTCAGCAAAGTCGAGCCGATCATAATCGTCGCGCGAAAGGCCGTAGCTCATCAACGTCTCGCGACCTCCCACGCGGCAGAACAGCCGCAGCGCCTCGACGTCGCCATCGATCGCGCGCAGAAACACTTCCTCGTGGTTGCCCTTCAGGAAGCGCGTTTGCGGGCGCTCCTGCGACAGCGCGAGCAGCCGCGCTACGACGGCGGCCGAACTTGGGCCGCGGTCGATCAGGTCGCCGAGAAACACGAGGCTGGTGCGTGCCGGCGCGCGCGCCGCATCATCCGCCTCGATCAGGGCGAGCAGCCGCTCCAGCTCGTCGTCACAGCCATGGACGTCGCCGATCGCATATAGCCGTACGCCCGGCGCAGCGGAGTGGCTCGCGGCGGGTGCTGATCGGGACGGGCGGAAGAGTTTGGCGAGCATGGTGGTGGAAGCGTACGAACCGGACAGAAGCGCGTCGCTGTAGGCGCGCCCTCGATATGGGGCAACCGCGACCCTTCGCGCCTTGCGCGCTAATTTGGTGCAGTGCAACACGAATCGCCTCGCGGCATCGTTAGGCGCGCGCTAACGGTTTGCCGCGAGACCATGTGCCCGATAGAAAGCGGGCGCCATCAGGAGGACCGAATGACCATCAAGCCCGTGCGCAAGGCTATTTTTCCCGTCGCCGGCCTGGGAACGCGCTTCCTGCCCGCGACCAAGGCGATGCCGAAGGAGATGTTGACGGTCGTTGACAAGCCGCTGATCCAATATGCCGTCGAGGAAGCGCTCGAGGCCGGCATCGAGCAGCTCATCTTCGTCACCGGGCGCGGCAAGGGCGCGCTGGAAGATCATTTCGACGTGTCGTTCGAGCTCGAGACGACGATGCGCGCGCGCGGCAAGAGCCTGGCAGTCATCGAGCACATCCGCCAGCAGCCGGGCTCGCCGGTCTATGTCCGCCAGCAGGAGCCGCTCGGGCTGGGTCACGCGGTGTGGTGCGCGCGCGAGATCGTCGGCGACGAGCCTTTTGCGGTGCTGCTGCCCGACGAGCTGATGGTCGGCTCGCCCAACTTCCTGAAGCAGATGGTCGACGCCTACCAGCAGGTCGGCGGCAATGTCATCGGCGCGCTCGAGGTCGCGCCGGAGGAGACCAACAAATATGGCATCATCTCGCCGGGGCAGCGTGACGGCGCGCTGACCGAGGTGACGGCATTGGTGGAGAAGCCCGCTTCAGGATCGGCTCCGTCCAACCTGATGATCCCGGGCCGATACATCCTCCAGCCCGAGGTGATGCAGATCCTCGACGCCAAGGAGACGGGTGCGGGCGGCGAAATCCAGCTGACCGACGCCATGGCCAAGCTGATCGGCAACCAGCCGTTCCACGGCTTCACCTTCAACGGGGAGCGCTTCGACTGCGGCGACAAGACCGGCTTCATCATGGCCAATCTCGCGCTGGCGCTGGCGCGCGACGATATCGGCCCCGCGGTGCGCGCCTTCGCGCAGCAGCGCCTCGGGTAAGCGGCGCGCCGGGGCTCGACCGTTGGTGCGAGCCCCGGTGACTCCGTTGCGTCCGCGCGCCGCACGTCCGGACCGCGGAGGCGCGACCGGTGTCGGCGATCAGTGCTCCGCGCTTCCGCAGGCCGGGCAGCCCGGGTCTTTCGGAAGCGCTAGCGTGCGGAAGCGGAGCGCGAGCAGGTCGATGAGCACCAGCTTGCCCGCGCTGTCGTCGCCGAACGGCGCGACCTGCCGGATCACTTCGAGCGCGGCGAGGCTGCCGACGATGCCGGTGACGGGGCCGAGCACGCCTTCCTCCGCGCAGGTGAGGCCATCGCGTTGCGGCGATCCGCCGACGAAGCAGCGATAACAGGGACGATCGAGCTCCCAACCACGGAATACGCCGAGCTGTCCCTCGAACCGTCCCACCGCGGCGGAGACGAGCGGTATGCGCAGCGCGAGCGCAGTATCCGCAACGGTCAGACGGGTGTCGAAATTGTCGCTGCCGTCGATCACCGCGTCGGCGCCGTCGAGCAGCGCGGCGGCATTGTCGCGTCCGATCCGGGCGACGTGCGGCGTCAGCGCGACATGCGGGTTGAGGCGCTCCACCGCCATCGCCGCCGCCTCTGCCTTGGCGTGGCCCAGATCGGCGGTGGTGTAGAGCGTCTGGCGCTGCAGGTTGCTCGCGTCCACGCGGTCGTCGTCGATCACGTCAAGGCGCCCGACTCCCGCGGCGCCGAGATAATGCAACACGGGCGAGCCGATCCCGCCTGCGCCGATCACGACCACGCGCGCCCGGCGCAGCCGCAATTGTCCGGCGCCCCCGATCTCGGGCAGTACGATATGCCGCGCGTAGCGCGCGAGTTCGTCAGCGTTGAGCGTCACGGCCAATCGAATCCGATCGTAATCCGATACCAGCCCGCCGCGGGAACGTCGGCGACGTTGCCGCGCACCGCGCGGAGCGTCAGCCCGGAGGCATATTGCTCCACCGTCGGGCAATCGATGGCGCGCGGGACGATCCGCCGCACTTGCCCCTCACCGGTGACGAAGACGACAAAGTCGACCGTGACGTGGCGTGTGTCGGGGGTGGCACAGCGGCCGGCGCGCACCTCGTCGCGCACGAAGGCGGTCACCTGTTCGTTCGGTTCCCAGCGGTGCAGCAGCGGAAGCGGCTGCAGCGTGGTCCAGTCGGTCGGCGGAGCCAGCGGTGAGGCCTGGAGCAACAAGGCTAGCACCACGCTCACCGCCCGGTCGACCCGAACCCGCCCGTGCCGCGCGACGTCTCGTCGAGCGTCGCCACCTCGACCAGCAGCGCGGGGGTGAGCGCGGCGGGGACCAGCTGCGCGATCCGCTCGCCGCGTTTCACCTTGAACGGTTCGCTGCCGAGATTGGCGAGGATCACCTTCACCTCGCCGCGATAGTCGCAGTCGATCGTGCCGGGGGTGTTGAGGCAGGTAATGCCATGCTGGAGCGCGAGCCCGGAGCGCGGCCGCACCTGCACCTCATATCCGGACGGGATCGCGAGCGCGAAGCCCGTCGCCACGGCATGGCGAGCGCCAGGGGCAAGCGTGACATCTTCCGCCGCAACCACGTCCATCCCCGCCGCGCCGGTGGTGGCATAAGCGGGGAGGGGCAGATCGCCGCCATGCGGCAACCGGCGCAGCTCGATGGTGATCTGCTGATTCATCGCGACGGTCTTAGCCGATGCGGCGGGCGCGTTGAAGCGCCGGGCATCGCGTGCGCCGACGAAGGCATCGTTTCGGATGCAAGTGTTGCCAACGCCGAGGGCCGCACACGACCTTCGTGCATACAACGCATGATCAAACCGTGACCCGGCCATCGTAAGCAACAGGGAGCCGGTTCAGCCTACGGCGCCGATCGCGCCAAAGACGAAGGTGCGCGGTCTAATCTGTGAGCGCCCCCGCGATCCGCTGCGCCAGCCGGGTCGCCACGGCGTCCTTGGGCAGCCGCTCCCACGTTTCCGTGCCGGTCGCGGTGACGAGGTGGACCGCATTGGCATCACCACCCATGACATCGCCCGATACGTCGTTGGCAACGATCCAGTCGGCGCCTTTACGCGCGCGCTTGGCGGTAGCGTGCGCGACCACTTGCTCGGTCTCTGCGGCGAACCCAATCAGCAGGCGCGGTCGGCGCGGGTCGCGCCCAAGCGCCGCAAGGATGTCGGGGTTGGCGACGAGCGGCAACGGCGCGGGCGCGTCATCGCCCCTCTTCAGCTTCTGCGCGGCGGCCTGCGCCACGCGCCAGTCGGCCACAGCGGCGACCATTACTGCAACGTCGGCGGGCAGCGCGGTGTCCACCGCTGCGGCCATCTCAGCGGCGGTCTCGACATCGACTCGGTCGACCCCCGCTGGTGTCTTCAACGTCACCGGCCCCGCGACCAGTGTCACGCGGGCACCGAGCGACGCCAGCGCCCCCGCTATCGCAAAGCCCTGCTTCCCCGACGAGCGATTGGCGATGTAGCGCACCGGATCGATCGGCTCATGCGTCGGCCCGGCAGTGACGAGCGCGTGGCGACCTGTCAGCGGGCCGCTCGCCCGCGGCGCGAGCGCCTGCTCGATCCGCGTGACGATCGCGGCGGGCTCGGGCAGGCGACCGGGGCCGAACTCGCCGCACGCCATCGCGCCCTCGTCGGGCTCCATCACCGTCACCCCGTCGGCGCGGAGCTGCGCGACGTTGCGCTGGGTCGCCGGGTGGAGCCACATGCGGACGTTCATCGCCGGCGCGGCGAGCACGGGTTTGTCGGTGGCGAGCAGCAATGTGGTGGCAAGATCGTTCGCCAGCCCCGCCGCCATGCGCGCGAGCAGGTCGGCGGTGGCGGGTACCACCACCACCAGATCGGCCTCGCGGCTGAGCTGGATATGCCCCATCTCGGCCTCGTCCTTGAGATCCCAGAGATCGGTATAGACCTTGTCCTCGCTGAGCGCGGCCAGGGTCATCGCGGTGACGAAATGCGCGCCGCCTTCGGTCAGCACACAGCGCACGCGATACCCGTGGCGACGCAGTTCGCGCACCAGCTCACACGCTTTGTACGCCGCGATACCGCCCCCGACGATCAGCAGGATCCGGCTCATCGTACCACCCTGGTCACGGTGATGCGGCGGCGCCCGGGCAAGCCGCGCGCGAGATCCGCGAGCGCGTCGGGCACGAAGGTGAGCCCCGGCGCCACCAGTGCGGTAGCGAGCGTCGCCGTGTGCAGCCCGGCGATACGGCCGTCGGCGGCAAGCCCGGCGGCGAGCAGTGCCACCACACGCGGACCGATCGCGCGCGGCAACACCGCCCAGCCGAGCGCGCTGAGCAGCAGCACCGGCGCCGCCAACCCTGCCGGCACGCCGGGCAGCGCCGCGCCGAGCAGCCGCGCCATCGCGCTGGCGGACGCGGGCAGCGGCTCGGGCACGGGCTCGAGCGGCGCCGGCATCACCGCCGCGAGCGTCCACACATGACAGCCGAGCACCGCCAACGCGACCGCCAGCGCGGCGAGCCAGCCGAGCGCCTCGCGTGGCGTACCGTCGCGCAGCACCAGCAACGCCATGACGAGTGGCACGAGCAGCGCGGCTGGGTCGATCACCGCCGCAGCGCAGCCGAGCGCCGCGGCGGTACCCCAGCGGTCGGCGCGGCGCAGCAGCAGCGCATAGGCCGCGAGCAGCGCCGCCCATCCCGCATGCGGTGCCTGCTCCCACAGCAGCGCCGTGGCGGCGGTACCGGCGACGAGGAACAGTGCGGCGAGCACCTGGCCGGGCGCGCCCGCGAACAAGGCCGCGAGCCGCTGCACGCCGACCGCGACGAGGCCGGCGAGGGCGGCGCCCACCAGCAGCAGCACCGCCACATGCGGCATCGCCGCGCTGACCGCCGCGAGCGCGGGCGGCAGCGCGCGCGCGTCGGCGGCGTCGGGCGCGGTTCGCGCGAGATCGCGGAACGTGTCGTAGTAACGCCCGCCGTGCCGCATCGCCGCCACGATCGAATCTTGGAGCAGCTCCGCGACCGGCGGCGCGCTCGCATCGGTGAGCGCGCTCGCCGCGGGCAGGGCGAGCAGCAGCGCCGCGAGCCACCACCGCGCCGCGCCGCGCGCCGTCGCGGCGAGGCGCGTCGGGGCGGTCAGCAGCAGCGGCCCGCGGTTCACCACGGCGCCGCCAGCAGCATCGCGCCGACGCCCGCCGCGGCGCCGAGCGCGGCGACCAGCGCGTACCGCCACCCGCCGCCGACGCGCACCACCTGAATCTCCCTAAGCGGCGGCCGCGGCGGCGCGCCACCGGGAGCGGGGAAGCGCGCTTCGATCCGCCGCACCAGATCGGGCAGCCGCGCCAGCGTGCGGACGTCGGCGACGAGCCGGTCGGCGATCGCGGCCTCGGGCCCCAGCTCGGTGCGGATCCAGTCCTCGACCAGCGGCGCGGCGGTGACCCAGAGGTTGATGTCGGGATCGAGCGCGGTCGCCACTCCCTCCACCATCACCATCGTCTTCTGCAGCAGCAGCAAGTGCGGCTGGGTGACCATGTCGAAGTCGCGCGTGATGCCGAACAGCCCGTCGAGCATCATCCCGATCGACATGTCCTTGACCGGCAGCCCACGCATCGGTTCGCCCACCGCCCGCAGCGCGGTGGCGAACTCCTCGACGCTGTGGTGCGCGGGGACATATTGCGCCTCGCAGTGGATCTCGGCGACGCGGCGGTAATTGCCGGTGATCAGTCCGTAGAGGATCTCGGCCAGCCAGATGCGCGCGCGCCGGTCGATCCGCCCCATGATGCCGAAGTCGATCGCGGCGACGCAGTCGCCCGGCAGCGCGAACAGATTGCCCTGGTGCAGGTCGGCGTGGAAAAAGCCGTCAGCGATGGCCTGCCGCAGAAAGGCATGGACCAGCACACGCGCCAATTCGGGGAGATCATAGCCCGCCTCGATCAGCGCGGCGCGGTTCGACAGCTTGATGCCGTCGATCCACTCGATCGTCAGCACCTTGCCGGTGGTGCGCGCCCAGTCGACCGCAGGAACGACGAACTTGGGCTCGGCGGTCATACTCTCCGCCAGCTCCGATGCGGATGCCGCTTCGCGCGTGAAGTTGAGCTCACGCGCGGTCCAGCGCTTGAAGGTCTCGATTACCAGCCGCGGCTGAAGTCGCGCGATCTCGCCGCCCATCGGCTCGATCTGCGCCGCGGCCCATTCATAGGTGTCGATCGCGCGGCTGAAATCCTCCTCCACGCCGGGGCGCAGCACCTTAACCGCGACGCGTCGGCCGTCCGTGGTGATCGCGCGGTGCACCTGCGCGATCGAGGCGGAGCCGACCGGCACTTCCTCGATCTGCTGGAACAAGGTGTCGAGTGGACGGCCGAAGCTGGCGCGCATGACGTCACGTATCGCCGCAAACGGTACCGGCGGGATCGCGTCCTGGAGCCGCAGCAGGTCGGCCGCGGCCTCCTCGCCGACGAGGTCCGGACGGGTGGCGAGGGTTTGGCCGAACTTGATCGCCGCGGGCCCGAGCGCCTCGAACGCATCCGCGTACCGCGGCGTGCTCGGTACGCGCGCGCCGAAGCGCGCGAGCCGGAGCAGCCGCCGCAGCCGCGGCGGCGTATGCGGATCGCGCTCAAGCCCGCGCAGCGCGCCATGGCGTGCCAGGGTTCGCCCCCAGCTGAGCAATCGCCAGGTGTGAACGAGCGGGGTGGTCACATCTTCCAGCCGCTGTGGATCGCCACCAGCCCGCCCAGCATTGGCTCCACGCGCGTCTGCACGAAGCCGGCGTCGGCGATCATCCGCTCGAAGGCGGGCATGTCGGGGAAGCGGCGGATCGACTCGATCAGATAGCGGTAGCTGTCCGAATCACCCGCGAGCAGCTGGCCCAGCTTGGGCACCATGCGATGCGAGTAGGCGTCATACACCTCGGCGAAGCCGGGCCATTGCGTCGTGGAGAACTCGAGGCAGTAGAACCGTCCGCCGCGGCGCAGGACACGGTGCGCCTCGCGCAACGCGGCGGGGATGTCGGTGACGTTGCGGATGCCGAAGGCAATCGTATAGGCGTCGAAGAAGCGGTCGGGGAAGGTCAGCGTCTCGGCGTTCGCCTCGGTCCACACCAGCCCGTCGATGCCGCGCTGCTGCGCGCGCCGCATGCCGACCTCGAGCATCTCCGGATTGATGTCGGCGACGGTCACCGCCGCACCATGCGCGGCGAGGCGGAACGCGATGTCGCCGGTGCCGCCGGCCATGTCGAGGATCTGCTCGCCCGCGCGCGGCTTCACGCGACGCACGAAGCGATCCTTCCACAAACGGTGCATGCCGCCGGACATGGCGTCGTTCATCAGGTCGTAGCGGCTCGCCACGTTCGAGAAGACGCCGCGCACCCGCGCGGTCTTTTCGACCGGGGTGACGTCCTCATAACCGAAGGAAACCACGCGCTCGCTGGCGGCGCTGCCGGAGGTATCGCTCATGCCGGACGCTCTAGGGCGTGCGCGGGGGGGAGGGAAGGGGGCGGCGACGTAGATCGCACCGCCCGATGTCATCCGACGATACGATCTCCTGGTCGAGACCGCCGTAGAGGATAGCCACGATCGAGATCGTTGTTCCCTGCCCGCGCTATGGATGATGCCGGCATGGGTCTTAGAGTTGCGGAGCTTGATCAGCGATGTGCTTTCATTCCGCATCATCGCGCGGCTGACTGGAGTTGATCCGGCGAGCACGCGGCTGCGTCTCGACGAGGTGGACGTGCGGCCGGGGCAGGCTGGCACTCCTGTAGGTTGGGGGTGCGTGGTCGCTGCGATGGCGCCAGGGGCCGTGAGCGCCGCCCCCGATCGGGAAAGCGCCGGCAGCTGGCGCAGAGCGATCGTGCTGGGGGTGATCGGCGGGGGCATTCTGGTCTTTTGCTGGTGGCTCGGCCGGGCGCCGGGTACCGGGGCCACGTTGGTCGCCGCCAGCTGAGGTCGCGCACGTCGGTGACTGCGAGCGTCATCAAACGAGTCAGGCAATGGTCCGCGGGACGCCCGCCGGTCTCGATCTGGCGACCGCGGCCTAGCCTCGTCGTCGCCCTCCGGCTAAGCCGCCGGCATGCCCGAACTTCCCGAGGTCGAGACCACCGTGCGCGGGCTCACGCCGGTGCTGCTCGACGCCACGCTCGCGCGCGTCGAGCCGCGCCGCGGTGACCTGCGCCGGCCGTTCCCGCCCGAGCTGCGCCAGCGGCTCACCGGCGCACGAGTCACGCGGCTGGGTCGCCGCGCCAAATATGGGCTGATCGACACCGATCGCGGCGACACGCTGATCTTTCATCTCGGCATGTCGGGGCGGTGGCGCGTCGATCCTGCCGAACTGCTGGCGCACGACCATCTGCTGATCGAAACGGGAGCCGGGCGACGGCTCGCCCTCAACGATCCGCGCCGGTTCGGCTCGGTCGACCTGTGGCCCACCGCCGAGCTCGCCGGCTTTCCGGCATTCGGCGCGCTCGGCCCCGAGCCGCTGGGCGAGGCGTTCACCGCGGACTATCTGCGCGCCGCGCTGCTCGGCAAGACGACATCGATCAAGCTTGCCCTGCTCGATCAGCGCGTCGTCGCGGGGCTGGGCAACATCTACGTGTGCGAGGCGCTGTATCACGCTCGCATCAATCCGCGGCGCGCGGCAGGGAGGATCGCACGATCGCGACTGGAGCGCTTGATCGCCGCGGTGCACGAGGTGCTCGAGGCGGCGATCGCGGCGGGCGGCTCGTCGCTGCGCGATTACGCCCGGCCGGACGGCGAGCTGGGCTACTTCTCCAAGCAGTTCGCCGTCTATGGGCGCGAGGGAGAGCCATGTGGCTGCGGCGGTACGGTGCAGCGTTATGCGGCGGGCGGACGCTCTACCTTCTGGTGTCCGGCCTGTCAGCGCGGTTGACGCTGCGGTGCTCTCGCGCTATGGGCCGCGCCTTCGAGGACGACGGCGCCGCCGACCGCCCTGCTTTTCATCGATTCGAAACAATTAGAGGACGTTCATGGCGAACACGCCGCAAGCCAAGAAGCGCATCCGCCGCAACGAGCGTCGGGCCGAGGTCAATGGTAACCGCGTCGGCCGGATCCGTACCTTCGTGAAGAAGGTCGAGGCGGCGTTGGCGGCTGGCGACAAGGCCGGAGCGGCCACCGCGCTTCAGGCGGCGCAGCCTGAGATCGCGCGCGGCGTTGCCAAGGGCGTTCTCCATAAGAACACCGCGGCGCGGAAGTTCTCGCGGCTGACCAAGCGGGTCGCCGGCTTGGCCTAACGCCGACGCACTAAGTGCTTCAGAACGCCCGTCGGGTTGTACCCGGCGGGCGTTTTCGCGTGCGCGTGCGGCGCTCGCCGAAGCGGGTCGGCGCTTCTTTCCAAAAGGCTCGGAAATCCTGCGATTCGCACCCGTTACGTTTGCAGTTGCGGCGAGAAAATGCAGCAATAACAACGGGTTGTGAGAAATTTGACGCATTTGCGTGGCTGTCGGCGAGTCAACCTTCTTTATTTCGATTTTGTGTCCGCGCCCGGTCTTGATCGACTCAGCCGGCTGTTCCTAATCCTGTCGCACCGCACCGGCGATCGTTCGGCGCGGCACAGAGACACCGTCTGATAGCCGACGCGCGAGGGGCCGCGGGCAGGGGGACGTTTGACTTTGCGAATGGGACAACCGCGAACGCCTGCGTTCGCGGCAACGGGAGAGCTGTGCGTGGCGCAAGTGGCGGATCGATTGGACGGGAAGAGCGACGTGGCGCGGGCCTGGACCCGGGTGCGTGCCAACCTGCGCCAGTCCGCCGGCGCGCGGCTGTTCGACCAGTGGCTCGCGCCGATCGCTCTGGCGGATACGACCGATCCGCTGGACGTCCGGCTGACACTGCCCTCGCCCTTCATGACAAACTGGGTGCGCAGCCACTATGCCGAGCGGCTGGTGCACGAGTTCCGCGCTGTGCTGCCAGGCGTGCGCAGCGTCGAGGTGGAGACCGCGGCGCGTGCGCCCGTGGCCGCGATCCTATCGGCACCCAGCACGGGTGAGCCCGCGTCTGCCGCTGTCGAGCCGGCCACGTCCGTCGAGCAACCGACGCTCGATCCTCGGCTGACCTTCGACCGCTTCGTGGTGGACGGTTCGAATATGGTGGCGGTCAATGCGGCACGCGCGCTCGCCGAGCCTGGTCCGGTGCGGTTCAGCCCGTTGTTCCTTCACGGCGCGACGGGGCAGGGCAAGACCCATCTGATGAACGCGGTGGCGCACGCTTTCCTTGCCGCGCATCCAGGCGCGCGCGTGCTGCTGATGTCGGCCGAGCGGTTCATGTTCGAGTTCGTCGCCGCGGTGCGCGCGCGAGACACGTTCGCGTTCAAGATCAAGCTGCGCGGCCTCGATCTGCTGCTGATCGACGACCTCCAGTTCATCGCGGGCAAGGATTCCACCCAGGAGGAGTTCTTCCACACCGTCAACGAGATCATGGCGGCGGGCAAACGACTGGTGATCGCCGCAGACCGCGCGCCGCAGGCGCTGGACGGAATCGAGCCGCGCATCCTCGGCCGGCTCACCGGCGGGCTGGTGACCGACATCCGCCCCTCGTCGCTGGCGCTGCGCCGCGAGGTGCTTGAGCGCCGGGTCGCCGACATGCCTGATGTGCGCGTGCCCGCCGCAGTGCTCGATCTGCTCGCCGCGCGGATCACCACCAGCATTCGCGAGCTCGAGGGAGCGCTGACCCGTGTCACGGCCTATGCGATGCTGACCGGCGCGACGATCGACCTCGACTTCGCGACGCAGACGCTCGGCGACATGCTGCGCGGCCATCAGCGTCGCGTAACGATCGACCAAATCCAGAAGCTGGTCTCGGACCATTTCGAGCTCAAGCCGCTCGACCTGATCTCGGCGCGCCGTGCTCGCGCGATCGCCCGGCCGCGACAGATCGCGATGTACCTCGCCAAGCGGCTGACCACGCGCTCGCTGCCCGAGATCGGCCGCAAGTTCGGCGGCCGTGATCACTCCACCGTGATTCACGCGGTGAAGCGGATCGAAGCGCTGCGCGAGAGCGACCGTGAGGTGGATGGCGCAGTGCAACTACTGCTGGGCCAACTTGGCGGCTGAGCAGCGCTCACGCCGCGCGGCGCAGCGGCTCTTCCTGGCGCGCTTCGGATACGACGGGAAGCTGGGTGGGCTCGGCTTTCGGCGTAGCGCGTTTGCGGTCTGGGAAAAGCAGCCGGCTGGCGAGCACGACCATGCCCAAGGCAGCGTAGGTCGCGAGCACCGCCTCCAGGCTGAACAGCAGCGCGCCCGCGAAAGCGGCGCGAAGCCACAGCGGATTGAAGCCCAGGTCCTCACCGACGGCGGCGCAGACGCCGCAGAGGTTGTCGCGCGGGGCGGGAGGGGTAGTGGTCTCGGTCATGCGCTCTCTCGCTGTTCTGGCGGCGGTCGCCGCGCTTCAAGAGATGCTCAGCAAGAGCGATGCCAGAACGGGATTTCCGCCCTTTCAGGAGGAATTGGCGCCTGACCGCGCGGTTTTCGCGAAGGTGCCGGCCCACAGCCTCTGCCGGCCGGGAGGAGAGCGCGCCATCACTTGGTGCGGCGCGCCATCAATCCGTGGCAGCTTACGCCAACAATCCCATCGCCTGCTGCGCCGCCCGCAGCGTCGGCGCTGCCAGCGCGCGCGCCTTCTCCGCGCCTCGCTCCAGGATGGCGGCGATCGCGCCGCGGTCGTCGAGCAGGCGCACCATCTCGTCACGGATCGGTCCGAGCTTCGCTACCGCCAGGTCGGCGAGCGCCGGCTTGAACGCGCCGAAGCCCTTGCCCGCAAATTCGCTCAGCACGTCCTGCGGCGCGCGATCGGCGAGCGCGGCGAAGATCGTCAGCAGGTTGCGCGCCTCAGGCCGCCCTTCCAGCTCCTCCACGGTCTCCGGGAGCAGGTCCGGGTCGGTCTTGGCCTTGCGGAACTTGTCCGCGATCACCTCGTCAGCGTCGACCAGCTTGACGAGCGATTGTTCGGACGGGTTCGACTTGCTCATCTTCGCTAAGGCATCGCGCAGCGACATGATCCGCGGCGCCGCCGCGCTGATCAGCGGCTCGGGCAAGGTGAACAGCTCGCTGGCATAATCCGTGTTGAACTTGGTCGCGATGTCGCGCGCCAGCTCGAGATGCTGCTTCTGGTCCTCGCCGACGGGAACGTGCGTGCCATGGTAAAGCAGCACGTCCGCCGCCATCAGTACCGGATAATCGTACAGCCCCACGCTGGCGCCCTCGCGGTTCTTCCCCGCTTTGTCCTTGAATTGCGTCATGCGGTTGAGCCAGCCGACCCGGGCGACATTGTTGAGCAGCCAGCCCATCTCGCTGTGCGCGGGCACACGCGCCTGGTTGAACAGGATCGAGCGCTCGGGATCGATCCCCGCCGCCACCAGCGTGGCCGTCATCTCGATCGTGTTGGCGGTCAGCTCGGCGGGCGCGATGAACTCGGTCAGTCCGTGAAGATCGGCGATGAAATACATCGTCTCGCCGCCCTGTGCCTGGATCTGGTCCTGCATCGCCACCCATTGCTTCACCGCCCCCAGGTAATTGCCGAGGTGGAGGTTGCCGGTGGGCTTGATACCGGACACGACACGCATTTGGGTCATCGGGACGAGGCTCTGCGACGGAGGAGGGAGCGAAGGTCGGACATGCGGAACGCGCCCGTGGCGAAACAGGCGAGCACGTAGATCGCCACGCCGGCGCCGACCAGTACCGTCAAAGCGGCGCCACGCACCGCGAGGTTGCCGGTGAGATAGGGATCGACCAGCGGGGTCACCAGCAGCAGCGCGCCGCCCATCAGCAGCGCGGCGAGCGCGAGCCGCGGCACCTTGCGCCTGAGCTGCGGATCGAGCGCGAAATGGCCGCGCCGCGCCAGCACGACGTACAGCGAGACGACGTTGACCGTCGACGCCAGCGCGGTGGCAAGCGGCGGGCCGATCTGGCCGATGTTCCAATGCGCCAGCGTCGGGATCAGGATGAGGTTGCCGACGAGGTTGAGCGCGACCGAGTAGAGCGCCAGCCGCACCGGCGTGCGCGTGTCGGCGCGCGCGTAAAAGCCGGGGGTGAGCACCTTTACCAACACGTAGCTGGGCAGGCCGAGTGAGAAGGCGGCGAGCGCCTGCGCTGCGCGGACGCTGTCCCGCGCGTCGAAGGCGCCATGTTGGAACAGGCCACGGACAATCGGCTCGGCAGCGAAGACGAAGGCGGCGGTCGCGGGGAGGGTAAGGAACAAGGCGAGCTCAAGCCCGCGGTTCTGCATCTCCATCGCTTCGGCGTCGCGGCCCTCGCTGAGCAAGCGCGAGACCACCGGCAGCAGGATGGTGCCGAGTCCGATGCCAATCATGCCGAGCGGCAGCTGGTTGAGCCGGTCGGCATAATAAATCGCCGAGATCGAGCCGGCGGAGAGCAGGCCTCCGGCCAGCGCGGTGGAGATCGCGAGATTGACCTGCGCCGCGCCCGCGCCCGCGGCGGCGGGAACGATCAGCTTGAGCAGCCGCTTGACGTCATCGTCGATGCGCGGTCGGCGCATACGCAGCGACACGCCCGCCCGGCGGCACGCCCACCACAGCCAGGCGAGCTGGAGCGCGCCACCGACGGTGACCGAGATCGCCTGGACGCGCGCGGTCGCATAGGAGTCCTCGCCGTGGAAGAAGATCAGCGCGCCGACCATCGCCACGTTGAGCAGGATCGGCGCCGCGGCGTTGACCCAGAAACGGTTGAGCGAGTTGAGGATGCCGCCCAGCAGCGAGACCAGCGAGATCAGCATGAGATAGGGGATGGTGAAGCGCGACAGCATCACCGCGAAGGCGAACTGGTCGGCAGTCGGCTGTTGCCGGTCGAACCCACCAGACAGCGCCCAGGTGATCGGCCAGGCGGCCGCCAGCATCGCGGCGGTAAAGACCAGCAGCACCGGGAACAGCACCGCCAGCGCGCGCTCGGCGAAGTCGACCCCCGCCGGCGTTCCGCCGCCCTCCGCCACCTTGCGGTTGAACAGCGGGATGAATGCGGCGGAGAAAGCACCCTCGGCGAACAGGGCGCGGAACATGTTCGGAAGGCGAAAGGCGACGAAAAAGGCGTCGGACGCGAAGCCTGCGCCGACATAGCTCGCCTGCAGTGTGTCGCGCACCAACGCGAGCACGCGGCTGGCGAGCGTCAGCCCACCGACCGATCCGAGCGCTTTGGCGAGGTTCATAGCGTCAGCAGCCGCTCTTACTTCCGGCGACGCGAGAGCCCAGGATGTCGGGAACCGCGCTCACCGACCCGGGCTCCTGCGCGCACAGGAGCATCGCTACGGCCTCAAGCCTGACCCACCTCGCCGCTGAACGACACGCCCTGCGCCTGCGCCTGCTGAAGGAACAAGGCATTGAAGTCGATCGGCTCCAGCAGCAGCGGCGGGAAGCCGCCGTCGCGGATCGCGTCGGCGATGACACGGCGGGCGAACGGGAAGAGCAGCCGCGGCCCTTCGCCGAGCAGGAACGGCTGGACGTGCTCTGCCGGCACGTTGCGCAGCCCGAACAATCCGGCATAGGACAGTTCGGCGATAAAGGCGGTCTTGCCCGCGGTGGTCGCGCGCACTTCGATCTTGAGCGTCACTTCATGGACTTCCTCGCCCACCTGCGCCGCGCCGATGTCGAACTGCACGTTGATCTCGGGCGGGTTCGGCTCCTGGTAGATCGCCGGCGCGCTCGGGTTCTCGAACGAGAGATCCTTGACATATTGCGAGATCAGGCCCGCCGCCGGGCCGTTGTCGGCGCCATTGGCGAGCGGCTCGCCGCCGATATTGTCCTGTTGATCCATCGTCCGTCCCTTCACAAACCTGGCCGCGCGCGCGCCGCTGTGAGGCCGGGCGCGAGTGTCAGCGGCGGTTAGCAGCGCGGTTCACGGGATACAATCGCCGCTCTGGCGATTTGACAGAGGGCAGTTTGATGTTCGGCGCCGTCATGCCTATGTACGATGTCGAGTTTTCGCAGACCAGCCGTCTGGAGTTGCCGTGTTCTACGTAGTCCTGCTCGCCATGGTCGCCGGCTTTCTGGCGCTGCGCCTCTATTCGGTGCTTGGCAAACGCTCGGGTCACGAGCAGCCCTTGCCAAAGCCGGCGGAGGAACGAGTCGGCACCGCTGCGCTGCCGCGTACCGTCGACATCACGCCGGAGGTGCGCGAGCCGGTATCGCGCCCGTTCGACAGCGGCACCGAGCCGGGGCTGCGCGCGCTGGTCGCGGCGGAACCGCAGTTCGACGTGAACCGCTTCCTGGAGGGCGCCAAGTCGGCCTACCGGATGGTCCTGGAAGCCTATTGGCGCGGCGACGTCGAGGCACTGCGCGGGCTGGTGAGCGCCGACGTGCTCGGCGCGTTCCAGGAGGCGATCGAGCTGCGCCAGTCGGCGGGTCACGTGCTCGACAATCGGCTGATCTCGATCGAGCGTGCCAGCATCGCCTCCGCCGGGGTTGCCGGCGGCGAGGCACGCGTGGCCGTGCGATTCGATGCCGATATTGCGGCGGTCACCCGCGACGCAGAGGGCAATGTTGTCGCCGGTTCGACCAGCGACGCGGTTGAGACCCACGACGTATGGACGTTCGTGCGCACAGTGAAGAACGCGGATCCGAACTGGATCCTGGCGGACACCGACGAGGCGTGAGCCCGGCCTCACGGCAAGCGTGACGGGACGTTAGGGGAAGGGGCGTAATGCGGATACGGGGAGCGCTCGCGCTGGCGAGCGCGATGGCGGTGGCGGCGTGCGTTGGCCCGGGCGAGCGACCGGCCCCCCCGCGAACGAGCGCCAGCCGCCCCGCCGTTGCGCCTTCCAGGCCTGCTTCGCAGCGTCCTGCACCGCGGGTGTCGTATCCGACCGATCGTCCCGCACGCGCGCCCGTTGCCGCAACGCCGCTTGCGGGGGTACCGGGGATCACCGTGCCGGGCGCCGTGAGCGCCTCCGCCAACGGCATCGTCCGCGGGCCGGCGGTCAGCACGTTGCCGCTCGAGCGCGAGCAGGCGGCGGCGGCGCTCGCCGCGTTCCGGTTGAGCTGCCCGAGCCTGGTGCGGCGCACCGACGCGAGCGGGCTGACGATCGGCGCGGACTGGCAACCTGCCTGCGATGCCGCCGGCACAGTAGCGGACCGCGAGGCGGTCACGTTCTTCCAGCGCTGGTTCGAAGCGGTGCAGGTCGGCGACGGCCGTGCCTTCGCCACCGGCTATTTCATTCCGGAGATCGCGGGCGCGCGCGAGCCGCGTCCCGGCTATGCCCCGATCTACGCGCGCCCCAACGATCTCATCGACGTCGACCTCGGCGCCTTCGTCGACACACTCGCGGGCAAGAAGATCCGCGGACGGGTCGATGGTAGCAAGCTGGTCCCGTATTACGATCGCGCCGCGATCGAGCAGGGCGCGATCGAGGGGCGCGCGCGCGTGCTTGGTTACGCGGTCGACCCGGTGGAACTGTTCTTCCTCCAAGTGCAGGGATCGGGGCTGGTCCGCATGCGCGATGGCTCGCTGCTGCGGATCGGCTATGACACGCAGAACGGCCGCGGCTACACCGGCATCGGCGCGCTGATGAAGAGTCGCGGACTGCTCGGGCCAGGGCAGTCGTCGATGCAGGGCATCGTCGCCTGGCTTCACGCGCACCCCGAAGAAGGCCGCGCGATCATGCGCGAGAACAAGAGCTACGTGTTCTTCCGCGAGCTCGATGACCCGCCGCTCGGCGCCCTGGGGCTGCCGGTGACCGGCGGCGTCACTGTCGCGGCGGATCCGCGCTTCATCCCGCTGGGCGCGCCCATCTTTCTGTCGATGGATCGCACCGATGCGAACGGGGTGTGGGTGGCGCAGGATACCGGCGGCGCGATCAAGGGCGCCAATCGCGTCGATACCTTCTGGGGAGCGGGCGAAGAGGCGCGCGCGACTGCCGGCGGGATGAGCGCGCGGGGGACCGCCTTCCTCCTGCTACCGGTCGGCAGCTATGATCGCTGGGTGGCGCGCCGCGCCGCAGGAGGCGCCGGTGGCGGGACGACGCCTCGGCGCTGACGAAGAGGCGTTGTGGGCGCGGGTGCGCGCCACGGTGCGCGCGCTGCCCGGCCGGCAGAGCGCGCCTGCGGTCAAGACGCCGCTACCGGCCGAGCCACAGGCGCCCGCGCGCGCCCCTGCCGCTGCGCCGCTGAGCCCTACGTCGCGGCCGCCGGCGCGGGGGCCGGGCGACACGCTCGACCGCGGCTGGGACCGCCGGCTCGCCACGGGTCATGTCGCACCCGAGCGCACGATCGACCTGCACGGCCATACGCTCGCTTCGGCACATGCTGCGCTGGACGCCGGGCTGGGGCAGGCGATCGCGCGCGGCGAGCGCGTGGTGCTGCTGGTGACGGGCAAGCCGCCCCGTCCCGAGAGCCAGCGCCCGCACGCGCGCGGGGCGATCCGCGCAGCGGTGTTCGACTGGCTCCAGCTGTCACGCCATGCCGCGGCGATCGCCGCGGTCCGCAACGCGCACCCGCGCCATGGCGGGGCAGGTGCGCTCTACGTGATCCTGCGGCGCAAGCGCTGACTATTGTGGATCACGCCGCCAGCGCGCGGCGGATCACGCGTTCATAGATCGAGACGAGCTGGCGAAGGTCGTCGAGAGCCACCGCCTCATCGGCCTTGTGCATCGTGGCGTTCAGCAGGCCGAACTCGACCACTGGGCATAGCGCACGCAGAAAGCGCGCGTCGGAGGTGCCGCCGGTGGTAGAGAGCTCGGGCGTGCGGCCGGTCACCTCCGCGATCGCGTCCGACACGAGCGCGGAGAGCGCGCCCGGCTCGGTGAGGAACGCCTCGCCCGAAATGCGGGCGGTTACGACTGCCTCCGGCGCGTGCGTGCGCACGATCGCCTCGACCCGCGCGACGAGGTCAGCGCCGCGGTGGAGATCGTTGAAGCGGATGCTCAGCCGCGCATGTGCGCGCGCCGGGATCACGTTGGTCGCGGTGTTGCCGACGGACAAATCGGTGATCTCGAGGTTGGACGGCTGGAACCAGGCGCTGCCCTCATCGAGCACCAAGGCGTCGAGGTCGGCGAGCGCGGCCACGAGCCGGGGGATCGGGTTGTCCGCCAGATGCGGATAAGCGACATGCCCCTGCCGGCCGGGGACCTCGATCCAGATGTTGACCGAGCCGCGCCGTCCGATCTTCACCATGTCCCCCAGCGCCGCGACCGAGGTGGGCTCGCCGACGAGGCACAGATCGGGCAGCAGGGCGCGCGCGCGCATCCGCTCGATCAGCGCAACGGTGCCGAAGGTGGCGGGCCCTTCCTCGTCGCCGGTGATGATCAGCGTGAGCTGTCCGGCATCCGCCGGTACGCGTGCCGCGGCGGCGACGAAGGCGGCGACCGCGCCCTTCATGTCGACAGCGCCGCGGCCATGTAGCGCACCGTCGACGATGATCGGCTCGAACGGACCCGCGCTCCAGCCTTCGCCGGGTGGAACGACGTCGACGTGTCCGGCGAAGCCGAGATGCCGGCCAGCACCACGGGTGGCGAGCAAATTCTCCACCGGACCGTCCGGCGCCTCGCCCGACACGAGCCGCTCCACCGCGAAGCCGAGCGGCAGCAATGCCGCCTCAAGGACGTCGAACACCGCGCCGCGCGCGGGCGTGATGCTGTCGGCAGCGATCAGCGCACTGGCGAGTTCCACCACATCGGTCACGCGAGGAACTCCTTATGCCCAAAATCGACATCGAGCACGCGCCCGTGAAACGTGGCAGCGACTATCCGCCGGCCGTCGCGGCGAGCACCGCCGATCGAGTGGCGCGCCTTGTGTCGGAAGCGGGCGGACTGTCCGACTTCGTCGCGACGCACGTCACCGTGCCGCCGGGCGGCTGCTCGTCGCTGCGGCACTGGCACGAGCGCGAGGACGAAGTGGTGGTGGTGCTCGCGGGCGAGGCGGTGCTGATCGACGACGACGGGTGCCATCCGATGCGTGCAGGTGATGTCGCGACCTTCCGCAAGGGCCAGGCGAACGCGCATCACATGCGCAACGAGAGCGACTCGCCCTGCGTGCTGTTTGCGGTCAGCCTGCCTGAGCGCTCGCCGGTCCATTATCCCGATGTGGCGATGCGGTGGCATCCGGAGCGCGGCTACGAGACGGCGCCGCAGCCGGACGAGGACCGCGCACACTAGGCGGCCGGCTGCTCGAAGCGCTCGATCACCCATTCCTCTTCCTGCGCCGCGGCGATCCAGTCCTGCAGGAAGGGATGGCGCAAAACCGCTTCTATGTAGGCGACGGCGAAGCGGGGCGCGGGCAGCGCGTAGGTGACGATCCGCGTACACACGGGCGCAAACATGATGTCTGCCGCGCCAAACTGGCCGAACAGGAAGTCGCCGTCGCCGCTGCCGCCGAATCGTGCACGCGCCTGGGCCCATAGTTCGAACAGCCGCATCAGGTCGGCAGCCACATCGGCATCAGGGGCGATCGGCGGGTAGGTCTGGCGGACGTTCATGCTGTGCTTGCGGCGCAGCGCGACGAAGCTGGAGTGCATCTCGGCCGCCATTGACCGCGCCATCGCGCGCGCGGCCTCGTCTTCGGGCCAGAAGCGTGCGCGACCGATCTTGTCCGCGAGATAGTCGACGATCGCGAGACTGTCCCACACCACGGCCTCGCCGTCCCACAGGATCGGTACCTTGCCCGAGGAGGGCGCGAACTCGGCACCTTCGCGGCGCTTGTCCCAGGCGTCGTCGTACAGCGGGACGACCACCTCCTCGAACGGCAGCCCCGACTGGCGACACGCCAGCCAGCCGCGCAACGACCAGGACGAATAGGCTTTGTTGCCGATGATCAGCTTCATGCCACCGGGTTAGAGGCGAGCGGCGGGTAGGGCAATCGCGCGCGGCGCATCGTCGGGTGAGCGGCCAATTAACCGAGCTCGTAGAGCGGGCGGCAGCGACAGCGGAAGTAGGACGGGCGCGGCCGCATCCGGCCGGAGGTTACCATCGATGATGTACGACCCACTCGCCTCGCTGCCCTGCACCGCCGATTTGGCCGCGCGCGTGCCCGCCTTCGTGTCGGCGCCACGGCTGGTGTTCGGCTCGCCCGCGCCGGTGCCGAGTCGTTCCGAGCTGCTGCGGCGCCAGATCGCAGCCGCGCTGGAGCGCGCGCGGACGCACTGAGGCACCGGCCGCAGCGCCGATCAGCCGAGCGACTCGATCACCGCGGCGCGCAGCTCGGCCATGCCGAGCCCGGTCTCGCTCGAGGTCGTCAGGATCTGCGGGTGCGCGGCCGGTCGCTTGCGCGCTTCCTCCTCGGTGCGCGTGGTGACCTCGGCGAGATCGGTCGCCTTGACCTTGTCCGCCTTGGTCAGCACCAGCCGGTAGCTCACCGCCGCCTTGTCGAGCATCGCGAGCACCTCGCGGTCGACCTCCTTGATGCCGTGGCGGCTGTCGATCAACACCAGCGCGCGCTTGAGCGCCTGCCGCCCGCGCAAATAGTCGTTCACCAGGAAGCGCCACTTCTTGACGACGTCCTTGGGCGCCTTGGCGAAGCCGTAGCCGGGCATGTCGACCAGCCGGAACACCGCCGGCTCGCCGACGTCGAAGAAGTTCAGCTCCTGCGTCCGACCCGGCGTGACCGAGGTGCGCGCCAGCGCCTTGCGGCCGACCAGCGCGTTGAGCAGCGATGACTTGCCGACGTTCGAGCGCCCGGCGAATGCCACCTCGGGCATCTCCGCCGGCGGGAGGTACTCGAGCGCGGGCGCCGACTTCAGGAACTCCACCGGGCCGGCGAAGCGCTTACGCGCCGCCTCGATCAGCTCCTCGTCGAAGGTGGCGCCGTGCTCGCTCACTTGGCCGGCGCCTGCTTGAGCTGCGGGTGGCGGCTGTAGAGCCACTTCTGCTGCAGGATGGAGATACAGTTGGTGGTGATCCAGTAGATCTGCAGCCCGACCGCGAACGGCGCCATCACGAACATCAGCACCCACGGCAGGATCGCGAACACCTGCTTCTGCGCGTCGTCCATCGGCGCCGGGTTGAGCCGGAACTGGAAGAACATCGAGATGCCCAGCAGCACGGGCACCACGCCGATGGCGAGGAAATGGGGCAGCGTGATCGGGATATAGCCAAACAGGTTGAGGATCGTCGCCGGATCGGGCGCGGAAAGGTCCTTGATCCACAGCGCGAACGGCTGGTGACGCATCTCGATCGTCAGCAGCAGCGCCTTGTAGAGCGCATAGAAGATCGGGATCTGGATCAGCGTCGGCAGGCAGCCCGCCAGCGGGTTGACCTTCTCCGCCTTGTACAGCGCCATGATCTCCTGCTGCTGGCGCTGCTTGTCGTCCTTGTAGCGCTCCTGGATCGCCTTCATCTTGGGCTGGAGCGCGCGCATCGCCGCCATGCTGGCGAACTGGCGCTGCGCGATCGGGAAGACGAGCAGCCGGATCGTCAGCGTCAGGAGGATGATCGCGACGCCGAAATTGCCGACGAGGCGGAAGAGCAGGTCGAGGTAGTAGAAGATCGGCTTCTCGACGAGCCGGAACCAGCCCCAGTCGATCGCATAGTCCAGCTTCGTCACCGCGCCGGTGTCGGTGTAGCGGTCGAGCAGCTTCACTTCCTTGGCGCCGGCGAACAGCTTGGCGGTCTGGCTCAGCTGGCGGCCGGGCGGCAGCAGCTGCGGCGCGGTGGTGAAATCGGCCTGGTAGCTCTGGTTCGGCCCGGCGCGGAACTGGCCGTCGAACGCGCGGCCCTGGTCGGGCACCATCGCGGCAAGCCAATATTTGTCGGTAAAGCCGAGCCAGCCGCCGTTGCTGGTGAAGCGCGCAGGCCCCGAGGCGAGGTCCTTGAAGTTGGGGTTATAGTGTGCGGCGCCGTTGTTGACGGACATCGGACCGGTGTGGATCGTCCAGCTGTCCGGGTCCTTGGACACGCCGATGCGGTTGACGAGACCATAGGCCGCGACTGGCACCGCGCCGCTGCCGGCGTTGGCGACGGTCTGCTTGACCGTGAAAAGATAGTCGTTGTCGACCGCCAGTTCGATTGCGAAGCGCTGGCCCTGCGCGTTGCTGGCGGTGAGCGTCACCGGCGTTCCTGGGGTGAGCACGGGCGCGGAGGCCGTCCACACCGCGTCAGCGGCGGGGGGACGCAGCCCCTCGTCGCGCCAGCCGAAAGCGGCAAAATAGGCGTCCTGCGTGCCCGCGGGTGAGAACAGGCGGATCGGCGGCGAGTCCTTCGCGACCGTCTCGTTGTAGCGCGTCAGCACCAGATCATCGATCCGCGCGCCCTTGAGGTTGATCGAGCCCTTGAGCGCGGGCGTCTCGATGCGGACGCGCGGGCTCTCCGCCAGCACCTGCTGACGGTCGCGCAGCGCCGCGGGCGAGTCGGCGGTGGGGTCGGCGCCGGGTTGCGGCAAGGCGCGCGACTTGCCCTGCTCGACCTTGGTCGCAGGCGGGTTCGCCGTCGGGAAGAAGCGGTTCTGCACCAGCGGCCATCCGAACAGGATGAGCGCGGCGATCACCGCGAACAGCACGAAGTTCTTGCTCTCGTCCTTCACAGGCGTCCCAAGCTTTCCTTATGGCACCGGATCATGGCCGTGCCCGCCCCAGGGGTGACAGCGCGCGATCCGCCGCATCGCCAGCCACCCGCCCTTGACCGCGCCATAGCGGCCAAGCGCCTCGATTGCATAGGCGGAACATGATGGTTGGAAGCGGCACGAGGGCGGCAGCACCAGCGACGGCCCCAGCTGCCAGGCGCGCGCAGCGAGGATCAGCGCGCGCGCGATCACTTGCGTGTCTTCGCCAGCGCCCGGGTGAGGTCGGCGCCGAGCTGCGCCCAGTCGCGGTCCTTCGCGGCGAGTCGGCCGATCAGGACGTGGTCGGCGCCTGCCGTCCCGTGCTGGGGCAGGACCTCGCGCGCCAGGGCACGGAAGCGCCGCTTGATGCGGTTGCGCACCACCGCATTGCCCACCTTCTTGGTGACGGTGATGCCGAGCCGCATGCTGGTGTCGCCATCGTCGCGCGGTTTTACCAGCAGCACGAAGCCGGGCATCGGCGCACGACGCCCGGCATTGGCGGCCAGATAGTCCGACCGCTTCGTCATCCGGCCCACAGCCATTGTTGGCTCCGGGCCGGCAGAGCGCTCGATTACGCCGACAGCTTCTTGCGGCCGCGCGCGCGACGCGCCCGGATCACCGACCGGCCGCCGACCGTGGCCATCCGCGCGCGGAAGCCGTGACGGCGGGCGCGCACCAGATTGCTCGGCTGAAAGGTCCGCTTCATGTGTCATTTCCCGAATTCGAATGGCAAAGGGCCGCCACGTGGACGGCCCGGATGATCGTGGCCGCTAAGCGAATGACGTACGAAAGTCAACGCGGGCGGCGACACCTGGGGCATCGGCCACGGTGGGTCAGCGAGGCGGCGGCGCCGCGTTGACAGAGCGGTGCGTGGCGCGGTCTCGCGGGTCATGGTCGCGATCGTTTCCACCCTGGCCTATCTCGGGCTCGAGGCGCGCGGGGTGGAGGTGCAGGTGCAGCTCATTCCCGGGCTGCCCGCGTTCAACCTCGTCGGGCTCGCCGACAAGGCAGTGGGGGAGAGCCGCGAGCGTGTGCGCGGCGCGATCGCTGCGATGGGCCTGTCGATGCCGCCCAAAAGGATCGCGGTAAACCTGTCGCCGGCGGATCTGCCCAAGGAAGGCTCGCACTTCGATCTGCCGATCGCGTTGGCCCTGCTCGCCGCGATGGAGGTGATCGATGCGGAGGCGCTGGCGAATTACGTGGTTGTCGGCGAACTCGGGCTGGACGGACGGCTGGCGCCGTCCCCGGGCGTCCTGCTCGCCGCGCTTCACGCCGGCGCGATGGGGAAGGGCCTGATCTGTCCGGCGGCGCAGGGCAGCGAGGCGGCCTGGGGCGGGCAGCTCGAGGTGCTCGCCGCGCCCGACCTGCTCGCGCTGCTCAGCCACCTACGCGGACGACAGCTGCTGGCGATGCCGCGACCGGGCGAGGTGATAGAGCATCGCGACGGACCCGACCTGCGCCAGGTGCGTGGGCAGGAGACCGCCAAGCGCGCGCTCGAGATCGCCGCGGCCGGCGCGCACAACCTGTTCAGGTTGTGTACGCAAGACCCTCGTGTGATGTCTCGACGATCAGCGTGTGTAGACCGTCGACAGATCGGGGATGCCGTTGTGGCCTGGCCTGCGACGCCGGTAGCGTGACGGCGGGCACTTGGGGGAAACAATGGACACGGACGAAGCAGCGATGCTCCTGCGGCGGCAGCTACGCGCTCTTGAGGCCGCGGCGGAGTACCTGGGTCCTCGGTACCCCGCGCGGCGCTTGCAGGTCCTGTTCTACATCGCCGAGCACGAGCCCGTGACATACAAGCGCCTCTGGATCGGCGTGGACTCCGAGGACGGCACGGTCCGGCGAGACATCGATGCGCTCGCGGGGGACCAGCATGGGCCGGCGCTGGTGATCGAGCGCCCCGACGACGGCTCCGGGTACGGCGTGACCCTTTGGGTGTCGCAGCGAGGACGCGAGGCCGTCGAGAGGATCGGGCTGGTGACGGACGGAGGAGCGTAGCTCAACTATCCCAATTCGCTATGCGGCCGTGTACCCCTTGAGGAGCATAGGGGGGCAAGTGAGTACTAAGCACAGCACGCACGCGAAGGACGACGCCGAGGACGTTCGCCGTGGCTTCATCCGTACCTTGCTGATGGACGTATCGGCAGCTCAGGAGCGGATCGCAGGGGAAAATAGCGAGCAGCACCGAAGGGAGACGGTCCGCACGGTCTTCGCAGCACTAGAAGGGGTCTCGTGGGTGTTCCGGGAGCACGTTCGAACGGCGCTCGAAGACTTCGAAGCTTTAACTGCGCTGGAGGACGCCGCGCTTCGAGAGGAGAGCTACACCGTGTCCTCGACCGGAGTCATACGCACCCAATTGAGATACTTGCCTCTGAGCACCTCCCTCCGTTTGGCGGTCCGCTCGCTCCAGAAGATCGCTCCCGAGTACACACCGGATTTCACGGAGGCGGGGTGGACGCTTCTTCTCGCGGCAGTCGAGACCCGGAACCGGCTCATGCACCCGAAGGTGAGCGATGACCTAGATGTGACTCCACGCGATGTCCGAACCGCCCTCATGGGCTTCTTCTGGGTCCTGGCCCAGGTCATTGACGGAATGGATGCGGCGAACCGGGCATTGGCCTCGTTCTCGGCCGCCGCTCGCGAGTTTATCGATGAGGTGCGCTCCGACCTCGATCGCGCCGGGAACGAGTAGGCGCATCGCTGTCTCGATCGGCGGGAGTTAGCTACTCCCCGCATGGCAAACTTGTCACCCTTCGGAGGCCCTCGCCGGCCCGCCAAGCACTCCAAGCTACTCGATCCCGAGCTGGGCCGCGTAGGTGGCCGACAGGTCCTGAAGAGCGGCAGGGACCTCGCCGGCCTCAACGGCACCCACGATCCCCCGCAGGGCCTCCAGCACCTCCCGCCGGTCCTCGCCGTCACCCATAGCCACCAGTAGGCCCCCGAGGCGCAGGACGAGGTCATCCGCCTCCTCGCGTCGCTCCGCGGCCAGCGCAGCCGCGTCGGGCTCCGCAGGGCCCCAAGCCTTTACGGGCTCCAGCTCGGCCTCCAGTCCCATCTCCCTCAAGCGCTGGCGGATGGTCTCCCGGCTGAGGATGTTGTGCAGCTCTGCCGCGAGAGCCCGCGGGGACTTGAGGACCCCGTCAGGCCCTCGGTGTTCCCCCGCGGCAACATGCGCCTCCCAGATGGCGTTGCGATCGGCCCGCGAGAGCGGCTTGCCGTGGCCGGTGTTCGCGAGCCGCGCTTCCTGAAGGGCCTGCTTCAGGTCCATGTGCGCCACGAGGGCATCGATGTGCTGCTCCTGGTTCCGCTTGTGCGCTTCCAGGCGGTGGAAACCGTCAACGAGGAAGTGGCCGCCGTTTACGAGAGCAACCTTCACCGCGGGCAGCTTCTGGCCGGCTTGCATCTCGCGCATGAGCTTGGTGACGTGCTGCGGGCTGGTGCCGTTCACGCGCAACTGGAAGTCCCGCCGTTTCTCAATCTTGGCGATCGGCAGGACACGCTTGGTCCACTTGAGAGCCGCAGAGGTCACTGGCGGCCCTCGCTGGCGCCTTGAAGGCGTCCCAGGAGGTTCCGCACGGATGAGGCGTGCCACTTGCCCCCACGAGCCGTCACGATCCCTTGCGAGTTGAGGGCCGCTGCGATGCCGCCCATGGACGTCACCCCGTCCGCCTTGAGGGCCTCGACAGTCCCGCGGAGGCTCTCGGCGCGATCGGAGGCGCCCGCCCGGACGGCGTCGAGGGCCGCTGTGTTGCCCTTGGCGGCCCGGCGGAAGGCCGCGGCACCGTTGGGGTTGCCCAGGCGCTGCCCGCGGGCCTTGGCGGCCGTAAGGGCCTCTTTGGTCCTGCGGGAGATCGCCTGCCGCTCTTGCTGGGCCACGAGGGCCATGATGCCCACGGTGAGGTCGTTGGCGTCCGGCATGTCTGCTGCCACGAAGCGAACACCGCTGTTCTGGAGCGTGAGCAGGAAGGCCGCGTCACGGGAGAGTCGGTCCAGCTTTGCGATGACCAGCCGGGCGCCGGTGAGCTTGGCTCGGTCCAGCGCCTTCAGCAATTCCGGCCGATCGTCGCGCTTGCCGCTCTCAACCTCCTGGAAGGGAGGAGCGATCAGGTCCCACCCTCGTGCGGCACACAGCGCCTCAACGGCAACCCGCTGGGCGTCCAGGCCAAGCCCTGACGCACCCTGGCGGGCGGTGCTGACGCGGTAATAGGCAACGGCTCGATCGGTCATTTCAGCGCCTGTTCAAAACTCTCTGACGAGCGTTAGGCGGTTATGTATGAGCCTGTCAAGAGCCATCGGCTGGGATTGAAGGGACCTAATGTCTCCCGTGAGGAGCAGGCGGGTGCAGGCCGGACCCCAATGGCGCCTAGAGGAGCGAGTGGGCTCCCACACCAGGACCAGTGCTCCACGGCTCGGCCACTTCGACCCTCCGAGCCATCGCCCCGCCTGGGTCCCCTTCGGGTCCCCCTGGGTCCCCCGCGGGTCCCCTTCCGCCGGCCGGGGGGAGCCCATTGGCATCTCGGCGGATCGCGTTCGCAACTGGCGGTTTCGCTGCGGACTGCCTGTGCCGGTCTGACCCTGTAACACCCAAAGCGCTCATAGGCGCCACCGCGTACCTTTGGAGCGCAATGGATCGGATATTCCGCGACTCTTTGAGGTAGCCTGTGCAACATGATCGTGTGGCGCTCATGCCCCCTTGCGCCGGGTCAGATACGTGGGGTAGCGATTGAAAACGATGAAGAAAACAGCGTCCGGGCGGGGTGAACCCGTAGAGATCGACATCGTTACGCGCGTCGTGGAGGACGGCGAGCGGATATATGTCGTTCAACCCGGACGAGACTATCGTCTGTACGATCAGTTTTTGGATCGAAGTTCGGTTTTCCTCGACTTTCCTGATCTGAGCCTCGACTTCCGCAAGTTGCCGCAGCGTCAGGCGTTGAGGGAGGAGATCGTCAAGTCCATCGCTGTTCGCGAGTGGCTTGATCGAAGATCAATAGGTCCATCACCAAGCAGGCATGCAGGGGACTATTCTACCAAGACCCACGGTCGACGCCTTGGCCGGTACGCTGGCGCCATCGAAGCCCTGTACTACACCCTTCAGCCCGGAACCTTAATCGTTGTTCCAGGCCGCGGTTTTGATGATCAAGTGCTCTTCGGAGAGTTAGTGGGGCCGCCCACCTATGTGGCTTGGAAAAGCTGCTATGATGGTGAGCGTCTGCCTGTCCGTCGTGTCAACTGGATCGCGAAGCGAACGCGGGGCTCTCTACCGGCAGAATTGCGCGCGCGCTTAGGCACACCAAACCCGATTGCGGCTCTAGAGCAGAGTTTACGTGAGCAGGTCGTCCGCGCCGCGTATGATCAATACATATTTCAAGGAGAGTATGCGGCGAGGTTGAAGACAACAAAAGACGACTTCAGCACTCTCGATGATTTCAACATTCAAACCTTCGTGAACTACGTTGCCGGAGTCCTTGCTTTATACGAGGAGGGGCGGCGAGAAGGGGGTGTGACTTTCGATGAGGCATTGGCCGCCTTGGAGAAGCACCGAGACTTGGTTCCTGACCTTGCGCAGAATATAAATTCGGCCGGCTTTCAGCGTCTGTACAGCTCTACGATCGCGCCTCTTGCCATTGCTGCTCTCTTGACATTGGGAACTGATCCGGCGACGGCCGAGACGCCCCATCGACCGGCGCCCATAGTGGTGAACTCGGCCGCAAAGCCGAACGATGCCTGTACCATCGAGGTCAAGAAGCGAGTCGAGGGGGCCATGTCGCTGATGGACGCGGATACCTGGAAACGCGTATGTACGGCTGTGCGTAATGCGAAAAGTCACACGGGATTGTCCACGTCCATGCAGGTGCGGCCGAGAGAGGAATGAACGCTTTGGCACAAAACGGGCCACATGCGTCGACACCTCAAGGCGGTGGTAACCCGCAGAGAGGTGTCAGTCGCACGTGGGCGACCATGGCGTTCATCGCATCGTCTATCTTTACGGCGGCCCTCACTGTGGGGGGCGGCTACGGCGCGCACGTACTTGAGACACGGCAGGAGCAGCGGAAGGGGGACCTTACGGTGTTCCGCGAGGCGGCGGCCAAATTGGATCCGTTAGTAGGGGCGTTCATCCGAGTGTACGTGCGAACCGCTTCAGTTGATGTTGATGGAAGGCCAACCGGGCCAATCTCCGTTGACAGCCCGGAGGTGCGTAAGCGTGTGCTGGCTATACGGGCCAACATACAGGAGCAGAACGAAGCGCTTGAAGGAATAAAACTACGTCTTTCGGGGCGTGAAGCTGAAGTCGTTCAGGGCTACCAGGACGACATCGTCAAAGTGGCTTCATTGCTTCAAACGCTGCCACCTGTTGAAGATGGTAAGCCGATACTAGATGCTGTCGCAAGTGCGCGAGACGCTCGCGTCGATGTCCTGCGTGTTCTGCAAGAGCGCGCGGACCGATTGCTTTAGCTTGCCCGCTCGCGGATTACACGCCAATGTGTGATGATATTCCGATGAGCGCACTAGCTCAAGTGCGCACCGCCCAGCAGCACATCCGTCCCACCGGGCCCTCTGAGGCCACCTGGAGCCAGAACCTCGCGATGCTGTGCCGCCGGGAGATCGATGCGGGCCGGCTGGTCCGTGTGGTACTTCCAAGCGCTTCCACGCCCATCCTGGTCGAGGATGCGTACGACTGGGCCCGGATGCTCGTGATCGTCGACCCGCAGGGCCGAGCCTACCATGTTGCTCATCCAGCCGGCGTGGTCGTCCTCTGTGATCCCGCGACGCAGCCGAAGCCCGGCGAGAAGCCCTACTGGATGAAGGTCGATGGGGACGATTGACCCGCAGCTTTAACGCCAAAAACCGCGGGAACTGAGGACCTTACGGGTGAGTTGTTAGGCCGAGACTGAGGCCTATGTAGCCCGACCCTACGCACCAGACGGCGTAGGTCTCAGATGCTCGCCGAGGATGCGGCATCCCCCTGCGTCGTCCTCGGCGGGCACTCACCGGGCCAGGCGCTCTCCCACAACGCTGCACAGCGCTGCATAGGCACGTTCGACGCCATGCCGCGGGCATCGAGGCCGAGGGTGCCTAGCTGCCACGGCCGCTTTCCCGAAATTGGACGTTTTAGCGCTGGTCGTTTCGATAACGTGTGTTAGCCACGTCCGCCGCGCGGACGCATTGTGCGCGGGGCACCGGGGGACACCATGACACGTTTGATTGCAGCCGCGCTTCTCGCGGGCACCGCCATCGCGACACCAGCCACCGCCGCACCGCTCTTTTTCGACTTCGTGGCAAATGACGGATCGCAAAGCGTGTCATTCACCCTTGACAGCAATCCCGTGGCGAACTTCGTTGGGTCGACCGGCTTAACTTTTAACACGATTCCCTTGACGACTTCGACCGGGATCGTTGTCGGTGACGTTTCATTCTTTACCACGAATGCCTTAGGTGGTTTCCTAGCTCAGGGCGCCGGCCGCTACTATACGTCAACGACCGGAAGCCAGCTATTCTCTGGAACTATGCGCAACCCGATATTTACTCCAAGCACGTTCGCGTTGAAGGGATACTTCGGTGACTCAGGCGGCGTTCTGACTATTAGTGCCGCGACTCCCGCCGCCGTCCCCGAGCCGGCCACCTGGGCCATGATGATCCTTGGTATGGGCGCAGTCGGTTACGCCATGCGTCGCCGCCAGAAGGTCACCGCGAAGGTGCGCTTCGCCTAATACTGCCTTATCGAACGATGATGCGGGGGTCGCTGGTCTACCGACTGGCGGCCCTAACTTCGTTGTGGGCCATCGTAGCGCCCCGCACAGCCTCGTAGGCCCTCTCGACGCCATGCCGGCGCCCTATGTCCACCTCGGCGCTCAAGGCCTCCCAGAAGGCTCGGAGAAGCGCCTTGTCGACCCCGAGGCCCAGCAGGCACCTGAGGGCTAGCCGCAGCGCCGCGTCCTCGCTGTCCGGCCTATGGGGCTGCTCAGCGGCCTCCCGCAGGATGGCGAGGGACAGCTCGGCGACGACTCGGCGATACTTCGGGGACATCGTGGGGCGTGAGAACACATGAGGAACATGTAGGAAAGCTAAGTTGTGTTTGACCGAGGATAGACTAGTAGGATCAACAGCCTAGGTGACCCGTTGAGGCTTCGTGGTGACCAAGGAGGCCATGATGAAGGCCGATGTGACAGCGAGTAACGGCGTGATCCTGATGGACGTGGGACGCCCTGAGCCGTGCCGGCTTACTCTCGAAGCGGAAGAGGCGATCGACCTGGCCCAGCAACTCCTTGCGGCGGCCGTTGAGGTCAGCAAGCCCGCTCGGTTCGACCCGAGGATCGTGAGGCCTTGGTAGTGCCTGTGAGTGACATCGAGTTCCGTATGGCTTGGGCGCAGGGAGAGGCAGCAGGCGCCGATCCGACCTCAAGTGACTTCGAGTGCCCGCACGATGACAACGAGACCGAGCTGCGGTTCGCGTGGCTGGAAGGCTTCGATGCCGGCCGGGCCCAAGCGGCCTGCGAGAACACACGACTTTAAGGGCGCAGCAAGGGCCTACGGCTAGAGCAGCCCGCATGGAAGATGACGACAATGCCAAGCCGACCCTGCTCAATCTAGCAATCGGATGGACGATATTGGCTCTCGTCCTGGCTCGTTTCGTCTTTCACCTCTGGTAAGGGCCGGTCCCTCTGAGGTCGGTCACTAAAGGTAACCTCACCCTGGCCCTGTCCACTGGGTCTAATGTCCCCGAGGATGGCACGTCAGACCCGCTCGATCGGCCGCAATGTCATGGCCTGGCGAGGGGGAGCGGGGGACGCATCGGCATCTGCATCCAGTGCCAGGCCTAGGACTTCTGCGGGTTTCGGGCATGGTGGGGGACGACGCAGAGGGGGAATAGCCACCGCGGGTCCCCTGGTGGGGGCGGACGGGAGCCCACCGGGATCGGGGCAAATCGGGCTCGAAATCGACGGCTTCGCTCAGCGGCGATAACGCCGGTCCGAGCCTGCTCAACACCGCGGTTTCCCTGGAGTTTTCGCCGCCTCGCCGGACCCTAGAGCCCCTCGTCGGCACCACCCGATTATTTTCCGGGTCCCATTCGGGTCCCATGCGGCGCCTGGCTGGCCCTGATAGGCACCACCGCGGCCCTTTCTGAGGACCCGGTGCCTTCGCCGCTCAGGGGACCCCTAGGGGACTCCCCGGCCACCCCGAGGCACCCAGAGACCCTCCTCGCGGCATTAGTCCGCCCGTTTGACAGGCCGTCCTCGCCCGCTCTGGCGCGACCTGCCGGCCTTTAGTCCCACCGTCTGTATGTTCGTCGTCTTTTTCGAGGCGGCGACAACCCGCCTCACGAGACCCTCTTGCCCCCTCCGATCACACTCACCTTCAAGCGTGAAGCCGTTCGCGTCCTTATCGAACCCAGCGGCATCTGGCTCCCCGCCGCGGACCTGTTCGCCCTCTTTGAGCGGCGGACCAACCGCAGAGCACTTTCCCGGTTTTCGCCGGATCACCTGGCCCTCAAAGCCTTCGACGGCCCTGCCGGTCCCCATCGGCTAACGTCCGTCTCTCCCCTCGGCGCCGTCACGATCGCGAAGCTCGCCGCGCCGCCTGTCGACCGCATGCTCGACGGTTGGGCTCGCCGGAACCTCAACGAGATCGCTGAGCAGCACGGACTGGCACCGCTCTCCCTGACGCTCTTGGCGGACAACACGATGCCGGTGAAGCCGCCTGCCTACTATGACAGCTTCGATACCTGGGGCGCGCTCCGCCTGGAGAACTTCGATGCCCGGCAGAACCCGCCTGACCCGCATGCACCGGCACTCTTCGACGACGATCCCGTGCTGGGCCCGTATCATCCGGCCTCCGCCATCTCACCAACCCTGGAAGACCTCTCGCGCACGGTACCGACTGCGATCGACTACGCCGTCAACCCGGACCGTGCCGTCGAGGCCGCCGCTCTTCTCGCCCGCATGGGCATCCACCGTCCCCAACTGAACACTCAACCATGAACCCACCACCATTACCATCTGCCCCGTTCCCAGGGGCACCAAACGGCCTTCCGCCAACCCCATTCGACGCTGAGCGGCCCTCGCCAACCCTGAAAGCGCCTCTGCCGAAGGCACCGATCAAGCGCCGCTCTCCCGGCCTCTGGAACGAGGGCAACCGCAGCCAGACGCTCCTCGCGATCGGCGCCGGACTCCTGTCGGGCCACAACTTCTCGGACGGGATGGCGAACGCCTCCAGGAACCTCATGGGCCTCCGAGACCGCCTCGACACCCAGAACCGCCAGCTCCACGAGTACGGAGGGCCGGACGGGGCCTTCGAGATCACGACGGACCCGAGGACCGGCGAGCAGTCGGTGCAGGAGGTGCCGCAGTTCCGCGACTACCTCGACCAAAGGCGGAGGAAGCCGAAAGACACCGCGGACCTTAACGGCCGAGCGATGTACGCGCTTCAGCAGCTCCCCGAGGCAGACCGGCCGGCGGCCTATGCGGCCATGCGGGCGAACCCTGAGCAGTTCGGCGTCGATCCGTCCAACATGCCCGAGGCGTACGACCGCTCCTACGTGGGCCTCACGGCCAACATGGGGATGACGGTGGCGCAGGCGACCCACCGCGACCAGGCGTCGATCGAAGGCGAGAGCCGCGACATGGGACGTCGGGCCGCCGCGGAGGATCGAGCGGAGCGGACGGACATTTACCGCACCCGGTCCGAAGCCGCAATGGCGCAGGGCGAAGCCCGTGTGGGCATCGCTCGCACTAGGGCACTCCCGAAGGCGCCACCATCAAGGCAGGGGAAGGCTCCCGCCGACCTCGACCCCCGCTACGAGTACCGCGTGCTCCCCGGCGGCCGTTATCAGCGGAGGCTGAAGCGATGAATGCATCTGACAACGACGGCTGGGAAGACGTCACCGACGTTCGGGCCATCAAGGCCATCGCAGGCACCAAAGGGGTCGCCGCCGCGGCGAAGGCCCAGCCGGTAGTCAAGGGCGCCGATGAGGCGGCCAAGAGCGTAGGCGGTCTCCTGGAGACGCCGACCCGGCGCGACATGGCACGCGGGTCTCTCCTGTTGATCAACCGGCTTCAGCCTGCCTTGGACGAGGTTCGGCGCCTCCAGAAGAAGACCCTGGGCGCCACCGGCATCACCGCGGTCGGAGAGTACAACCCTTTCAGCTCGGCCAACCAGGAGTATGACGCCGCGGTAGCGGGCCTCACCGCGCTCGCACGGCCAGCAACCCGGACGACGGGCGAGGGCAGCATGTCGGACTTCGAGTCCCGCTTGGCGGTGGCGGCCCTGCCCAACAGGTGGAAGCGCGATGCGGCCAACATCAAGAACCTGGACGGCCTCCAGGCCCTGATCGACACCCACCGAGACTTCTACAGTCGCCAGCTCGGCCTTGGCCCCGCTCAGCCTCGTCAGCTTCCCCAGGCGCCCCCGAGTGCCCGCGGAAAGCCGACCCAGCGACCTAGCGCGGATGACCTCCGCAGCAAGTACGGGTTGAAGTGATGGCGGACGCACAGACCATCAAGGCCAACGTGGCCGCCATGATCGACCAGGGCGCTCCGGAAGCGGACATCGACCGCTACCTGGCGTCGGAGGGCACGTCCGCTCAGGCGCTGCGAGGAGGCCGCTTGGCCCCGGCTGACGAGGAGGCATACGCCTCGCTCGCGGCCAATCCGAGCACCGCCAAGGCGGACCTCAAGGGCTTCGCGTCTCAGCACGGCATCACGCTCCGGGACGGCGACATCGACGCCTTCCTCGCCGCCCGCAACAAGGGCAGCAGGGTCTCCAAGCGGGTCGTCTACGAGAACCTCCCGCGGGCCCCCAAGGCCTCGCTGGCCCAGAACATCGGCGCCATGGTCGGGACTGCGGTCGACGGGGTCCTCCCCGGCGTCGCTCGCACCGATCGCGGCATCCACGGGGTCATCAGCAACGCCGCCAAGTCCCTCGTGGGGTCGGAGGAGTTCGACCCCGCCGCGGCCTTTCAGCAGAGCAAGGACGAGCAGGACTACGCCCAGGCCCGCTTCGGCATGGAGCACCCTGACGCCAGCGTGGCCGCCACCGTCGCAGGCCTCGCAGGCTCCTTCGCGTTGCCTGAGGTCCGAGCGGTCCGAGGGAGTGGGGCGCTGGCCGGCGCCGCCAACTCGGCCCTAACCGGGGCCGGGTATGGTGCGCTCGCCGGGGCTCTCAACGAGACCGGCGGCGGCCGTCTGGAGAACATGGGAACGTCCGCGCTCGTCGGCGGCGGCTTCGGTGCTGGTGCTCCGCTCGCCCTTCGAGGCACCGCAGCCCTCGCGGGAGGGGTGAGGCGGAACGTGCCCGGCATGGACGCCACGGCCCGCTTCCTGGCGAACGTGCCTCGGCGGGTGCTCAGGAGTCCCTTGGAGCAGCTGGGAGACGCGGCGGCAGCCCAGGCTGAGCGTGTCCTCAATCGGCAGCTCGATGGGGCCGCGATCGCGACAGGCATGGGGACCGGCACCGTCCCGGCGACGCCAGCGGCCATCGCTGACGAGGTTGGCCGCCGACAGGGGCTGGGCGTTCCTGCCGTCCCCGCGGACGTGTCCCCGAACATCCAGCGGGCCACGGCGAGGGCTCTGCGGGGCGAGGGACCGGCGACGTCGCGTGCCCGCTCGATGCTCATGGCCCGCCAAGCCGAGCAGGGCGCCCGCATCCGTCAGCACATCACCGCGGAGCTGGGGCCGACGGTGGACCCGATCGAGGAGGCCGCGGCGATCATAGCCAGGGCGAAGCGCGAGGCCGCCCCGATGTACCAGGAGGCCTACGACCAGCCCATGGTCCTCACGCCGGAGATCGAGGCGATCATGGCAACCCCGGCGTTCCGCGACGCATTACCGCAGGCGGTCCGCAACATCCGCAACGCCCAGAGGGACCCTCAGCCCCTCGGCTTCAGGATCGACGCGGACAACCGCATCACCGGGACGGATGGGCTCTCTGTGGAGGCGTTCGACCAGATCATCCGGGCCATGCGGGACAACGCGACCTCTGCGGGCACGCTCAACCCGCTCACTGGTCGTGTCATCCACAACTCCAACTCCGTCCACATCAACAGCCGCGCCCAGGACCTGCAAGGGCACCTAGGGGCCCAGAACGGCGCCTACCGGGACGCGGTCGGCACCTACGCGGACGAGATGGCGATACGAGACGCTCTAGACCGTGGCGGCAAGGTCTCCAGCCTAAGCGGGCACGAGATCAACGCTCAGGCCCGTGTGATGCCGCGGCACGCCCAGGAGGGGTGGACCGCCGGGGCTCGTACCGCGCTTGCTGACGAGGCGGTGGCGGCCGGGCTGGAGCCTGCTCGCAACGTGGCCCAGCGGACGCGGCAGTCTCTCGGGCTCTCTGGGGCCGGCCGGGCTGCGGCAGGAGGCGACCCGACCAAGCAAGCCGCTGTCGAGGCGCTATCGAGGCGCCCAGGCGTGATCGGTCGTATCGACGATCGGTTGGAAGCCGAGGACCAGGCCTACGAGACGTTCGCTCAGGTCGCCCGTGGAGGCCCGCCGGTCCCTCAGGACGATCAGACCCTGCGGGAGGCCTCCCAGCTTCTCGGCGCCGCCGGCAAGGTCGCGACGGGTGGATGGCGTGGAGCCGCGCTGGACGTCCTCAAGGGCGGCGAGCGGGGCACCTTCCAGTTCCGCCGAGGCGTCGACGACCGCACGGCCTCGCTGCTCACCGCGATGGACCCTGCGGAGGTGCGGCAGGGCATGGCCGCCCTTGAGGCCCGTACCGTCTCGGACGATCGCCGCCGCCGCCGGATGAACCAGGGCGCCTTGCGGATGAGCCGCACGGGGGTACTCACCCTCGCGGGTGAACCTATGGACGAGATGTCGGCAGACGACCAATGGGCCGGCGACGTCCTGCGCTACCCGGACTACGCGGTCGACCCGCGGTGACCCTAAGACCCTCAGCTTCCCTTCACGGGATGGCTGAGGGTCTTTTTTCATCGACGAGGAGTCGCCCTTCGTGTCACCTGCCGAGACCAGGGAGGACTGTATGGCATTGGTGATGGAGCTGGCCGGTCTCGGCCTCGTGGCGACGATCGCCTGGGCGGCATGGGCGGCGGTGGCGGCCTTGCGGCACCTGACGAACCAGCAAGCCGTCTCGGTGCAGCTCCTGCTAAAGATCGAGGAGAAGCTCGCGTCCCCGCACGAGTACGGCGAGGCCACCTGGCGCGAGCTGGAGGTACTTCAGCGCCGAAACCGCCTGGAGGATCGGGAGCGCTGGGCTCCGAGCTTCACGGCTCCCGAGGTGGGCTGACGCGCGGCGCTCCGTACAGCCTCCAGGAGCCGCTCAGGGCCTCACTGGAGCGGTCCGCCGCCGAGAGGGTAGGCGAGGGCCCTAGACGCCGCCGACGCGATCCAGCGGGGGCCTCTGCGAGTCACCCGGCGCACGAAGCCCCCAGCTCCTTGAGGAACCGGGGGCCACGAGCGCTTGAGCTGGTCCCGTCAGGCAGCGGCCAGCATGGCCTCCAGGTCCTGCCGGCTCAGCGTGACCCGCTGGAACCGCGAGGCCCCCCGGCCTCCCTCGTCCGTCTGGTCGACCACAAACATCCCGTCGCCCATGTACTCTGCGGTCCCCTCGTCCAGCTTCACCTTGACCGGAGCCGCCGACACTTCCTTCGTCATCACTCAGCCTTTGCGCTCACATGCCCCCCGCGGGCCTGCCTGGTTCTAAAGAGGGCCGTCAGGCCATCGCTTCGGTCTCGGGTATCGACCCGGTGTAAGGACCTGCCGTCCACCCGTAGTGGACCTTGCAGACACCTCCGGCGGACCATACGAAGTCGACCGTCCCTGCCGGATAATTGATTACCGCTTTCTTAAAGAGGCCGCGAAGCGCCAGATTGACGCCCTGCCTGTCGAGGTCGCCGTCGCGCCCCTGCTCAAGAGCCGCCGCCGCCTTCTCGATCCGCGAGCCGAGGACGGGACCAGCGTGGAGGTCCCTACGCTCACGAAGCGCCTCCAGCTCTGCCTGGGCTCGAACTAGCTCCGCCTCCAAGTCAGTCAGTCTCTGAAGAAGCGCGGGTGATCGGCGCTCAGCAACGGCCTCGACGAGGTTCTCGATCTTCCCGCGGATGGCATGCACTGTCTCTTCCGCATGGAAGACCTCGGTTTCGTGCCACTCGACGGCATCAAGGCCCTCACGGTCCCTCAGGAGCCCCGGCAGGACGCGGATGAGCCGCTTCTCGACCCCGTCATACCTCACCGACTTGTACTCGCAGCCTGCCCCCTGTTTGGCGTGAGTGCAGACGAAGGCCGGCTGTGACTTGGAGCCCTTCTGCACACGGGTCATTGTTGCGTCACACCGGGGGCACCTCGCGAGGCCGGCAAGGACGTTCACGAGCCCGGCGGCGGCAGGGGCAGGAGCCCCGTTGCCCTGGCCCAAAGCCTGCACCTCTAGGAAGAGGTTCTCGGGGATGACGGCGGGGTAGTACCCTGCGACGGCCTCCAGGGGCTTCCGGGCCCGCTTGCCGGACGAATGGTCCATGACGTGCGGAACTGCGGTGCCCACGACGGCCGTGTTCCCGAGTATTTTCGCGATGTAGCTTCGATACCAGATGCGCCCGCGGCCCCAAGGCGCGATGCCTTCCTCGTTGAAGCGCTTGGCAATCTCGTGCTTGCCGACGCCCGCGACGGTCAGATCGAAGATGCGGCGCACCAGCTCCGCACGATCGGGTATAAGCTCGATCCTCGACATCTCTCGGTTGAGCCGCAGCCAAGCCGGAACGACGCTGGTGAGGGGGCGTGTCGCCATTGCCTCCCGCTTGCCCACCCAGGCTTGAGCAAGTCGGCGGGCTTTCGTTGCACTCTCCTCGTGAGCTCGCTGAGCGGTGAGGACGACCATAATGAGCGCCATCGGGTCAGTGTCGAGGCGGGCTTCAGTGTACTCCTGGCCGTCCGCGAGGGTCACGACTGCTACACCGGAGTCCACGATCGACTCCAGAACCTTGATGGCCTTGCGCGGCACTTCACGGCTGAGACGGTCGAGTTGCTCCACGAGCAGAACGGAGCCGGGCGCCACCTGTCCAACACGAACCGCTTCAAGGAAGTCGGCGAGGCGCCCCTCGTCCTTGTTCTTGCCGCGGTAGCCCGACACACCCACGTCATGGAAGGTCAGGGTCTCGTCGAGATCAAGGCCGTGCTTGGCGGCATACGCCACGGCCATCGTCGTCTGCCGCCTGAAGCTGTCTCCCTTGCTTTGCTCGGGGGTGCTGAAGCGGAGGTATGAGTAGGCCTTGCGGCGCTCACCACCGCCGGAATCTGGGGAAATCGTCATCAATCGGGTGTACCTCAGAAGGGGTCCACGGTCCATAACCTGTTGTTCGTGGGACCGCCGGGGGCGGGCAAGTCGCTGATGGCGGCGTGTCTGCCGGGCATCCTGCCGCCGCTGGATCCGGCCGAGGCATTGGAAGTGTCGATGGTCCAGTCGGTCGCGGGCACGCTGGCCGGCGGCGCGCTGACGCGCGTGCGCCCGTTCCGCGCGCCGCACCATTCCGCCAGCGTCGCGGCGTTGACCGGGGGCGGGTTGCGGGTGCGGCCGGGCGAGGTGAGCCTCGCGCACAACGGCGTGCTGTTCCTCGACGAACTGCCCGAGTTTCAGCGCGCGGTGCTCGACTCGCTGCGCCAGCCGCTCGAGAGCGGAACGGTGAGCATCGCGCGCGCCAACGCGCATGTGACCTATCCCGCGCGGGTGCAGCTGGTGGCGGCGATGAACCCGTGTCGCTGTGGCCATCTCGGCGATCCCGCGCTGTCGTGCGGTCGCGCGCCGCGCTGCGCGGTGGATTATCAGGCGCGCGTGTCCGGGCCACTGCTCGACCGCATCGACCTGCACGTCGAGGTCGCCGCCTTGACCGCCCTCGAGCTGGCGCTGCCGCCCGCGGCGGAGGGCTCGGTCGAGGTCGGCGCGCGGGTTGCCGCCGCGCGCGAGGTGCAGCGCGAGCGGCTCGCTGGCACCGGGCTGCGCTCCAACGCCGAGCTGGACGGCGACCTGCTCGATCGCTTCGCCACACCCGACGACGCCGGACGGGCGCTGCTGGTCGAGGCCGCGACGACGCTGCGGCTGTCGGCGCGCGGCTACACCCGCGTGCTGCGGACGAGCCGCACGATCGCCGATCTGGCCGGCTCCGAGTCGGTCCGCCGCGCGCATGTCGCCGAGGCGCTGGGCTATCGCCGGCGGGCTGCGGTGGGATAACCGCATCGGGCCAGGATCACCTTGTCCGCCTGCGGCCGGCGGACGAGAAACAGGCGTCACCAACGCTGGAAGCTGATATTGCCATGATCGCCGCTTCGCTGCTCGCCGCCTTCCCGCATATTCCACCCCCGCCCCCGCCGCCCGGCCGATCCGCGGACCGCCCGCTGCTGAGTTGGAGCGCGGGTCCGATTAGCTGCGACGATGGCGCCGTGACGGCACTGGCGCTGGAGCAGCCGACAGGCGCATTGCTGTGGAGCGACGGGGAGAGACGCGCGCCGGTCACGCTGCGCTTCACGATCGATCCGTCGGGCCGGCCGGTGTCGATCCACCACGCCGAGCCGGAGTCGGGGCCGCCCAGCACAGATTTCGCGCCCGCGCTCGCCGCCTCGCGCTTCCCCGCGGGCGCTCCGCAGAGAGGCTGTGCGGTGACCTACACGCCGACGATCCTGCCGGTGACGGAGGCGCCGGTCGCGGATCTGATCGCCTACACGCTTGCGCCTGACAATGGTCCGATGCCGCAAGCTGGCTGGGATAGGATCCGGCTGCCGGGCACATGCCTCGACTCGCCACGGCCGGCGCCACTGCTGCGTGCGTTGCCGGACTTCAGCCGGATCCCAGCGACTCCCGGCGCGCGCGATTGGGCCATGGTGCGCTACGATACGGGCGCTGGCGGTCGCCCGCGTCGGGCCCGCGTATCTTTCGGTACGGGGAACGTCGCGCTCGAAGCTGCTGCGGTGAAAGCGATCGGTAACAGCCGTTTCACCGGTGGCGCTCGAACCGGCTGCCAATATCCTTTTCGGCTTCGCGCCGGGCTGCTCGTCGCGCCCGAGATGCCTGCCGCGATGCGGGCGCTGAACGACGGACCGAACTGCCCCCACCGTCCGGGCTTCACCACGCCGCCCCGCCTCATCTTTCCTGAGGCCTATCGTCGGCGCATGATCGAAGGTTGGGCGGTCGTGCGCTATGATGTCGCTTCTTGGGGTGAGATCGGCAATCTCTCAGTCGTCGCAGCCGAGCCGAGCGAGGAGTTCGGCGCTCAGGCGATGACGGTGATGCGCTCGGCAGCCCTACCGGCGTCTGAACGCGGCCTCATCGGCTGTGTCGACCGCGTCCGCTTCGTCATGGGGCCTGACGACATGCCCAGCCAGGATGGCGCACCCAAACCAATCTATTGACCGCCCTCACACGTCGCCGAACCGCTCGATCGGGCGCGCCGGGCCGTCGCCCGCGGGCGCGCGCGCCGGCTCGATCGCCACCGGCTCGGGCGGGTCGAAGCCGCCCTCCCACTTGGCGATTACTGCGCTCGCCACCGCGTTGCCGATCACGTTGGTGGCGGTGCGACCCATGTCGAGGAAGTGATCGATCGCCAGGATCAGCAGCAGCCCCGCCTCGGGCAGCCTGAACATCGGCAGCGTCGCCGCGATCACCACCAGGCTCGCACGCGGCACCCCCGCGATCCCCTTGCTGGTGACCATCAGCACCAGCAGCATCGTCACCATCTGCCCCAGCGACATGTCGATGCCGTAAGCCTGGGCGATGAACAGCGACGCGAAGGTCATGTAGATCATCGAGCCGTCGAGGTTGAACGAATAGCCCAGCGGCAGCACGAAGCTGGCGATCCGCGGCGGCACGCCGAAGCGGTCGAGCGCCTCGAGCATCCGCGGATAGGCCGCCTCCGACGAGGCGGTGGAGAAAGCCACCAGCAGCGGCTCGCGCACATGGCGGATCAGCGCGCCGATGCGTGGCCCGAGGAACAGGAAGCCGATCCCCAGCAGCGCCGCCCAGAGCACCAACAGCGTCAGGTAGAAGCTGCCCATGAAATAGGCGAGCTGCCCGATCACGTCGGGACCGCGCTCGGTCAGCGTTCCCGCCACGGCCGCGAACACCGCGATCGGCGCGACCCGCATCACATAGTCGGTTACCTGCAGCATGACGTGGACGAGCGCGTCGATGGCGCGCACCAGCGGCGCCGCCTTTTCGCCCACCGCGGTGATCGCCACCCCGACGAACACCGACATGACGACGATCTGCAGGATCTCGTTCTTGGCCATCGCATCGACCATCGAGGACGGCACGATATGGGTGAAGAAGTCTTTCAGGTTGAACGACGCGGTCTCCAGCCCGCTCGATCCGCCCGCCGGCGGGAGCGTAAGCCCGACGCCCACGCCCGGGTGCAGCAGATTGACCATCACGAGCCCGAGCGTGAGCGACAGCAGGCTGGCGGAGAGGAACCAGGCGAGGCTGCGCGCGCCGATGCGGCCCAGCGCGCGCGTGTCGCCCATCTGCGCGATGCCCGAAACCAGGGTGGCGAACACAAGTGGCGCGATGATCATCTTGATCAGCCGCAGGAATAGCGTCGTGACGATCGAGAAATAGCCCGCCGCAGCCGTGGCGCGCGCCGTCCCCGCCGGCGTGCCGTCGTCGAGCCAGACGTTGAGCACGAGGCCGAGCACAAGCCCGAGCGCGAGCCCGACGAGGATGTAGAGGGTCAGCCTTTTGGCCATTCGTCGCTCCGGTTGATGCGCGCGCGAGGGAAGGGGATTGCGGGCACTCGGTCAAGCGCCCTACTGCCGGGCATGATCACGCGAAACCTCGCCGTTCGTTCGCGCCGCGACGTGCTCTCCGGCACCCTGGCGCTGCTCGCCGGCGTCTCGGTGGCCGAAGACGCGGTCGCGGCGGTGCGGGCCGCGGCGCCCGATCTCGCCGAGTTGCGCGACCTCGCCGTCTCCGCTCGGCCGATCGACGCGACCGAGCGCGCTGCGCGACTCGCCCGCGCGCAGGCGCTGATGCGCACGCATGGCCTCGGGGCGGTGCTGATCGAGCCCGGATCGAGCCTGATCTATTTCACCGGTGTGCGCTGGGGGCGCAGCGAGCGGCTGACCGCGGCGGTGCTGCCGGCGGAGGGCGAGCCGTGCATCGTCACCCCTTCTTCGAGGAGCCGTCGGTGCGCCAGACGCTGGCGATCCCGGCTGAGGTGCGGGTGTGGCAGGAGGATGCCGATCCGCTCGCCACCGTCGCCGGTTTCCTCCGCGATCGCGGGCTGGCCGCGCGGCCGGTCGGGATCGAGGAAAGCGTGCGCTATTTCGCCTACGCCGCGTTAGCGCGCGCGCTGCCAGGCGCGCGGCTGGTCAGCGCCGATCCGGTGGTGCGCGGCTGTCGCATGATCAAGACAGCGGCCGAGATCGCCCTGATGCAACGCGCCACCGACGTGACGCTTGCGGCGTATCGCTGGACCCATGCGCGGGTCGAGCGCGGCATGACGGGGCAGCAAATCGGTGCGCTGATGAACGCCGCGACGGAGCGGCTCGGCGGCGCGCCCGAGTTCGCGCTCGCATTGATCGGCCCGGCCGCAGCGCTGCCGCACGGCAGCCGTGAGGTGATCCGCCTCACCGACGGCCAGATCCTGCTGATGGACTGCGGCTGCACCGTGCAGGACTATCAATCCGACGTGTCGCGCACCTGGGTACACGGCAGGGCGTCGGCGCAGCAGCGGCGCGTGTGGGACCAGGTGAAAGCGGCGCAGGCGCTCGCCTTCCGCACCGCGCAGGTCGGGGTTGCGGCGGGCGCGGTCGATGACGCGGTGCGCGGCCATTACGAGCGGCTCGGCTACGGGCCGCGCTATCGCCTGCCGGGATTGTCGCACCGCACCGGGCACGGCATCGGCATGGACGGGCACGAGCCGGTGAACCTCGTTCACGGCGAGGCGACGCGGCTGGCTCCAGGCATGTGCTTCTCGGACGAGCCTGGGCTGTATCTGCCGGGTGCGTTCGGCGTGCGGCTGGAGGATTGCTTCCACGTCAACGCCGATGGGCCGCGCTGGTTCAGCGAGCCGCCCGAGTCGATCGAGCGGCCCGTCTGAGCGGTCAGGCGACGACGCGGGCGGGCGATGGTCGACGACGCATCGCTGCTCCGGCGAGCGCGAAGCCGAGCACCATCATCGCCCAGGTCGCCGGCTCCGGCACGGCCGCGGTAACCGGCGTGTAATCGTAGGTGAGCGTGTAGCGCACCGAGCCGCAGAGGTCGTCGTCGGACGGAGACGGCACGCCGCCGCTGAGCTGGCACGAGCGCGACAGATGGAACGGTACGCCGTTCGCCGGCACCCCGCTGATCGTGGTGTCGCCGGGCGGCGGGCTGTTGAAGCCAAGATCGAAGCCGTTGAAGAACACCGGCGACTTGCCGATGAACGCCGCGGGGTCGAAGTCGATCGACCCCGTGCCGCGCGCCGCGACCTCGAAATAGCCGGAGCTGAACATCATGCCCGAACGGAAGGTGACCGCGCTCGTGCCGCTGCCGGTGATCGGGATCACATAGGCGGGCGTGCCGAGATTGCTATCGCCCAGCCGCCAATTGCCATTGACCGTCCAGTTGACCGTCGTGCCGGTAGTGGTGACCGGCGAGCCGGCGGGCACGTTGATCTGCCAGACGCGGTATTTCTCAACGCTGATGCCGAGCGTGACCTTGTTCAACGTCCCCAGCTTGGTGTCGAAGCCCGGGATGCCGCGCATCACCGATTCGTTGTCAAACCCCACCAGCACAGCCGCCGACGCCCCCGCCGGCGCAAGCACAGCACCAGCCGTCGCGGCGAGAAGCCACTTTCCAACGTTCACCACCTGTTATCCCCCTGCTCCTGTGCTCCCGTTCTACTCATTAACGCTAAATTCAGGAAGCGTCGTCGCGTGGCGCCGGTGCGATCGAGGCGCACCGTTGCCGCTTTGCAACGCCGCAGGCTAGGCAGCGCCGCCGCGGGCGATTAAGTCACCTCGCCATGAGCTCGACCAGCACCACCTCGACCAACGATCTTCGCCGCTCGTTCCTGGAGTATTTCGGCGGCAGCGGGCACCGCATCGTGCCGTCCGCACCGCTGGTGCCGCAGAACGACCCGACCCTGATGTTCGTCAACGCGGGCATGGTGCCGTTCAAGAACGTCTTCACGGGACTCGAGACGCGGCCGTACACCACCGCGACCAGCGCGCAGAAATGTGTCCGGGCTGGCGGCAAGCACAATGATCTCGACAATGTCGGCTATACCGCGCGACATCACACCTTCTTCGAGATGCTCGGCAATTTCTCGTTCGGAGATTATTTCAAGGAACAGGCGATCACGCACGCGTGGACGCTGCTGACCGAGGAATGGGGCCTGCCGGCCGACAAGCTGACCGCGACCGTCTTTCACACCGACGACCAAGCGTTCGACCTGTGGAAAAAGATCGCGGGCCTGCCCGATCACCGCATCATCCGCATCCCCACCAAGGACAATTTCTGGGCGATGGGGTCGGACGGGCCGTGCGGACCCTGTTCCGAGATCTTCTATGACCATGGCGAGCATATCGCCGGCGGGCCGCCGGGATCGCCCGACGAGGACGGTGACCGCTTCGTGGAGATCTGGAACCTCGTCTTCATGCAGTTCGTGCAGGAGGCCGACGCGATCGTCGGCGACCTGCCGCGGCCGTCGATTGACACCGGCATGGGGCTCGAGCGGGTCGCCGCGGTGATGCAGGGCGTCCACGACAATTACGACACGGACACGTTCAAGGCGCTGATCGCCGCCTCGGGCGCGCTGACCCACACCGCCACCACCGGCGACAATCAGGCGAGCCACCGCGTCATCGCCGACCACTTGCGCTGCTCGGGCTTCCTCGTCGCCGATGGCGTGCTGCCCGCCAACGAGGGCCGCGGCTATGTGCTGCGCCGGATCATGCGGCGCGCGATGCGCCACGCGCACCTGCTCGGCGCCAAGGAGCCGCTGATGCACCGGCTGGTGCCCGCGCTCGTCGCCGAGATGGGCGCTGCCTATCCCGAGCTGGTCCGGGCGCAGCCGCTGATCGAGGCGACGCTGCAGCAGGAGGAAACTCGCTTCCGCCAGACGCTGGAGAAGGGTCTTCGCCTGCTCGACGACGCCACCGGCGGGATGCGGCCGGGCGATACGCTGGCGGGCGAGACCGCGTTCAAGCTCTACGACACCTTCGGCTTCCCCTACGACCTCACGGAGGACGCGCTGCGCGCGCAGGGCTATCGCGTCGATCGCGCCGGCTTCGACGCGGCGATGGCCGAGCAGAAGCGTGCCGCGCGTGCGGCGTGGAAGGGCTCGGGCGCCAAGGCCTCGGACGAATTGTGGTTCGACCTTGCCGACCAGTTCGGCGCGACCGAGTTCACCGGCTATGCCAGCGAGAGCGGCGAGGGCGTCGTGCTCGCCTTGGTCAAGGACGGCGCACGGGTCGAGCGCGCCGCGGCGGGCGACCAAGTCGACGTGATCGTCAACCAGACGCCCTTCTACGGCGAGAGCGGCGGCCAGGTCGGCGACGCCGGCACGCTCGCCACCGAAACGGGCGCCGCCGCGCGGGTGACCGATACGTCGAAGCAGCTCGGCAAGCTTTGGGTCCATCACGCGACGCTGGACGCGGGCGAACTGGCGGTCGGCGCCACGGTGCGACTGACGGTCGATCACGCGCGGCGCGGCGCCATCCGCGCCAACCACTCCGCGACGCATCTGCTCCACGAGGCGCTGCGGCAGCGGCTCGGCACGCACGTGGCGCAGAAGGGCTCGCTGGTCGCGCCCGAGCGGCTGCGCTTCGACGTCTCGCACCCGAACGCGATGACGCCGGCCGAGCTCGCCGCGGCCGAGGCGGCGGTCAACGCGCAGATTCGCGGCAACGGCGCGGTCGAGACGCGGCTGATGACCCCGGACGACGCGATCGCGATGGGTGCGATGGCGCTGTTTGGCGAGAAATATGGCGATGAGGTGCGCGTCGTTTCGATGGGCAGCGAAGAAGACGGCACGACCTATTCGGTCGAGCTGTGCGGCGGCACGCATGTCGGCGCGCTCGGCGATATCGGGCTGTTCAAGATTGTCGGCGAGGGCGCGGTGTCGAGCGGGGTGCGCCGGGTCGAGGCGCTGACCGGCGAGGCGGCGCGCGCTTACCTCACTGCGCGCGACGAGACGTTGCGCGAAGTGGCGGCGGCCTTGCGCACCACGCCCGACGAGGTGCCCGGCCGGGTCAGCGCGCTGCTAGACGACCGCCGCCGGCTCGAGCGCGAACTGGCCGAGGCCAAGAAGGCGCTCGCGCTCGGCGGCGGTGCCGGTGGCGCGCCCGCCGGGCCGGAAGAGGTCGGTGGCATCGCCTTCGTCGGCCAGATCCTGGAGGGCTTTGACGCCAAGGGGCTCCGCGGCGCGGTGGATGACGCCAAACAGCGCGTCGGCTCGGGCGTTGCGGCGGTGATCGCGGTCAACGATGGGCGCGCCTCGGTTGCGGTCGGGGTCACCGCGGATCTGGTGGCGCGCTTCAACGCGGTCGAGCTGCTACGCCGTGCCGTCGCCGCGCTGGGCGGTCAGGGCGGCGGCGGTCGTCCCGACATGGCGCAGGGCGGCGGACCGGATGGGTCGCAGGCGGCCGAGGCACTCGCGGCGATCCGCGCGGCGCTGGAAGGGGGCGACTGCGGAGGCGTGATGGGCGCCAACTTTCGCTGAGTTGACGTTGCAGTAGAAGTGGGACCGTTTGGTAGGGCTCGTCATCCGGGGCTTGACCCGGGATCCATTCTGCCGCGTACGCGCGGACGCTTGCTCGTGCGAACCGTGAATTCCGGCTCACGGCCGGGATGATCGTGACGCGATAGCCGCGCATACCCCTGTACGCCGGGTCTAGCCGGGAAGGCTCGGTGTCGAACGCCGCGTCACCCCCTGGGTCCCGGCGTCCGCCGCGGCGGGATGGAGCGAGATGACGTCCCGCCCGGCCATCCCGCGCCTCCACCCGGATTGTCGCAGCCCTCACCTTCTGCTGTATCGTCGCGCGATGAACCGCACCTCCGCCGCGAGTCTGCTCGCGCTCGCCGCCGCCGCCCTCGCACCTCCCGCTGCCGCGCGCCAGCTCACCATTGACGATGTCACGATGCTCAGCCGCGTCGGCGCGCCGAGCATGTCCGCCGACGGACGCTGGCTGGTCTGGGCGCAGCGCGAGACCGACCTTGCCGCCGACCGTGGCCGTTATGACCTGTGGCGGCTCGACTTGTCGCGCCCGAACGCGGCGCCCCAGAAGCTCGCCGCCGATCCGCAGCTCGACGAGAACGACCCGCAGATCGTCGGCACCACCGTCTTCTTCAGCGCCGACGATGCGATCTGGTCGGTGCCCGTCACCGGCGGCACGCCGCGCCGACTCACCGACTTCAAGGGCGGCTTCGGCGGGTTCAAGGTCGCGCCGACCGGCGACCGGCTCGTCGTTTGGGCGGATCGCCGCCCCGGGGCCCCGACGCTCGAGCCGGCGATGGTGAAGAAGGCGGCGGACGCGGGCGCTGGCCGAACCTACGATAAGCTCTTCGTGCGCCACTGGGACACCTGGGCGGACGGCACGCGCTCGCAGCTGTTCGTGCTGCCGCTCACCGCCGCCGGAGCGCGCGGCAACGGCCGCTCGGTGATGGGCGGGCTGGTCGGCGATTCCCCCTCCAAGCCCTTCGGCGGCGGCGAGGAAGTGAGCTGGAGCCCGGACGGTCGCACGCTTTATTTCGCGCTGCGCGAGGCGGGCCGGATCGAGCCGCTGTCGACCAATCTCGACATCTTCCAGGTTCCCGCTGACGCCAGTGCCGCGCCGACCAATCTCACCGCGGCGAGTCGCGCCACCGACACACAGCCGGCGATCTCGCCCGACGGCCGCACGCTCGCCTATCTGGCCATGCGCCGCCCGGGCTACGAGGCCGACCGCTACGTGCTGACGCTCCGTGATCTGGCGACGGGGCGCGCGACCTCGCTGACCGAGCGCTGGGATCGCTCGGTGGGCTCGCTGCGCTGGGCGCCCGACTCACGCTCGCTCTACGTCACCGCGGAGGACACACAAGAGAACCCGTTGTGGCGTGTGGATGCCGCGAGCGGGCAGGTCACGCGGCTGACCGAGCAGGGCAACGTATCCGCGGTTGCGGTCACCGCGCGCGGCGTGGTGGTGGCGATGAACAGCCTTACCGCGCCTGACGACTTCTACCGTGCGGCGCCCGGCCGCGCGCCGCAGCGACTCACCAGCGTCAACGCCGGCAGGCTCTCGGGCATCGACATGCCGGCGGTGGAGCGTTTCAGATTCAAGGGCGCCAACGGCGACAATGTCTGGGGCTATGCAGTGCGCCCCGCCGGCATGCCGGGCAAGTTGCCGATCGCGTACATGGTCCATGGCGGCCCGCAGGGATCGAGCAACAACAGCTGGTCGTACCGCTGGAACCCGGCGGTGTTCGCGGGCGCGGGCTACGCGCTGGTGGCGGTCGATTTCCACGGCTCGACGGGCTACGGTCAGGCCTTTACCGACGCGATCCGCAACAATTGGGGCGGATGGCCGCTCGAGGACCTGCAGAAGGGCCTCGCCGCCGCGACCACCAAGTTCGACTGGATGGACGGCGGCAACGCCTGTGCGCTCGGCGCGAGCTACGGCGGCTACATGATGAACTGGATCGAGGGCCGTTGGCCCGATCGCTTCAAGTGCATCGTCCAGCATGACGGCGTGTTCGACGCGCGCGCCATGGCGTACGAGACCGAGGAGTTGTGGTTCGACGAGTGGGAGCATGGCGGAAAGGCCTATTTCGAGGACCCGCAGGCCTTCGAGAAGTGGAACCCGGTCAATTACGTCGACCGCTGGAAGACGCCGCAGCTGGTGATCACCGGCGAGAAGGACTTCCGCATCCCTTATACCCAGGGGCTGGCGGCATTCACCGCGCTGCAGCGGCGTGACATACCGTCGCGCTTGATCGTCTTCCCGGGGGAGAACCACTGGGTGCTCAAGCCGAAGGACTCGCGGCAATGGTATCGCGAAGTGATCGGCTGGATGAATCGCTGGACCGGCCGGGCGACGCAGTGATCCGGCGGGTCGATCTCCTCGGCGAGACGTATAGCAGCGGCCGTGCCGTTCCTCCGCGATCCATGATCCTGCCGGACAGGCGCGGTTAGCTCTGCGTTAAGCTCGGTTACGTACGCCGGTCGAGCGATCGAGCGGGGATGACCAGGTGCAGGACGGACCATTGTGGGAAGCGATCAAGCGATCGCAGCTGGTGATCGAGTTCGCGCCCGACGGTACGATCACCTGGGTGAATGATCGATTCCTGTCCGCGATGGGCTATGCTGCCGAGGAAGTGCGGGGGCGGCACCATCGCATGCTGTGCGAGCCGGCCTTCGCCGCGTCCGCCGACTATTCCGCGATGTGGCAGGCGTTGGCGAAGGGCAAGCACCAGGGCGGGCTGTTTCAGCGCGTGGCGCGTGATGGCCGACCCGTCTGGCTGCGCGCGATGTACACGCCGATCGCGCGCGCAGACGGCACGATCGAGCGGATCGTTAAGTTCGCCAGTGATGTCACCGCCGAGGTGACGCTCGCGGACGAGGTCGAGCTACGGCTGCGGGAAAGCCAGCGCTATCGCGGTGAGGCCGAGGCGGATCGCGGCAAGATGGAGCATTTGATCGAGCAGCTCGGCGGCGTGGTGGATGCGATCGCGGGCATTGCGGCACAGACCAACCTGCTGGCGCTCAACGCCTCGATCGAGGCGGCGCGCGCGGGTGATGCGGGACGCGGTTTCGCGGTGGTGGCGGCGGAGGTGAAGAAGCTGGCCGGCGACACGCAGGCCGCGACGCTCCGGGCGCGGCAGATGATAGCGGCGTAGCCTCCGCCGCGACGCACCTCGCCGCGAACGCCTATGGCCTATCGCCGACGAATCAATCCCTCCTGCGCGACGCTTGCCACCAGCGTCCCGTCACGTGCGAAGATCAGCCCCCGATTGACGCCGCGACCGCTCCCGGACCAGGGGCTCTCCGTCGCATAGAGCAGCCATGTGTCGGGGCGGCACGGCGCGTGCAGCCATAGTGCGTGGTCGAGGCTGGCGGTCTGCATTCCCGGCGTGGTCCAGCTCACCCCGTGGGGCAACATCGCCGTGCTGAGCAGCATCATGTCGCTGGCGTAGGTCAGCACCGCGCGGTGCAACGCCGGATCGTCGGACAAGGGCGCGACCGTACGAAACCAGGCTTGTTGTGCCGGTGGCAACGGCTCGGTTGAGTCCCACTTTCGTGGGGCGACCGGGCGGAACTCGATCGCACGCGGTCGCAGCAGCGACTCGCGGTAGGGCGCCGGGATCATCGCCGCTTGCTCGACGCGGCATGCCCACTCGCTCCGCAATGACTCGGGTTCCGGCACGTCGGGCACCGCGACGGCATGATGCAGGCCTGCCTCGTCGCGCTGGAACGATGCGGTCAACGTCAGGATCGCTTGCTCGCACTGTGTCGCGACGACGCGACGCGTGGCGAAGCTGCCGCCATCAAAGTCGCACGTCACGCGATAGTCGATCGGATGCCCCTCCGCGCCGGGGCGCATGAAATAGGCGTGGAGCGAGTGCGCCGCCCGCGCCTCGACGGTATGTTGCGCCGCCTGAAGCGCCTGCGCGAGCACCTGCCCGCCGAACACCCGGCCGACGCCGGCGGCAGAGGCGCGCCCGCGGTACAGGTCGTGGTGGATGGCGGTGACGTCGAGAAGGTCGGCGAGGTCGGCGACCAGCGCGGCGGGACTGGGTACGGCCACTCAGACGCTCAATAGCCGGCGAGGCGGGCGAGGCGATCCGCATGGTAGTTGGTGTCGCCGAACATTTCCGCCAGCACGCGCGCCCGTTTGATGTAGAAGCCGACGTCATATTCGTCGGTCATGCCGATCCCGCCGTGCATCTGTATGCTTTCCTGCACCGCCAGCGTGGTCGCCAGTCCGGTCATCGCCTTGGCGACCGAGACCGCCTCGTCCGCCCCGTCGTCGGCCGCGTCAAGCAGCTGCTGCGCCTTAAGGACTGCCGCGCGCGCCACTTCCAGCTCGCTGTACAGGTGCGCGGCGCGATGCTGGAGCGCCTGGAAGCTGCCGATCGGTACGCCGAACTGCTTGCGTTGCTTGAGGTAAGCGATCGTCAGGTCGGTCACGCCGGCGCCGACACCGACCAGCTCGGCCGCGGCCCCGACACGCGCCGCGCGCAACACGCGGTCGAGCACCGCGCGGCCCGCGTCCACCTCGCCCAGCACCGCATCGGCATCGGCGCTGACGCCATCCAAGGTCACGCCCGCGGCGATGCTGGAGTCGGCGAGCCGCTCCGGTGCGCTGGCGACGCCGGCGGCGTCGCGCGGCACCGCGAACAGCGTTACCCCTCCCACGTCGTCTTCTGCGCCCGCGGTACGCGCGGCGACGATCAGCACGTCGGCGACATGCCCATGCGCGACGAACTGCTTGGCACCGCTCAGCCGAAAGCCGTTGCCGGCGCGCTCGGCCCGCAGCGCGACGCGCTCGCGGTGTTTGGGCGCCTCGTCGAGCGCGAGTGCGGCGACCGTCTCGCCGGACAGGATGCCGGGATACCATCGCGCCGCCTGATCGGACCCGCGCAGCGCGGCCACCGCGCCGATCGCGGTGGAAAGAAACGGGGAGGGCGTCAGGTTGCGCCCGATCTCCTCCATCACCACGCCCGCCTCGACGTGCCCCAGCCCGAGCCCGCCGTCGGCTTCGTCGATCAGGACGCCGGTGAACCCCAGCTGCGCGAAGCGCTTCCACAGACCGCGCGCGAACCCCGCCGGATCGTTCGAGTCGCGCAGCCCGCGCAAGTGGCTCACCGGGGCGTGCTCGGTGATGAAATCGCGCGCGGTGTCGCGCAGCATCGTCTGCTCGTCGTTGAGATAGAGTGCCATGGTCGTCTCCTTTCCACCTGTTCGCTAGGCAGGCGTGCGAGGGGTGGGGGGAGGGCGCTCGCGCCAGCCTCGTTCCTCCCGATGGTCGCTGCCATCTCTCCCGAAGGACACGGGCGACACTCAGCTTGCCGGCAAGTCGAGGATGCGCTTGGCGATAATGTTGAGCTGGATCTCGCTCGTGCCGCCCTCGATCGAATTGGCCTTGGTGCGCAACCAGGCGCGGGCGGCGGCACCGCCGCGCGAGCGCTCGCTCTCCCACTCGAGCGCATCCGTGCCACCGGCCGCCATCATCAGCTCGTGGCGCGTCTTGTTGAGCTCGGTCCCGACATATTTCATCATGCTGGGCTGCGCGGGATGCGCCTGGCCGGCCTTCAACTCGTCGATGAAGCGCTCGGACATCGCCGCGAACGCGCGCGCGCGCACCTCGAACAGCGCGATCTGCGCGCGTAACAGCGGGTCAGCGAGGCGACCGTCGGGGTCGCGTCCGATCGTCGCCACCGCGCCCTCGATCAGCGGGTTGCGCCCGCCGCTCGCCAGCCCCATCCCGCTGATCATTTCGCGCTCGTGGCCGAGCAGATATTTGGCGACGTCCCAGCCCTTGTTCTCGTCATGGACCCGGTTCGCCTTGGGCACCCTCACGTCGTCGAAGAAGGTCTCGCAAAAAGGCGAATAGCCGCTGATCAGCAGAATCGGCCGCGTCGAGACGCCCGGCGAGGCCATGTCGAACAGCAGGAAGCTGATCCCCCCCTGTTTCGACTCGCGGCTGGTGCGCACCAGGCAGAAGATCCAGTCCGCCTTGTCGGCATAGCTGGTCCAGACCTTTTGGCCGTTGACGACATAATGGTCGCCTGCGTCCTCGGCACTGGCGGCGAGCCCGGCCAGATCGGAGCCGGCATTGGGCTCGGAATAGCCCTGGCACCAGCGGATCTCGCCGCGCGCGATCGTGGGCAGATGCTCCAGCTTCTGCGCCTCCGTGCCGTATCTCAGCAGTGCCGGTCCAAGCATCGAGATGCCGAACGAATTGAGCGGGTTGCGTGCGCGGATCGCGGCCATCTCCTCGCGCAGCACCTTCGTCTCGGCGGCAGAGAGGCCAGCGCCGCCATAGGCCGTGGGCCAGTCCGGCACGGTCCAGCCGCGTTCGGCCATCGCGTTCAGCCAGCGTGCCTGCGGCGGATTGGCCGCGGGATCGTAGCGTCGGCCGCCCCAGCAGATGTCGGTGTCGCTGCGCACCGGCTCGCGCATCTCGGGCGGGCAATGCTCGGCGAGCCACGCGCGAGTCTCGCCGCGAAAGGAGTCGAGGTCGGTCATCGCTTGGTCCTCGCGTGAGAGAAGATGTGGGCGGCATCAGCGGCGGTGGCATAGCCACCGTTCTCTCCACCCACCGCCGTCATCCCGACCTTGCTTCGTGTACGCGCTTTGGCTCGCTCCCGGTGAGCCAAGATCGTGTCCGGGGGACACGATCTCGCGCGTACAGCACGGTGCCGCGTACCCAGGCATGGCGGCGCTTGCGGGACGGTGGATCCTGAAAGGAGTTCAGGATGACGCCGGTGGGTGCGAACGGCGCTCATACCGATGCTGGCCGACACCGTCGCGAGGTCCGCGACCGCTCACAGGCCCGCCCGGTCACTTGATCGTGCCCTCGCGCAGGCTCCGCGCCACCGTGAAGCCGTGTTTCTCGAGTCCGGCGACGACCTTGTCGTACCCCTCGGTCCGCGCCCAGAACATCGGGCCGCCGCGGTAGACCGGCCAGCCATAGCCATAGACCCAGACCACATCCACGTCGGACGCGCGCTGCGCCTTACCCTCCTCGAGGATCAGCGTGCCCTCGTTGACGATCGGATAGAGTGTGCGCTCGACGATCTCCTGATCGGTCACCTCGTGCTGCGGCGTACCGGTCTTCTCGCGCCACGCGTGGATGATCTCGGCGACGCGCGGGCTCGGCGTCGGGCGGCGCCTCTCGTCATAATCGTAGAAGCCCGCCTGGCGCTTCTGTCCCCAGCGGCCCTCGGCCGCGAGCGCGTCGCGGACGTTCTCGATCCGGTTCGGGTTGCGATGCCAGCCGATGTCGACGCCGGCGAGGTCGGCCATCTGGAACGGCCCCATCGGCATGCCGAAGTCGGTGTGGACGCGGTCGATCTGCTCGGGCGTCGCGCCCTCGAGCAGCAGCTTGTTGGCTTCAACCTGGCGCGGCATCAGCATGCGATTCCCGATGAAGCCGTAGGTGACACCGGCGACCACCGCGACCTTCCGGATCGTCTTGGCGAGGGCCATCGCGGTCGCGAGGACATCGGGAGCCGTTTGCGCGCCGCGCACCACCTCGAGCAGCTTCATCACGTTGGCAGGGGAGAAGAAGTGCAGCCCGAGCACATCCTGCGGGCGCGCCGTGCAGGCGGCGATCGCGTCGATGTCGAGATAGGACGTGTTCGACGCGAGGATGGCCCCTCGCTTGGCCACTTGGTCGAGTCGCGCGAAGATCTCCTTCTTCACGTCTAAATCTTCGTAGACCGCCTCGATCACGAGGTCGCAGTCGGCCAGAGACTCGAACGACAGCGTCGGGGTGAGCGCCGCCATCGCCGCCTCCACCTGCTCGGCGCGCAGCCGGCCCTTGGCCGCGGTTGCGTCATAATTGCCACGGATCACGCCGACGCCGCGATCCAGCGCCTCCTGCGTCATCTCCACGATCGTCACCGGAATGCCGGCAGACAGAAAGTTCATCGCGATCCCGCCGCCCATCGTCCCTGCACCGATCACGCCGACGCGCTGGATCGGGCGAAGCGGCGTATCGGCCGGAACGTCGTCGATCCTCGCGGCCTGGCGCTCGGCGAAGAAGATGTGCCGCTGCGCCGCCGACTGCGTGCCCATCAGCAGACGGGCGAACGCCTGCCGCTCATAGGCGAGACCTTCCGCGAAGGGCAGCTCGGTCGCCTTGACGACGCAGTCGATGTTCGCGGCGGGTGCCTCGAAGCCGCGGAAGCGACGCGCATTCGCCGCGGCGAAGGCGGCGACCGCGTCCGGGTCGGGCGCGGCGGTCCGCTCGGCGGCGCGCGGGATCGGGCGCTTGGCTTTGATCTCGTGAGCGAAGGCGATCGCATCGGCGGCAAGGCGATCGTCGGTGACGATCCGGTCGATCAGCCCCGCTTCCAGCGCGCGCTTGGCCGGGATCGGTTCGCCCTTGGCGGTCATCTCGAGCGCGAGTGCAACGCCCACGAGGCGTGGCAGGCGCTGAGTCCCGCCGGCCCCGGGCAGCAGGCCGAGCTTTACCTCGGGGGTCCCGATCTTGGCGGAGGGCACCGCGACCCGATAATGACAGCCGAGCGCCACCTCGCAGCCGCCGCCGAGCGCGGTGCCATGGATGGCGGCGATCACGGGCTTGCTGCACGCCTCGATCATGTCGACGAGCGTCGGAAGCATGGGCTCGACCGGCGGCTTGCCGAATTCGGTGATATCCGCGCCCGCGAAGAAGGTGCGACCGTCACAGCGGATCACCACCGCCGCGATCGACGCATCGGCGTCGGCTTGCTTGATCGCAGCCTCAAGCCCGACGCGGACCGCGGCGCCGAGCGCGTTCACTGGCGGGTTGTCGGAGACGATGACGAGCACGTCGCCGTGGCGCTCGGCACGGATCGGGGCGGGATCGGTCATCGGGTCGGATCTCCTGGCGTTGAGCGGTACAGGCCGGCGGGCTGCCGTTGACGACGGAGCGCCGCATTGGGTCGGTGGATGGTCGTCACTCAGCATACCGGGTGTTCGAACGTCGTGAGCTTGTATCGTCGCTGCGGGGCCGGAAAGCAACTATCCTCTGGTCCGCGGCGGACCCGATGTTCAATCAGAACGATCGCTTGCATGGCCGATGCGAACCCGCATTGCCCGCGAAGGTCCGGCACGCCGGCGGGAGCGCGCTCAAGGGCTTGTTCGCGGAACGTTTCGCGGCGTAGGGCTATATGGGAGGGAGCGGGGGACGATGATGCGGGTGACACGGGACTTCCTGCGCGGACGCGGTCGCGACGCGATGAGCGCGGCGGAAGAGGACATGCTCGAGAAGGCGGTGGACCGGATCGAGGTCCTGCCGGCGCGCACCCTGGTCACGCGGCGGGGCGATCGGCTGCGCTACAGCACGTTGCTGCTCGATGGCGCGATGTGCCGCTACATGGACGCGCGCGATGGATTCCGCCAGCTCGTCGCGCTGCAGGTGCCGGGCGACTTTGTGGATCTCCACGGCTACCCGCTCCAGCGGCTCGATCATGACGTCGGCACGCTGACCGAGGCACGGGTCGCGATCATTCCGCACGCTGCGATCGACTCGATCGTCGTGGAGCATCCTCGCCTCGCTCGGCTCTTGTGGCGCTCAACGTTGCTCGACGCAGCGCTTCACCGCGAGTGGATCTTTCGGATCGGTCGGCTCGACGCCGCCGGCCGGATCGCGCACTTCCTGCTCGAGCTCTACCATCGACTGCGGGCGACGGGGCGTGGCGCCGAGGGCGCGTTCGAGCTCGCGCTGATCCAGCAGGATCTCGGCGAGGCGTGCGGGCTGACGAGCGTTCACGTCAACCGCACGTTGCGCCGGCTGCGGGAGGACAGATTGGTCGAGGTGGCGCGCGGCACGGTGACGATTCTCGACGAGGCGGGCCTGGCGCGCGTGGGCGAGTTCGACCCCGACTACCTCTATCTCGATGAGGGGCCGTGGCAGGCCGCCGCCGCATGAGCGCCGTCGGCGTGCGCCCCCGGCCGACTCTCGCGACACAGGTATCTGCATATGGCTGATCTTACGTCCCCGCCGGTGCCGGCGCCGCTCTCCCCCGACCTCGCGGCGCTATCCGGCGAGGGTGATCCGCAAACCGTGCAACGGCGCGACCGTCTGCTCGCCGCGCTGACGCTCACTGCCGGTCTCGGGCTGATGCTCGGCCTGCCGTTCGCGCTCAAGGCCGGTGCGGAGTTTTTCATGCCCACCGCGGTGGCGCTGGTGGTGGCACTGGCGCTGATTCCGCTGCTCGAGTGGCTCGAGCGGCGGCGGTTGCCGTCAGCGTTGGCGGCGTTGATCTGCGTGCTGCTGTTCCTGGTGATCGCCAATGTGGCGCTTGCCGCCATTGTCGTACCTGCGACAGAATTCTTCCGACTGCTGCCGTCGCGGATCGGGCGCATCCAGGACAATCTCGCGCCGCTGCTCGATCTTTATTCCAGTCTCGAGAAATACGCCAATCGCACGCTGCGGCAGATCGCCAGCACGCCGGTGCGCCCGTCGCCCACCGCGGCGGTGGCGCCGCCCAGCTCGATCGTCGAGCTCGCCGCCACCTCGGCGCCCGCGGTGATCATCCAGGTGTTTTACGCGATCCTGGTCGCCTTCTTCTTCCTGTCGGGCTGGACCCGCACGCGCGAGCGGATGATCACCGAGCGCGCGAGCTTCGGCGGCGCGATGGCGACCGCGCGCGTGCTGCAGGAGATGGTCGACGACGTGTCCTCGTATCTAGGGACGATCACCGTGATCAACGTCGCGCTTGGCGCGATCATCGCCGGCGCGCTGCACCTGCTCGGCATGCCGTTCCCGCTGATGTGGGGCGGGATCGTCGCGCTGCTCAACTACATCCCCTATTTTGGGCCGGTGGTGGCGGCGCTGCTGCTCGCGGTGGGCGGGCTGATGACCTTCAGCGACGTCTGGACTGCGCTCTCGGCGCCAGCGATCATGTATGGCGCGCATCTGATCGAGGCGAACGTGGTGACGCCGCTGATCGTTGGGCACCGGCTCACCATCAACCCGGTGATGATCCTGATCTCCATCTCCTTCTGGGGCTGGGTGTGGGGCACAGTGGGCGCGCTGTTGGCGGTGCCGATCCTGATCATCGTGCAGACCATCCTGTCCGCTGCGGGTCGCCCCGATATCGCCGGTTTCTTGTTCGAGCACGGCACGCTGACCCGCACCCGCGAGGGGCGTCCCGGCGTGCTCGCGCGGCGCGGCGACAAAGACGCCGAATAGCCGTTGACAGCCCCCGGCGTGCCGCCTAGTTGGCGCGCCTCACGCTTCTGCAAGCGGGTGTAGCTCAGTTGGTTAGAGCGCCGGCCTGTCACGCCGGAGGTCGCGGGTTCGAGCCCCGTCACTCGCGCCACCCTTTGGGGAGGCCGCAGATCCAAGCATGACCGTCGATCGTCGCAGCGGGCCGTTCCGGGCTGACGCGACCATTGCGGGTGTAGCTCAGTTGGTTAGAGCGCCGGCCTGTCACGCCGGAGGTCGCGGGTTCGAGCCCCGTCACTCGCGCCAC